>CANISR010000092.1 GCA_947470105.1 Fidelibacterota bacterium | reverse complement strand
TGCTGCTCCATAGGGTCGAGCAGGCGCACCGCCAGCACCTCGTGGCGGCGCGCCAGCATGGCGAGCGCCCCGTCCCAGCCGGGCGCGCTGATGAAGTCGGAAATCACAAACACCATGGCACGCCGTTTGATGGCGTGGTTGGCGGCGTCCAGCAGTTCGCGCAGGTTGGTGGCCCGTGCCCGATCTAGCTCGGGTCGCGCTTCAAGCGCGCTCATAATATGCAGCACATGTTCCCGCCCACCCCGGGCGGGGATCATCTGGTCGACGCTACCGCTGTAGAACAGCGCGCCGACGCGGTTGCCGTGACGGGTCAGGACACGCGCCAGCGTTGCCACGGATTCGATCAGGATGTGGCGCTTTTTGCGCTCGGCGGAGCCGAAATCCACCGACGGCGAGAGGTCGAGCAGGAACCAGGCGGTGACCTCCCGGTCCTCGTTGTACTGGCGCACATGGGGAATCTGCAGGCGTGCCGTGACGTTCCAGTCGATATGGCGCACGTCGTCATGGGGCTGGTATTCCCGCAATCCTGCGAGGTCCATGCCGAAGCCACGGAACAGCGTGCGGTAGTTGCCGTGCAGCAAGCCGTCGAGCCGGCGGATCACCGTCCATTCCAGCTTTCGCAGGAGAACGTCCGGCTTGGTGTGGCGCGGCGGCGCTACGGGCTCCGGCTTCGGTTTTGGCCGACTGAACATGGTTAAGTGAATACCGGGCTATTGGGCGGGCGCTGCGACTTTGACGTGGGTCTCGAGGGGCTTGTCGGGCGCGGTAACGGAGCTCAAGAGGCGCGCGATGATCTGGTCCGTGGTCACGCCTTCCGCCAACGCTTCGTACGACAGCACCAGGCGATGGCGCAGGACGTCCGGGACGATGTCGATCATATCCTGGGGCAGGGCGTAGTCGCGACCACGCAGGAAGCCGAGCGCCCGGGCGCCCTCGACCAAGTGAATGCTCGCGCGCGGGCTGGCGCCATACTGCAGATAGCGCGCCATGTCGGCGATGCCGGCGCGGTCGGGGTCGCGAGTGGCGCTCACCAGTTTGACCGCGTACTGCATCAATGACGGGTCGACGTAGCCGTTCTTACATTCCCGTTGCAGCGCGACCAATTGGTCGGTGGTGGCCACGGCGGCAACCGCATTGGTGACGCCGGTGACGCGCTCGACGATGACAAATTCTTCCTCTTCGGTGGGATAGCCCACCAGCACTTTCATCATGAAGCGGTCGACCTGGGCTTCGGGCAGGGGGTAGGTGCCTTCGGTCTCGATGGGGTTCTGCGTGGCCATGACCAGGAACGGTTGCGGCACCTTATGAGTTTCACCGGCGATGGTGACCTGGCGCTCCTGCATCACCTCGAGCAGGGCGCTCTGCACCTTGGCGGGCGCGCGGTTGATTTCGTCGGCCAGCAGCAGGTTGGTGAACACCGGGCCAAGCGACGTGGTGAACTCGCCGGTCTTCTGATTGTAGATGCGCGTACCGACCAGGTCAGCCGGCACCAGGTCAGGCGTGAACTGGATGCGCTTGAAGTTGCCGCGCAGCGTCTTGGCCAGGGTGTTGACGGTTAGCGTCTTGGCGAGGCCGGGCACGCCTTCCACCAGCAAGTGGCCCTCCGCCAGGATCGCCACCAGCACACGCTCCAGGAATCGGTCCTGGCCGACGATGATCTTCTTCACTTCGTAGAGCACGCGCTCCATCAGCGAGGCCACTTGACCGCTGGAGCCGGGCGAAAGTTTATCGCTCATGAACTGCTCTTCCTTGAAAACAGGGCTGAATGGAAAATTAAAACGGCGACAAGCCGGCCGCGGCGGCGGCGTTCTCGATGGGGACGGCGAAGCCGATGCCGATGAAGACGCGCTGGCTGGTGGGATTGAGGATGGCGGTGACGATGCCGATGACTTCGCCGTCGGTGGTCACCAGGGGGCCGCCGGAGTTACCCGGGTTGGCGGCAGCGTCGAACTGGATGAGGTTGGTGAGGTTGCTCTTGCCGTCGGCGCTTTGATAATTGCGGCGCAGGCCCGAGATGATGCCGTCCGAGACCGAGATGCCGATGCCGAAGGGGTTGCCGACCGCGATCACTTCGTCGCCGGGGCGCAGCTTGGCGGTGGATTTCAGCGTCGCCGGAACGATGTCATCGGGAATTGTCTTGGGCTTGAGCACCGCGAGGTCGTTTTCCGGCTGTACCGAGATCACCTCGGCCTCCGACTTGGTTCCGTCGAGATATTCGATGCCGACCTTGTCCGCGCCGGCCACCACATGGAGGTTGGTGAGGATGGTGCCCTTTTCGTCGATGATGACGCCGGTGCCCACGCCCTTGACCGAGAGTTCGTCGCTGTCTTTTTCTTTCTCAAGCTGATTGACCCGCACCACCGAAGGGCGAATCACGGCGTAGGCGCGCGAGGCGGCGGACGGCGGCTCCGGGATATGTTCCAGGGTCGAGCGCACCGCCAGGTCGATGTCGTGCTGGGTGTAATTGCGGGCGCCCGGCACGAACGCCTGGAAGAGAATCAGCGCAATGATGGCGGCGGCGCCGCTGGCGAGCAGGCCGAACCATTTTTCACGGCGTTTGTAGAAAGCTTTGACCCGGCCCGCGCCGCGGGCGAGGCGTCCGGGCGGCTTGGGCGGAACGATGGGATCGGGAATCGGCTCGATGGAGGCAAGGCGCACAGGTCCGGGACGGCCGGATCGGTCGCCCCGTGACGAACTATAAAGCGCCTTCCTCTTCATTCCGCGCCTTCCCTCCGTTGTCGTCCTCAGTTTTAGAACATCGGAAACGGGCTAGCCGTCACGGCCAAGAATGCCGTGCACATTGGGGCAAGTATATGGTCCCCCAACGCCTGAGGGCATCAACTTTATGGCCCATCTTCCCCACTTATGGGCCGGGTTACCTGATTTACCCGACGATCTTTCCCGAGGCTGAACTGGGCCTGAGCCGGGGGATCAGCCCCGCAGGGTCTTCAAGGCGGTTCCCCAGGCCACAACTTGGTCCAACATGGTGGACAGGGCCTTCTCCTGGTTGGCCGCGGGTTTCAAAGTCGTCATGTTCTCGAAGTCCGTAAACAGCGACAGCATCACCTGCGCCTGCACGTCGGCCAATTGAAGTTGCGCCATCACCAGCCGGAGTTGTTCCGCCGAACGCGCGCCGCCGATAGCGCCGTAGCTGACGATGCCGGCGGCCTTGTTGACCCACTCGGCATAGAGGAAATCGATGGCGTTCTTCAGCGCCGAAGATAGGCCGTGGTTGTATTCGGGCGCTACGAACACGAAGGCGTCGAACGGCTTGATCTTCTCCGACCAGGCCTTGGTATGGGCGTGGGAGTATTTGCCGGAGATGGCGGGCGCCGGTTCATCGAGGAACGGCAGGTTGGCGGCCGCGATATCGACGATCTCGAAGGTGGCGTCGGAGCGCTTCGACGCCAGTTCATATACCCATTTGGCGACGGCCTCGCCTTTGCGTCCCGGCCGGGTGCTGCCGATGATGATGGCGATTTTCATGGAAGGGCTCCTCTGGGGTGACAAGGCGAAACCGTAGGCCGACCGGGAGGTTTCCCGCAAGGCCGGAACGGCTTATAAGGGTTCCATAACCCTTTGGATTATTGATCGTTCCCCCGGGATATCACAGGTGCACCTGAAATCGTCACTTTGGCCTGAAGGCCGTCGGCATGGCTGACTCCGAAGAGCAGACGGGGTGGCGCAAGGCCACGCTTCCGGTCAAAGCCACGCTCGGCGAGGCCGTCAGAAATCTCACCGAATCAGCACTGCAAATTATCCTGGTGATCTCCCCGGATGGCAGCCTTGCGGGCACGATTACGGACGGTGATATCCGGCGCGGATTGTTGCGCGGGCTAGATATGCAAAGCCCGATCGATTCCGTCGTCAAACGCGCCGCCATGGTGGCGCCCCTGGAAATGTCGCGGGAGTCGGCCCTGAAGCTGATGCAGACCAACCGCATCATGGCCCTGCCGATCGTCGATGAGCGCCGCCACCTGGTCGGATTGCATCTCTTGCGCGGTTCGCCGGCGTCGTCGCAGCGCCCGAACACCATGGTGATCATGGCCGGCGGGAAGGGCACGCGTTTGGGCGATCGGACGTCGCAATGCCCCAAACCGCTGCTGAAGGTGAATGACAAACCCATGCTCGAACACATCATCGAGCGTGCGCGAAGCCAGGGATTATCGCGTTTCGTCATCTCACTGAACCACCTCGGCCACATGATCGAGGCGCATTTTGGAGACGGCGGCCGTTGGAACGTGCAGATCGAATACCTGCGGGAGGAGCAACCGCTCGGGACCGCAGGCGCTTTGAGCCTGCTGCGCCCGCGTCCGACCGGCCCGTTTCTGGTGACCAATGGCGACGTCATTACCGATATCGATTACGGCGAGATGTTGGATTTTCACACCAGGTCCGGAGCCGCTGCCACCATGGCGGTGCGTCTGCACGAATGGCAGCACCCTTTCGGCGTGGTGCTCACGCGCGGCCTCGATATCGTCGGATTCGATGAGAAGCCGGTGTCACGGACTCACGTGAATGCTGGGATCTATGCGCTAAATCCCGACGCGCTGGAATGCTTGAGCGAAGGCGAGCACTGCCACATGCCGGCAGTGTTCGAGCGCCTGAAGGACGCGGGCTCGCGGACGATCGTCTATCCCATGCACGAGGCCTGGGTGGATTTCGGGCGACCCGAGGATTTCGGCGCGCACCGTCCTGCCGGATAGCGCGAGTGCCCAAGAAGCGCTTGATCTTTGTGCTTTTATATCGCGGTGGACAATTCTGCATCAGCAGGAACTTCCGCCTGCAATCCGTAGGCTCAGCGGACTGGCTTGCGCGCAATTACGGCTTTGCCAAGGTATCGCGATTCATTGATGAACTGGTCATACTGAATGCGGATCCCGATCCGGCGGACCAGGAAAAATTCCTGGGAACGGTCGCGAGTATCGCCACGGAAGTGTTCGTGCCTGTGGCCCTGGGCGGCGGTATTCGCAGCCTTCACGACGCCGAGGTGTATTTTCAACATGGCGCCGACAAGGTCGTGATCAATACCTTGCTGTGGCGGAAGCCCGACGTCGTCAGGCAGATCGCGAGCGTGTACGGCGAGCAGGCGGTGGTGGCCTCGGTGGACTACACCGGCCTTGCCACGCCGCGCACGCCGTGCTTCCGAAGCGCTGAAGCGCCCGCCGCCCGTGACCTCGCCGATTGGCTGCGGGACGTGGCGACGCTGGGGGTCGGAGAGATCCTGCTCAATTCCGTGGACCGCGACGGCACCGGCATGACCCTTGACCTCGATGTCATCGCGACCATTCCTGCCGAAGTGCAGGTGCCGGTGGTGCTGAGCGGCGGTGTCGGACGGAACGACCATTTGGGTCCCGGGCTTGCGCTCCCGCGGGTGTCCGGCGTAGCTACTTCTAACCTGTTTGCTTTCATGGGCGAGGGTCTATCCTCCGCCCGCGCCAAATTGATTGCGGCAGGCATCGATATGGCAGTTTGGGTCTGAGCGTGGAATATGTAGCCATCAACACGGGCTCGGGCCGGATGTGGAGCACGCTCGCAGCACCCGCGCTGGCGCGGTATGTGCTCAACCAGATCGCGGCCCTGTTTCCGGACGGGAAAGCATTGGACGCGGCCGCGGTGGAAGCGGGCACATTGGAGGCTCTTGCCGCGGTCGCCCGCGGATGGCGCCACATCGCTCTCGCCGGCTACACCCGCGACGGTGAGGGGGTGCTTTCTCACCTCCACGGAGATCAATATGCCGCGTTTCTTGCCCTGCTCGCCCGCACGTTGTCGACAGAACGGCAAGCCGATCTCGCAACGCGGGTCTACCTTTTGAACAAAGCCCTGCACGGCCTCGATCTGTTTCATGAGGTCGCACTGCCCGAGGTGTTTGTCTTCGTGCATCCTGTCGGCAGCGTGATCGGGCGGGCCAAACTGGGCAACTTCCTCTGCGTCTATCAGAACTGCTCCATTGGCGGCAGTCCGCGGGACGGTATCCTCGACTACCCTGTACTCGGCGACGGCGTACTGATGTACGCTAAATCCAGCATCATCGGAAACGCGAAGGTCGGCGGCCGCGTTGTTCTTGCGGCGGGCGCGACGGTGATCAACACCGATGTGCCCGACGGCGCTCTGGTTGCCGGGACCACGATCAAGCCCGAACACGAAAACGTACTCCCCTTTCTCTCGCGGATATTCACCAAATTCTCCACATGAAAAACGTATTCTGGTGCGCCAAGTGCTTCAACATGTCCACGCGCCCGCGCATCGAATTCGATGCGCAGCGGGTCTGTAACGCATGTCGGTGGGCCGAGGAGAAAAAGCGATTTGATTGGGGGGCGCGGCAGAAAGAGCTAACGGTGCTGCTCGACAGGTACCGGCGCCATGACGGGCGTTACGACGTGCTGGTTCCGGTTTCGGGTGGAAAAGACGGCTCTTACGTCGCCTATCAGCTTAAGCACGTCCATGGCATGACGCCACTGTGCGTGACCATCCGAACTCCGCTGGAATTTCAGCTTAGCAACGAAAACCTGCATGCCTTCGTGAACTCAGGCTACGACCATATCCACATCAGCCTTGATTGCGAAATCATGCGGCAGGCGAACCGCATCGGCTTTATCGAACACGGCCGGCCGCTTTTCGGCTGGACGGCGGCGATTCTCGCCGCGGTCATCCGCACCTCGGTACTGCACGACATCGCCCCGATTTTCTATGGCGAAGATGGTGAAGTGGAATACGGCGGCTCGACCGAAACCAGGAACACCGCAGCCTTCAGTGTGGATTATATTAAGCGCATCTACCTCTCCGGCGAATACAAATCGACCTTCGATCAGTTGCCCCAGAGCCGCATTCGCCAGTGGATGTTCCCGACCGACGAGGAGCTCGCACGGACAGGAGTATTCAAGACTCACTGGTCGTATTTTGAACCTTGGGATTCCTACCGAAACTACCTGGCGGCGAAGCGGCACTGCGGCCTTAAGGAGCATGAAGAGAGCAATTTGGGCACGTTCACCAACTTCGCCCAGAATGATTCGGCGATGTATGCGCTGCATACCTATCTTATGTATCTCAAATTCGGGTTTGGCCGGGCGACGCAGGATTCGAATATCGAGATTCGCCGCGGTGCGTTAACGCGCGAACAAGCGAAACCCCTGGTGCTGCTTTACGACAATCAACCCCCATACCAGTTCATGGAGCGGTACCTCGCGTATTTCCAGATGACGCAGGAGGAGTTCGACACCACGCTGGATCGCCACGTAAACCGCGAGCTGTTCGAAAAGCGCGACGGACGTTGGGAACCGTTGTATCAGGTCGAATAATCGCAATGGTCCTGGTTATCGACTACGGTATCGGCAACCTTGCCTCCTTTGCTAAAGCGTTGGCTCATCTCCCCGTGCCGTTCACGGTGTCCGCCAATCCCGATGATCTTCAGGTCGGCCGGCGAGTGGTATTGATCGGAGTGGGGAATTTCGCCAGCGCGATGCAGGAGCTGCGTCGCCGGGGCCTGGAAGACGCCCTTCGGAGGTTCTTGGCGGAGCCGGATGCCCGTCTTGTCGGCATCTGTGTCGGCATGCAGTTGTTGTTTGAAGGCAGTGAGGAGGCGCCCGGGGTCGCGGGCCTGGGCTTGTTTCCGGGAATCGTCAAGAAACTCGTGCCTCAAGCGGAAGCCCCCGTGCCGCATGTGGGCTTCGACGAGATTCGTTTCGATCGCCCTTCCCAAATGACGCGCGGGCTGCCCGACCGGACGGCGTTCTACTTCACTCACAGCTTTGCGGTCATGCAGCCGCCCCCGGGCTGCTGGGCAGCTTCTTGCATGCACGGCGCAACGCCGTTCATCGCCGCGGTGGATGATGGTAAGGTTTGCGGCATGCAGTTCCATCCGGAAAAAAGCCAGAGCAACGGACTTACCATGCTGCGCAATCTGCTGATGCGGGACGAGGTCGAGGGGTGAGCGCACTGTGCACCATTTGCGCGCGCGGCGGGTCCAAGGGTGTGGTGAATAAAAATATTCGCCTAATTCACGGCAAGCCTCTGATCGCATGGACCATTGCGCAGGCGCGCGCGAGCAAGATGTTCGATCTTCTGGCTGTGAGCAGTGACTCGCCGGCTATTCTACAGGCGGCCAAGGACGCGGGCGCGGACATGGCGATCGCACGGCCGGGGGAGCTTGCCACCGACCAGGCGGGAAAGATCGCAGCCATACGCCACTGCGTCGCGGCGGTAGAGCGCGACGCCGGCCGCAGCTTCGACACCTTGGTGGATCTCGACGCCACATCGCCGCTCCGCACCCCGGAGGACATCTCCGCTTGCGTGCAGCTTCTGCGCGACCGGGATGCCCCGAACGTCATCACGGCCATGCCGGCGCGACGCTCGCCCTATTTCAATATGGTCGAGGTGGATGACGATGGCGCCGTCCGGCTGGCCAAACCGCTTTCGGCGGCCGTGATCCGCCGCCAGGATGCGCCGCGGTGCTATGATATGAACGCGTCGATCTACGTCTGGCGGCACGACGCCCTGTTCGAGGACCCGCCCATATTCAAAACCGGCACTGCGCTTTATATAATGCCGGAAGAGCGGTCGATCGACATCGATTCAGAACTCGACTTCCGCATCGTCGAAATGATCATGGCCGAGAGGTCCAGGTGACCGAAACCCCCACATCCTACCGCCAGAGGTTCGACCTCACCGGCCGCACCGCCGTGGTCACCGGAGCGGTCGGCATCCTGGGCCACCGGTTCTGCACGGGTTTGGCCGAATTCGGGGCCAACGTCGCGGTGGTTGACCTGGACCGAAGCGCTTCGGACGCCCTGGCGGCGGAACTCAAGGCGAAATTCGGCGTCCGGGCGATCGGCATCGACTGCGACATAACCGACGGCGCTGCGGTAGAGGCCATGGCGGCGAGAGTCGCGGACGAATTCGGTGATATTCACGTTCTCCACAATAACGTCGGCGGCAAGACGCCGGACCTTGGGGCATACTTTGCCCGGTTCGAGGACTACCGGCTGGAGGAGTGGCGCCGCGTCATGGCGGTCAATATCGACGGCGTGTTCCTGGTGGATCAGGCCATCGGTCGTCGCATGGTGGCGCAAGCCAAGGGCGGGAGCATCATCCACACCGCTTCGATCTACGGCGTGCTGGCGCCGGACCAGCGCATCTATGAAGGCGCCCGTTATCTGGAGCACGACATCAATACGCCAGCGGTGTACTCAGCGTCGAAGGCGGCGGTCGTCGGGCTGACAAAATATCTCGCGGCCTATTGGGCCAAGGACGGCATCAGGGTCAATTGCATCACGCCCGGGGGCGTGGAGAGTGGCCAGAATGAGACTTTCAAGAGCCGCTACGGCGCGCGGGTTCCTCTCGGGCGGATGGCCTACGGCGAGGAGATGGTCAACGCTCTGGTGTGGCTTGCATCCGACGCGTCTTCGTATGTTACCGGCCAGAATATTGTGATCGACGGGGGCCTTAGCGTTTGGTGAAGCGACCGTTCATCTGCGCGCGAGAATTCGACAACAGGGCGCTTTCTGAGGCTACACGATGAAGCGTGCTCCGATCGTTTATCTGCCGATGGAGTTCGCCGCGCGCGAGTTCGAGGGCAAGGCCCTGATCGCAGCGACCCTCGCCAAGCGGGGGTACGGTGTTCTGTTCGGCGAGCAGTGGACCATTGGGACCAATTTCCAGCGGCTACCGCCGGGTGCGGTGCTTTTCAAAAGCTTTAATACTCTCCATCGACCGGCGATGACGGCGGCGCGCACCTATGGGCACAACGTCTTCGTGCTCGAAGAGGAACTGCTGGCGCGTACCGACGCCAAGTCCATCGCCGGCTTCTGCGCCGAAGGGATCTTCGATGCGCCGGACGTCATTTTGACAAACAGCGCATTCGAAAAGGAAGTGCTCACGAGGGTGGCTCCCCGCCCGCCGAAAATCGAAGTCTGCGGAAATCCGCGGGTCGATATTCTCAAGCCGTCGCACCGGGCCTTTTTCAAGCGCGATATCGACGCGGTACGCGCGCGCTTCGGCGACTTCGTGCTGGTGAATACGAATTTCGGCGTCATCAACTCGTTCTGTGTCGATCTCGAGGAGGTCACCCGCATTCACGTGCAGTCGGGCTTCGTCAGGCCGGGTGATCCGGACTCGGTCAGAGAGTGGAGCGACCACATAGAATTCGAGCAGCTCAACAAAGCCGCGATGACCACGGCGATCATTGATTTGTCGCGGCGTAAGCCGGCTCTGAATATCGTATTGAGGCCGCATCCCGCCGAGGCGGTCGAACGCTGGGATGGCGTTTTTTCCGATTGCCCGAATGTTGCCGTGGTCCGGGAAGGGCCGCATGTGCCCTGGACTCTGGCCTGCAACCTTCTGCTGCATACCTCGTGCACTACGGGCTTTGAAGCCTACGTCGGGGGAAAAACGGCGCTGAGTTTGGTGGCCAAGCCGAACTGGATCAGTCAGTCGTTCATTTCAAACCGGCTAAATCCTGTTTTCACCGACCCGCTGAAACTCGTGGACGCCGCCCAGTCCTATCTTGAGACGGGCGAGGTTCCGGTGGGCGCTCTGAAGGCCGCCGAGGCCGAGCATTTTGTGTGGAACATCGGCGACAAGAATGCCGCCAACCGCATTGCCACCCTGCTGACCCGCGACCTGCCGGCGCCACGGGGCAAGGTCGCTCTACCTGCCCTGCAGCTGTTCGACCGGCAACCGCAGCATAAGAAAAAATTCAGCCTTTCTATAGCGGACTGCGCCGACGCCGTGGGCCGGATCTTCGCCATTATCGGCCAACCGCCGCCCATCAATCTCGACCAGGTGGGCGACAGCCTGTTCTACTTCTCGCCCGCCTCAAAGTAGCTGCCGAGATCCAGCGTCCCTGCGGGCTTTTATGCCTTGGGGAAATCGGCGAAACGCTTTTGCAGAGTGCCGAGGCCGCCGACCGCTTTGAGGGCCGCGACGATTTTTTCCGCGGCATGTCCGTCGCCGTAGGGGTTCACGATGCCCGTGCCATCCATCTCCATGGCGCGCTGGAGCCCGCGGTAAATATCCGCCTGCCGTGCGGCGACATCGATCACCGACGCGGCGCGGACACGGCCCTTTTGCCGGTCGCCGATGTTCACGGAGGGGGTGCCGAAGCTCGGCGCTTCAT
The DNA here is from genome assembly GCA_947470105.1 of Fidelibacterota bacterium. Classification (GTDB taxonomy): domain Bacteria; phylum Pseudomonadota; class Alphaproteobacteria; order Rhodospirillales; family Rhodospirillaceae; genus SHVO01. The sequence continues at coordinate 3,363 of CANISR010000092.1, read as the reverse complement.
AAAGGCCGCTGGACGAGTTGCCTACCACCGCATCGGCATGCTTCAGCGCGCTGAAATACCGGGCAGAACCCAACGATGCATGCAGGACAGCGTTGGGGTGGCTGCGCACGAAGTCGGCGATCATGCCGCCCACGGCGCGGCCTTCTACATCCGCATTGCTTCCTGAAAAAACGAGTCCAACTTCAGGCCCGAGCTGGTGGAGGGCGGCGAGCATTTCCCCGCATGCCGCCCGCGAGTCCGCCGACAGGGTTTCAGGATGGAAGGTGACCATAAGGAACCTGTCCAGGGGCGGAAGCCCGACCGCTGCGAACAGCGCTGTGCGGTCCATAAGGGGGGTTGTACGGATGCGGTCGAGACCGGGACTGCCGGTGACAATCACCCGTGTCGGATCTTCGCCCATCTGGCGCACCCGCTGTGCGGCATCGTCCGTGGTGACGAAATGCAGATGTGACATCTTGGTGATGGCATGGCGGAAGGCGTCGTCCACCGCGCCTTCTGTCAAGTCACCCCCGGCGATGTGGGCGATGGGTATGCGGGCCAGGGTGGCGGCAGTTGCGGCACCCAGGATTTCGTAGCGATCCCCCAGAATTAGAACGAGGTCTGGCCGCAGCCGCGCAAACGCCTTGCCCAAGCCATCGATGCCGGTGGCCAATGCCGACGTGACGGCTTCGGGCGTATCGCCGGCGAGCTTCATGTCGATGGTCGCGCTGGCCATAAAACCCTCGGCCGCGATCATCGCCGCCGTGTCGCCGGCATCTGGCATGAGGTGCTGCCCGGTGACGATAAGCTGAAGGTCGAAGGCAGGATCGTCGCGAAGCAGCGCCAGAACGGGCGCCATCAGGCCCCAATCGGCCCTTGTGCTGGTGACTGCGCAGACGGTCAGGGTCATGTCAGACGTTGTAAATATCGCTTTTATAGCGGGCGAGGTTGTCGGCCTGCATGAACCAATCGATGGTTTTGCGCAGGCCTTCCTTGAAGCCCTCACGACCGCCGTGAGCCGGCCGCCAATTCATGAGTTTAGCCGCCTTGTCGTAGCTCGCGAACAGGCGTTCCACTTCGCTGTCCTTGGGGCGGATGCGCGTCCCGTCGGTTTCAATGGAAATCGCGCGGCCCATGCATTCGGCGATAGCGGCGGCCGTGTCGCCGATGGAAATCTCAAAGCCGCTGCCGACGTTAACGACGGTGCCGATCACCGCGTCGCTGTTCATGGCGGCGATGAAGCCGCTCACCGTGTCGTCGATGAAGGAAAAATCCCGTGTCGGCGTTAGCGCGCCGAGTTTGACGGTCTTCGCGCCCTGGGCGATCTGGGTGATGATGGTCGGGATCACCGCGCGCGCCGACTGGCGGGGACCATAGGTGTTGAACGGGCGCAGCACCGTCACCGGCGTCCTGAAGGATGCGTGGTACGACAGGGCGATATGGTCGGCGCCGATCTTGGTCGCGGAATACGGCGACTGGCCTTGCAGCACGTGGTCCTCGGTAATCGGCACGAACTGGGCCGAGCCGTAGACCTCGCTGGTGGATGTGTGGACCACCTTCGCCACATCCTGTTCCTGCGCGGCCTGCATCACGTGAAGAGTGCCTTTGACGTTGGTGTCAACGTAGGACGCGGGCGCGTGATAGGAGTAAGGGATCGCGATGAGGGCGGCGAGATGCAGCACGGTGTCGCGCCCGCGCATGGCGGCGGCGACCGACTGGAAGTCGCGGACGTCGCCGGCAATCACGTCGAACTTGCCTTTAACCTCGGCCGCGCAGTGGTCGAGCCATCCCCAGGAACCGAAGGAGTTGTAAAGCACCATGGCCCGCACATCGTGTCCCGCGCGCACCAGGGCTTCGGTCAGGTGTGATCCGATGAAACCGTCGGCGCCGGTAACGAGAATTTTCTTGGAAGCCATGATCGATCCACTCGAAGGGGCGCAGGAGAGGGCAAGGTAACGCGCTAGATTAACGGACTCGCCTGGGGAGACAAACCTTTGAATTGGCAGGCGTGTACCGGCTCTGAGGCGTGGACGCCGGCACCGTTGCTCATGCTAAACTTTCAGTCGCTCAAGGGAGGAGACCGCCGTGACCGACAACACCGTATTCGACGTGCCTGCGCAGTTCGCCGAGGTGGCGCTGATCGACGCCCGCAAGTGGAAAGAACTGCGCGAGGAGTCGGTCAGCGACCCGCTCACATTCTGGCGTATGCACGGCAAGCGGCTCGACTGGGTCACGCCCTATACCCGCGTCCGGGAGGTGTCTTTCGATCCGAAAGACCTGCATATCCGCTGGTACATGGACGGCACCCTGAACGCGAGCTTCAACTGCCTCGACCGGCATTTGAAAACCAGGGGCAACCAGACCGCCATCATCTGGGAAGGCGACGATCCCAAGCAATCCAAGAACGTCACCTATACCGAGCTCTATGAGGCCACCTGCCGGCTGGCCAATGCGCTGAAAAACCTCGGCGTCACCAAGGGTGACCGGGTTTGCATTTATATGCCCATGATCGTAGAAGCGGCGGTGGCGATGCTTGCCTGTGCGCGCATCGGCGCGGTGCATTCGGTGGTGTTCGGCGGCTTCGCGCCGCATTCGGTGGCCGACCGCATCAACGACTGCGGCGCCGAGGTGGTGATCACCGCCGACGAAGGCCGCCGCGGCGGCAAGGCCATCCCCCTGAAAGCCAATGTGGACGCGGCGTTGGCAAAAACCCCATCGGTACGTCACGTGGTGGTGGTCAAGCACACCGGCGCTCCGGTGACCATGAGTTCGCCGCGCGACGTCTGGTATCACACCGTCACGGCCGACGTGTCCGTCCATTGCGATCCGGTGGAGATGAACGCCGAGGATCCGCTGTTCATTCTCTATACCTCCGGCTCCACGGGCAAACCCAAGGGCGTGCTGCATACCACCGGCGGCTATCTGGTCTATGTGGCCATGACCCATGAGTATGTGTTCGATTACCACGAGGGCGATGTGTACTGGTGCACCGCCGACGCGGGCTGGGTCACCGGACACAGCTATATCGTCTATGGGCCACTCGCCAACGGCGCGACCACGTTGATGTTCGAGGGCATCCCCAACTACCCGGACACCTCCCGCTTTTGGCAGGTGATCGACAAACATGGGGTCAACATCTTCTACACCGCGCCCACGGCCATTCGCGCATTGATGCGCGATGGCGACGCGCCGGTGAAGCGCACCTCGCGCGCGACACTGCGGGTCCTGGGCTCTGTGGGCGAGCCGATCAATCCCGAAGCCTGGCTATGGTATCACCGCGTCGTCGGCGATGGCCGCTGCCCCGTGGTGGATACGTGGTGGCAGACCGAGACCGGTGGAATCATGATCGCGCCGCTGCCCGGGGCCACCAAGCTCAAGCCCGGC
>CANISR010000091.1 GCA_947470105.1 Fidelibacterota bacterium | reverse complement strand
TCCAATTCGTAACATCAGATGTACAGTTGGATGTCGAATAGGCAAGCTCAGATGTCATTACGTGATTATCTATCGTTGATCTCATTTCGGATGACGATCATTTTCAGTCGAACGTTTTGTCGGCGAAAATCCGCACGGGCAATTCTGCGCGAAACCCTGAGTTTTATGCGGTGCGGGTTTTTGTTGCGCGTTGCACGCTATCGGAGAACGCATTGTCTCGCGCTTGCATCAGGCACGCGCGGATTTTGAACAAGGCGGTCATTGGCGAGTGGGACGGCATTAGGAGCGAACTTGCGCGGACTAGCCATAACATTCGTTTTAATCGTCGCCGCCAGCGCCGGGTGGGCGGCTGCACCGGGGCCCAACCATCTCCCGGGCTACAAGGCCGAGGCCAGCGAGCCCATCCTGCCGTCCGCTTCCATCGCCAAGGCCTCGCATTTCCTGGAGACCGTGTCGTTGAAATGGACGCGCCAGAACAAGTGCGGCACCTGCCATACCAACCTCGCTCATATCATGGCGGAGCCGTTCCTGGTGGAGCGGGACGCCGGGACGGAAAAGGAGATCCGTGATTCCCTGTTCGAATTTCTAGCCAGCTATAATCCCGGCGAGGTGCCGCCCGAGCAGAAGCGCGCCAATAACAACATCCTGTGGAACCGCCTGATCATCGCCGGCACTTTCGCCATGTCGGACGGCGAAGCGGGTTTGCGCCAGGATCCGCGCACGCTGGCGCGGTTCGACCAGATCTGGGCGATGCAGAGCCCCGACGGTTCATTCAACTATCCGCGCAAGGCGTTGCCGTTCCTGGAAGACGACGCTCATTACGTCATGGCGATGGTGTCGGTCGCCGCGGGCTATCTTCCGGCGGAGTATTTAAAAACGCCCGCTGCCGCCGCCGGGTTCAAGAAACTCAATCACTATCTCGCCGTCACGCCGGCCAGGGACCAGCACGGTGAACTCGTACTGATGCGCGCGTCCCTGAAGGCGCCGGAGCTTATGAGCCAGGCCAAGAAGGCGGAGTTGATCGATCGCACCCTGGCCCTGCAGCGCCCTGACGGCGGCTGGGCGGTGGCGAGCCTCGGCAACTGGCCCCGGGAGGGCGGCGGCCCCAACGACAAGAACGGCCCAGCCGACGGCTACGGCACCGGTTTCGTGCTCTACACCCTGTGCAAAAGCGGCGTGCCCACGGCGACGCCCGCCATTCAGAAGGGCATCGCCTGGCTGAAAGCCCACCAGCGGGAGTCCGGGCGTTGGTTTACGGCGTCCTTATGGTCGAGCGACTCCCATAACTACGTCTCGACCATTGGTACGGCCTATGCCGTCATGGTGCTGCGCCAATGTGACAAGGCCTCCTAGCCAGGCCAGGGCCCGGAAGGGCCTTGGCGCACTCCGCCACGTGGGTCAAAGTAGTGCCTAGGCATCAGGGGAGGGCACCGGAATGATCCGTGTACTGAGTTGCGCAGTGGCTGGACTGTTGTTCGGCGCCGCGGCCTGGGCGCAAGCGCCCGCCGCCAGTCAGCCGTTTGCGGCTGGGCACCCCTTGGGTGTCATGGCCGATGGGCAATTCAAGGCCATGAGCGGCAACGTCAAGGTGTACGGCTCGTTCAACTTTGCCGAAAGCTGCTCCTACGACGAAACCCGCGGCCTGATCCTGGTGCCGAACCGGGGCGCCGCGCAGCATGAAATTCCCAACGACGGTTATGTGTCCCTGATCAACCACGACGGCTCGGTCCACACCGCCAAGTGGATCGGCGCAACGCGAAACGGTCTGACGCTCAACAACCCGCTCGGTGGCGACGTGCACAACGGCGTCTACTATTTGGCAGACATCGAAGGCGGGCTGAAGCTGGGCGAACCCACGGTGTCGGTGGTGCGCAAGTTCAACCTGAAGACCGGCGCGCCGACCGGTGAAATCAAATCCGAGGGTGTGCCGGCCCTCAACGACCTCGCCGTCGCCAAGTACGGCACCATCTACGGCACCCAGACCGGGATCGGCGGCGACACGCCTGACCCCAAGACCTGGAAAGTGATCAAGATTACCCGGGACGGAAAGAGCAGCGAGTTCGTCGTGGGGGCGCCGCTATTCCAGCCCAACGGCATCGCCATGGATCCGGCGGGTAATATCGTCGTGGTGAATATCGGCACCAACGACGTCATTACCTTCTCGCCGGCGGGCAAGGTCCTGAAGACCGAAAAAGCCGTGCAGCCTGGAAATGACGGTCTGGTGATCCTCGCGGATGGCACCAAGTATGTGAGCAGCGTTCGCTTCGGCGCCGTGTCGCGCATCCGGCCCGGTCAGCCCGCGGAAGCCATTGCCATGAACATCCCTAGCCCCGCATCCATGTGCCATGATTCGGGCGCCAATCAGCTGGTGATTCCCATGAATCCCAATAATGCGATAGCCATCATCTCGCTAAAGTGACCTGATGCCCTGAATGCCAACTTTATTCGCCGGCATCACGTTCGCTTGATTGCGGATACGGGCCTTTCGGCGGTATATTCGGGCCTTCAGATAACGTTCGTCCGCAACGTTTTCCAGGAGCCCCGGCCATGATCAATCTGACCATCAACGGCGCCGCACATGCGGTGGACGCCAGCCCCGACATGCCGCTGCTCTGGGTGCTGCGCGACAAGCTCGGCATGACCGGGACCAAGTTCGGCTGCGGCATTGCGCAATGCGGCGCCTGCACAGTCCATGTGAACGGCGTCGCCATGCGGTCCTGCGTCACGCCGGTGAGTGCGGTGGGAGATGCCGAGATCACCACCATCGAAGGCCTGTCGGAACACGGCGACAGCCCGCTGCAGAAAGCCTGGGTTGCGCATCAGGTGCCGCAGTGTGGCTACTGCCAGTCCGGCCTGATCATGGCGGTGGACGCACTTCTGAAGGTGAAACCCAAACCGACCGACGCTGAGATCAACGCGGCTATCTCCAATATCTGTCGCTGCGGCACCTACGCGCGGGTGCGCGATGCCATCCACGATGTGGCGAAGGCATAGGGGGCAGCCATGAACAAAATTTTCAAGCTCGACCGCCGCAATTTCCTCAAGGCCAGCGCCGTCGCCGGCGGCGGCATGATGCTCGGCTTTCACATCCCCGCGGCGAATGCTGCTGTTACGAAGGAAAGCGAGGTTAACGCCTGGATCGTCGTCAATTCCGACGACACGGTCCTGATCCGGGTCGCCCACTCCGAGATGGGCCAGGGGTCGATGACCGCGCTCGCCCAGCTCGTGGCCGAGGAGTTGGACTGCAACTGGAGTCAGGTAAAAACCGCCTTCGTAGACCCGCGCCTTAATATCACGCGCAAGAAGGTCTACGGCGGTATGGCGACCGTAGGCAGCCGCGCGGTGCGGACGTCACAGGAATATCTGCGTAAGGCCGGCGCCGGCGCCCGCGATATGCTGGTGCGCGCGGCGGCGCAGACCTGGAAAGTGCCAGCGGGCGAATGCACGGCCAAGGCCGGCGTCGTCACGCATACTGCCAGCAAGCGCACATTGAAATACGGCGCCCTTGCCGAAGCAGCCGCGAAACTCGCGCCGTCCGCGGACGTTGCGCTGAAGGATCCGGCGACGTGGACCATCGCGGGTCAGCCCAAGATGCGCCTGGATATGCAGGACAAGGTTATGGGCAAGGCGGTCTACGCTATCGATATCATGCTGCCCGACATGCTGTTTGCCGCCATAGCCCAGTCGCCGGTGTTCGGCGGCAAGCTGAAAAGTTACGACGAGGCGGCCATCAAGAACTTCAAGGGCGTGCGTCAGGTGGTGACGTTGGAGAACGCCGTGGCTGTGGTGGGCGACAGCTATTGGGAAGCCCAGCGCGCGGTGCGTGCGTTACCAGTGGTCTGGGATGATGCCGGCAACGGCAAAGTCAGCAGCGCCAGCATCGCCCAGTTCCTGGACGAGGGCCTGAAAATGGACGGCGCGCCTGTAGCGCGCAATGACGGCGATGTCGCCAAGGCCATGACCACGGCGGTGAAAACAGTCTCGGCCGAATACCGCGTGCCGTACCTGTCCCACGCGGCCATGGAGCCCATGAATTGCACCGTGCGATTCACGGACGACGGCCTGGATATCTGGGCGCCCACGCAAAACGCTGAAGCCATCCTGAACGCCGCGGCGCGGGCCTCGGGCCTCGATCCGCTAAAGATCAATGTGAACTTGACCTATTCCGGCGGCGGTTTCGGCCGGCGCGGCGGGGCGGCGGCGGGCGACTATGTGGACCAGGCTGTGCTGATCGCCAAGGCCGTTGGCAAACCCGTGAAAATGATCTGGAGCCGCGAAGAAGACATCCAGCACGATTTCTATCGCCCGATCTCCTCGGCCAAGATGACGGCCGGCCTGGATGCGAGCGGCATGCCCGTGGCCTGGAATACGCGCATCTCGGGCCACTCGATCCTGACGACCGCGAACCCGTCGGCGCTCAAGGACAATATGGATGTGGGCTTCCTCGTGTTGTTCGCGGACAACGTCTATGACGTGCCCAATATGAAGGTCGACTTCGCGCTGCGTAAAACCCACGTGCCCGTAGGTTACTGGCGCTCGGTCAACCATTCGCAGAATGCCTATTTCCGCGAATGCTTCGTCGACGAGATGGCGCTGGCGGCGGGGCAGGACCCCTATGAGTACCGCCGCAAGCTCCTGCACAAGGCGCCGAAGCAACTCGCCGTGCTCGAAGCCGCGGCCAAGGCCGCCGACTGGGGCAAGCCGCTGCCGGCGGGTCAGTTCCGCGGCATCGCGCAGATCGACGGTTACGGCTCCTATGTGGCAGCCGTCGCCGAAATCTCCATGAAACCCGACGGATCACCAAAAGTGCACCGGGTTGTGACCTCGGTGGACTGCGGCTATGTGGTCAATCCGGATACGGTGCGCGCGCAGTTGGAAGGCGCCACTGCCTGGGCGCTGACGGCCTTGCTGTATAACGAAATCACCCTCAAGGACGGTCGCGTCGAGCAAGGGAACTTCGACCGCTACCGCATGCTGCTCGCGGCCGACATGCCCAAGGTTGAAGTGGTGCTGGTGCCCAGCGGCGGATTCTGGGGCGGGATCGGCGAGCCCGGCTCGCCGCCCGTGGGCCCCGCAGTTGTCAACGCCATGCTGGCCGCCACCGGAAAACCCAGTCGTTCCCAGCCGCTCATCAAGCGCGGCGGCGCGGCTTCGGCCTGATTCGTGGAGAAACCCGGGCGCTCGCCCGGGTTTCTCCACATTCTTCCCGTCTATACACCCCCGTCTGTACCTTTCTTTTGGCCTTCATTCCTCGCTTTTGGAATGGTGCGCCAATGGTTTAGGCTGATGCCGGGGGATAGATGCGGCAGTCAGGGGCTTGGGCCCACATTTCCACGGACGGCGCGCAGCATGTTGCTGCGAAGGCGGGCGCATGACCCTGCGCTGCGCCCTTGTCGGCACCGGGAATTGGACCGCGTCCGCGCTTCTCCCCGCACTGCGCGCCCAGGCGGGTGTCGATGTCGTCGCCTGCGTCGGTGGGACGCTGGACGAGGGGCAGCAGTTCGCGGCGCTGCACCGCATACCCCGCGCCTATGCCGCGTTGGATGAGATGCTGGCGCGGGAAAAGCTGGAGGTCGCGGTGGTCGCCACACCCGACCACTTGCATGCCGGCGCGGTGAAATCCCTCCTGGAGGCGGGTGTCGCGGTCTATTGCGAGAAGCCCATCTCCAATGACGCCCCGAGCGCCCACGATCTAGTGGCGTTGCAACGGGCCAAGAATATTCCTGTGACGGTGGGCTACTCGTTCCGCTTCAACCCGGCGATTCAGGCGCTGAAGGCCGACTTGGATGCTGGTACGTTCGGCGAGGTCTGGCTGATCGAGCTGGCCGAACATAATCCGCAGTTCCACCCCGACGGCGGCAAGCCGATGAATTGGAAGGGCGACCCCAGTCAGGCTGCCGGCGGCGCATTGTTCGAGTATGGTTCTCACGTCATCGACATGGGCGCCTGGCTGTTAGGGCCCATCACCCGGGTGTCGTCGAGCTTCAAACGCGTGCTCAAAGGCGCGCGGCTGGATGACATCTCCACTCTGCAATTGGATTTTGCCAACGGCGCCCAAGGCCTGCTGATTTCAAGCTGGGTGTTGAGCGGCGGCTTCCCCGGCACGCGGGTCAAGCTGCATGGATCCAAAGCCGTGGGCGAGGTGCTGATCGACGACCGCCTGCCCGAAGGCCAACGTTATCATGTCGCGCCCGCACACGGCCCGGGCGGCGGTGACCGTACCGTGCCGTCCATGGCGGAGCGCCGCAGTGACGCCGCCACGCGCCACATCGCTGCCTTTCTCGCGGGTGTACGTGACGGGGTAGCAGACTCCACGCTACCGACACTTGCGCAAGCGGCCCACGTGCAGGACGTCCTCGCCGCCGCCTTGGCCGCCGAGGCGCAATGGCAAGCCGTTCGAACGGGGAAATGAAAATGTCAGGTACGTCCAAGAAGACAGGAATGATCGTCGCGGCGGCGCTTGTGCTGGCCGGCGGCGGTCTTGTACTCCATTTGTCGCGGGAAAACCCTGCGGCCACCGCACCTGCGGCGCCACGGGACAACAAGACTCTCATCGTGGCCCGCCCCGCCGATATTTTCACCTTCGACGCCTTCAATACCCAGGACGACCGGTCGATGTTCACCCAGCTCACGGTGTTCGAGCGGCTGGTGAAGCTGTCCGCTGACGGCAAGAGCGTTGAACCCGAACTGGCGACGGAATGGACCGTGGCGCCGGACGGCATGAGCGCCACGTTCAAGCTGCGCGAGGGTGTGAAGTTCTGGAACGGCAATCTGCTGACCGCCAAGGACGTTGTGTTTTCCCTGACCCGCGCCATCGATCAAAAAGGATCCTGGGGCTTCCTGTTCTCGCCGATAAAGGTGGTGGAGGCGGTGGACCCGCAGACCGTCAGGATCGTCATGTCCGAGCCGTTCGCGCCGCTACTGCCAGCGTTGTCGACCTTCGCCGCCAGCATCTACGAGGAAGCCAATTTTGTCGGCCAAGGCGCGGCTGCCGGTGAACATCCCATGGGCACCGGCGCTTTCATGCTGGAGAGCTGGAACCGGGGCCAGAACGTGGTTATGACCGCCAACCCCACCTACTGGCAGTCCGGCAAACCTTCTATCGGCAAACTCATTTTTCGCGTCGTCGGCGACGAAGCCGCTCGCACGTTGCAACTGGCGTCGGGCGATATCCAGGTGGCGACCGACGTTCCCGCCAATCAGATCGACCAGATCACCGCGGCGGGCGGCAAGGTCGTGACTGTTCCCGGCAGCTCCGTCGGTTTCGTCACCATGAATCATAAGGTTAAACCCTTCGACCAAGCGGCGGTGCGCTGCGCCCTGGCCTGGGCGGTGGACCGGGAGTCTATCGCCAAGTCCATCTACTTCGGCCGCGCCCATGCGGCCAAGTCGATCCTGCCGACCTCGACCTTCTTCTACGATTCCGAAACATCACCCATCGGCTTCGACCTCAAGAAGGCCCGTGAGTTGCTGGCGTCCAGCACCGTGCCCAAGGGCTTTTCCTTCACCGCCACCGTGCCGAGCGGCGACAACACCAAGCTCTCGATCGCGCAGATCTGGGCCGCCGGCCTCGCGCAGATCGGCGTGACTATGAATATCGAACAGGTCGAGGCGACAACCGCGCAGGAGATGTACAACACCGAGAAGTTCACCATGCGCATCTCCGCCTGGACCAACGACACCCCGGACCCTGATCAGCTCATGGGCGTGGCGCTGGACTATCGTCCGCAAAACGCCCTGCACTCCAGCTATCGCAACGACACTGCGCTGAATATGGTCCTGGCCGGCCGCAGCGAGCTTGATCCCGCCAAGCGCCAGACGATTTACACCGATCTGCAGAAGCTCATAAACCACGACTGCCCCTTCATCTACACGGTGGAGGAAGACCGCATCTTCGCGACGTCGCCGCGGGTGACCAATTTCACGCCGAACTCGCAGGGTAAATACAGCTTCGAGAATACCAACCTGAACTGACATCGGGAGACGAAGACCATGGCCGTTGCCGACCCTGCCGCCTGGGTAAAGAACGTGGAGCGCCTGTACCGTGCTTATGACGCCGAGGGTGTCAGCGCCCTCTATACCGCGGACGCCATCACCATCGCCGGCAGCCGCGTGCTGTCGCCGGAGCAAGTCCATGCTCACCCCAAGGAATGGTTCGACTCCCTGGAGGACTATCAGATTGAACGCACCTTCCGCGCGGCCACCGGTGACATCATCGTCAGCGAAACCACGGCCAGTTACATCATCAAGAAGGAAGGCAAACGCTATAAGGAATTCGGCGTCGACGTTTACTGGGTAAATGACGACGGCCTGATCTATCACAAACATACGTCCGAGATCGTCGAGCCCTTCGATCTCAGACCCGCACCGCCGCGGCGCTAGCCATGGGGCGTCTTTCCAATAAGATCGCCGTCATCACCGGCGCCGCCCGCGGTATCGGGCGGGCAGCGGCGCTGCGCTTCGCCGAGGAGGGCGCGGACGTGGCGCTGCTCGACATCGGCCGCGACGTGCCCGGCGTCCCGTACCCCGGCGCGCGCGGCAGTCAGCTCGGTGAGGTCCAGGCGGAGGTCGAGGCCCTGGGCCGCAGGGCCATGACCCTGGCCGCCGACGTGACCAATACGGAGCAGGTGAACCAGGCCATCGCCAGCGTCCTCAAGGCCTGGGGCCGGATCGACATACTTGTGACCGCCGCGGGGATCGACTCCTGGGCCAAGGCCTGGGAACTCACCGACGAGCAGTGGCAGACCATGATCGACGTGAACCTCACGGGCGTATGGAAGTGCGCCCGCGCGGTAAGCCCGGCGCTCATCGCGCAAAAATCCGGCGCCATCGTGTTCATCGGATCGGTGCTGAGTCACCGCGCCAACCGGGAGTTTGCCCACTACACTGCCGCCAAACACGGCGTACTGGGCGTCATGCGCGCCTTCGCCCTGGAACTGGCGCCCTATGGCGTGCGGGCTAATTCGGTCGACCCCACTGTGGTGAAGACCGACATGGTCATGAACCAGGCTTATCTCGACCGCCTGGGCGGACATCCGGGAACCACGCTGGATGAGGCCCGCGAGTATTATTTAAAGTGGAACACCCTGCCGATCCCCTGGGCCGAGCCGGTGGATGTGGCAAATGCGGCGCTGTTCCTCGCCTCCGAGGAGGCGCGGGCGATTACCGGAATTGCGCTCCCTGTCGATCTGGGCGCGTTGTTGAAATGACCGTTCCCCCAACTATGGTGACCATCGGCTCGGGCAATCCGAGCGCCCGCCGCTTCGTGGGCAAGGACTGCGTCGTTACAGGCGCGGGTGGCGGTATCGGACGCGCCGTCGCATTGCGCCTTGCGACCGAAGGCGCGCGGGTGGCGGTGCTGGATATCGACCTTGAAGGCGCGCGCGAGACCTTAAGTCTTGCTGGGGCGGATCATAAAGGGTTCGCGGCGAAGCTCGATGTGCGGTCGGAGGCGAGTATCGCGGCGGTGGCGGCGCAAACGGCGGAAGCCTTCGGCGGCGTCGATGTACTCGTGAACAACGCGGGCATCGAAGTCCTTGGCACCATCGCAGAGACCGCGCCAGATGTATGGGACGAGGTCATGGCCGTGAACCTGCGCGGGCCCTATCTCTGCTCGCGGGTGTTCCTGCCGCACCTGTTGGCGCGGGCCTCGGCAAAGGGCGGCGCGGCCATCGTTCACAATGCATCCCTGATGGGGCAGGTGTCGTCCCCGCGGCTGGCCGCCTACTGTGCGTCCAAGGCCGGGCTCATCTCCCTGACGCGCAGCATGGCGTTGGACTTCGCCAAGCAAAACCTGCGGGTCAATTGCGTCTGCCCTGGCATTGTGCACACCGAGATGCTGGAGCGGCGCTTCGCTCTGCAGCCGGACCGCGCCGAAGCTTACCGAGTGGTTTCGCAGCGTCCTCCTGTCAACTATATCGGCAACCCTGAAGACGTGGCCGCGGCCATTGCCTATCTGGCGGCCGACGAGGCGCGGTTCGTGACGGGAAGCGCTTTGACAATCGACGGCGGCGTCGGCGCCGCATGATTCGTTACACCTCACTGCGTTTGCTGCAGACGTTGCCCGTGCTTCTGGGCGTCAGCATCGTGGTGTTCATCCTGGTCAGGCTGATTCCCGGTGACCCGGCTGTGGCGGCTCTCGGCAGCCGGGCGACGCCGCAATTGATTGCTCGCGTCAGGGACCAGCTCGGGTTGGATATGCCCTTGTGGAAGCAGTACTTCAATTTCCTGGGCAACGCCCTGCGCGGCGACTTTGGCATTTCGTTCTTTTATCAGCAGGATGTCTGGCGCGTGACGGTGGAGCGCCTGCCGATCACCTTGGCCCTCATGGCCTATGCGGTGGCTATGGCGGTGATCCTCGCAGTGCCCTGCGCCTTCCTTTCGGCAGCGCGGCGGGGGCAGGCAACGGATCACGCCATCCGGATTCTTTTCACCATCGGCCTCGGCATGCCGGTGTTCTGGTCGGGGATTATTCTGGCCTATGTCCTCGGTGTGAAGCTGCAGCTTTTCCCCATCACGGGACGAGGCGACGGCGGACTAGACACTTTGATGCACCTGACCCTGCCGGCGCTAACGCTGGCCATATCAATTTCGCCCATTCTCGTGCGGAGCCTCCGCAGCAGCATCACCGAAGTCCTGGCGTCCGACTATGTCACCACCGGCCGGGCCATGGGCCTCACCTCCACCACCTTGAATATCAGCTATGTATTGCGCAACAGCCTGCGGCCTGTGGTGACTGTGGTCACAATTAACCTGGGCTACCTGATCGGTGGGACGGTCATCGTCGAGCAGATCTTTTCTCTGGCGGGGGTCGGGTCGCTGCTGATCGGGTCGATCGCCACCCGTGACTATGCCGTCATCCAATTGGCGTCGCTGATCTTCGCTCTGCTGGTGGTGGTTACCAACCTGGTGGGCGATCTGCTCTACATCCTGCTCGATCCGCGCATGGCGCTACACAGGTGAGCGACATGGCCCTCACGCAGTCCCGATCAACGCCGGCGTGGCGTGCGGGTGGAAACTGGTCCCTGCGTATCGGGCTCGCCGGTTTTGCGTTGATTCTGCTGGCCGCGATATTCGCTCCCTTTGTCACGGCCTTTGATCCCACGGCCATTAGCCTCACCAACGCATTGCAAGCGCCGTCATGGGGACATCTCATGGGTACCGATCACCTGGGACGTGACGTCTTCACGCGCGTGGTCTTCGCCGCCAGGGTGGATCTTCAGATCGGCGCCATTGGTGTCGCACTTCCGCTGATCATCGGCACCGTCGTGGGGCTGTTCGCCGGGTACTACGGCGGCTGGGTCGATGCAGTCATCGGGCGGGTCGTGGATGTGGTCATCGCCTTTCCGTTCCTGGTCCTGGTCATCGCCATCGTCGCCATGCTGGGGCCGGGTTTGATCAACCTCTATATCGCGCTGACGGTGGTCAGCTGGGTACTCTACACCCGCATCATCCGGGCCGAGACCATTGCGCTCAAGAAGCGCGAGTACGTACTGGCGGCCCGCAATCTCGGCTTCGGCCACCTGCGAATCATGTTCCGCCACATCCTGCCCAACGCCATTGCGCCGGCGCTGGTGTTCGCCATGAGCGATTTTGCGCTGGATGTTCAGGTGGGCGCGACCCTCAGCTTCTTCGGACTGGGCGCCCAGCCGCCCACAGCGGAATGGGGCCTGATGATCGCCGAGTCACGGTCGATGATGCTGGCGGCGCCCTGGGTGGTGGTAGGGCCGGGCGCAGCCATTGTGGTCGTGAGCCTTGTGGTCAGCTTGATCGGAGACGGCCTGGCGGACCTGGTGCGGGGCCTTGATGAGTGAGCGCACCGGCCTATGCATCGAAAACCTCTCCATCGCCTTCGATCAGGGTCGAAAGGTGGCTGTGGACGGCGTGTCCCTGAGCGTTCCCGCGGGCGAAGCCATGGGCCTGGTGGGCGAGAGCGGGTCGGGCAAGAGCCTGACGTCGCGCGCGGCCCTCGGCCTGCTCCCCAAAAACGCAGAAGCCGGCGGTCGCATCCTGCTCGACGGGCAAAACGTCCTGGAAATGACCGCCGCGCAGTTGCAGCGGGTCCGCGGCGCCGGTATCGCCATGGTGTTCCAGGATCCCATGTCGTCGCTGAATCCCGTGGTGCGGGTTGGGCAGTCGATCACCCAGGTCATCCGCTCCCACGAGAACATATCCGAGGCCGATGCCGAAAAGCGCGCCGTGGCGTTGATGGAGCGCGTGGGCATCCGCGACGCGCCAGCCCGCGCCGGAAGCTTTCCGCACGAATTCTCCGGCGGCATGCGCCAGCGCATCATGATCGCTATGGCCCTGGCTGCCAAACCGCGCGTGCTGGTGGCGGACGAACCGACTACCGCGCTGGATGTGATCGTACAGAAAAATATTCTCGATCTTCTCGACCAGTTGCGCCGGGAGGAGGGGATGGGGTTACTGCTGGTGTCCCATGACCTGGCGGTGGTGGCGTCGCTATGCAGCCGCATCGCTGTCATGTATGCGGGGCAGATTGTTGAAGAGGGCCCAACCACGGACATTCTGAACCGCCCGCGCATGCCCTATACGGCTGGACTGTTAGCCAGCACCCGGCGCGATAAATCCCTCAAGAGACTCACGGCCATTCCCGGATCGCCACCGCCGCTCGGCGCGCGTCCTGAATCGTGCAGGTTTGCCGCCCGGTGCCCGCTGGTGACGGCCGCGTGTCGGGCGGGCGCTGTAAACCTGATGGAGGTTGGGCCGGGTCAAGCGGCGCGGTGCATCCGCACTGCGGATGTGCCTGGATTGAGTGCCAACTTCGGCCGGCAGGGGGCGCATGTCTGAGCCGATCTTGCGCGTCGAGGGCATTTCAAAGACCTACGCGCCGCGTGGGCTTTTCAAAGGCGCCGGACTCAGGCCGGCGCTGGCAAGCGCCAGCTTTGAACTATCGAAGGGCGAGATCCTGGGCGTCGTGGGGGAGAGCGGTTCGGGCAAGACGACCCTGGCGCGCTGCGTGGCGCTGCTGGAGCGGCCTGACGCGGGACGGATCGTGTTCAAGGGCGAAGAGCTGACGGCTCTGAGCGAAGGTGTATTGCGCAAGCGGCGGCGCGGCATACAGACCGTGTTTCAGGACCCCTATGCGTCGCTGAATCCAAGGCAGAAGATCGGTGATGTGCTCGGGGAAGTCATGCTGGTGCATGGCTTGGCCACCCGCGAGGCACTGCGAGACCGCGTAGCTGCGCTGCTCGATCAGGTAGGTCTGCCGGCCACGGCGGCGGATGCCTATCCCAAAGCCTTTTCCGGCGGTCAGAGACAACGCATCTGCATCGCGCGCGCGCTGGCGGCCCAGCCGGATATTTTGATCGCGGACGAGCCGGTCAGTTCCCTCGATGTCTCAGTCCAGGCGCAGGTCATAAATTTGATCCTCGACCTTAGGGACCGGCTCGGACTCTCGGTTATTTTCATAGGGCACGATCTGCAATTAATCGATTTCATTGCGCCGCGGGTGCTCGTAATGCTGAACGGCGAAATCGTTGAAACCATTCCCGCGGACGGCTCCATTGCCGACGCTCGCCATGAGTACACCCGTGCGCTCATGCAGGCTGTCCCCAAACTCGAAACCATAACGGGCTAAGCACATGACACCGAAGAAACCGACCGTTCTTATTTCCTCGCCGCTGGAGGAGGAGCATGTAGCCCGTATCCGGGCGACCGCCGGTGACCGCATTGACCTGATATTCGAGCCGGCTCTGCTTTCCACGCCGCGCTATATCGCAGACCACAAGGGCGCGGCCCGCACGGTGACACCGGAGATGCGCAGCCGCTGGGCCGCACTGCTGGCCAAAGCCGACATCCTGTTCGACTTCGACCTGCTCGACCCCGCCAACCTGCCGAAGAATGCGCCGCTCGTGCGCTGGGTTCAGGCCACCAGTTCCGGCATCGGCGAGTTCCTCAAGTCGACCGGCCTCGATCAAAGCGGGATCATCTTCACCACGGCTGCGGGCGTACATTGCCGTCCGCTGGCCGAATTTTCCATGCTCGGCATGCTCCACTTCTTCCGCGATGTGCCGAAGCTGAATCAGATGAAGCAGGCCAAGTATTGGGAGCGTTACACGGTGCGTGGGCTGGCGGGCGCACGGGCGCTGGTGATCGGCCTGGGCGAAGTGGGGCGCGCCATCGCCGCCGACGCGGCGTTGTTCGGCATGGATGTGTGGGGAACGCGCAACCGCAGCGGCGGCGAACTGCCCCAGGGCGTCAGCCGGATCGTAGCGAAAAGCGAGCTGCGTGAGGCCTTGTCGCAGGTGGATGTGCTGATCCTGGCCTGTCCGCTGACGGCGGAAACGCGTCTCATGATCGACCGGCCGGAGATCGACGCGCTGAAGCCCGGCGCGGTTGTGGTCAACGTCGCGCGGGGCGCTGTTATCAACGAGGAAGCACTGGCCGACGCCTTGCAGTCGGGCAAGATCAGCGGCGCGGCCCTGGACGCCTTCACGGTCGAACCACTGCCCAAGGAAAGCCGGATCTGGGAACTGCCCAACGTGATCATCTCACCTCATTCGGCCAGCACGGTCGCCGCCGAAAACG
>CANISR010000090.1 GCA_947470105.1 Fidelibacterota bacterium | reverse complement strand
TTCAGGCGTGTCCTCGGGGCAGAAGCAATAGCTTTCCATGCCGACGTGCGAAGCATAGGCCGCCATGGCGGCGCCGGCATTGCCATTGGTGGGAATCACGACGCGCTTGATCCCGAATGCGTTAGCCATGGACACGGCCATGACCAGGCCGCGGGCTTTGAATGAGCCGGTAGGCAGGCGGCCTTCGTCTTTCACCAAGGGCGCTGCGAAGCCCTTCGGCCGGCTCGCCTCGGACAAGGCCACAAGCGGCGTTTCCACTTCGCCCAGGTTGATGATGTCCTCAGGGCGCTTCAGGGGGAGCAATTCGTGCCAGCGCCACATGTCCGCCGGCCGCGCTTCGATCTCCGAACGCTTTACTTCGTTTTTGAGGGCGGCGAGGTCGTAGCGGGCGAGCAGGGGCTTGCCGGCCTTGGACAGGTTCTGCGGCACGGACATGTCGTAACGTTCGCCGGTCGCGCTGCATTCGAGGTGGGTAGCGTAGGAATAGCGGTTGGTCATAGTAGCCCCTGATTGAATTTGGATACCGGATCGCAACCGCCTTGAGGGTGGGCGCAAAGCCGGTATGTCCGTCCGGCTTTCAACTCCCGGTAACCTTCCCAAAGATGCGGCAGGTTCAAATAAGCAAAGTGTACGGCGGAGCGCACGCGCTCTATCAATTCGAACTTTTCGCCGCGCGCTTTTGCCACGGGCCGAAGATAGCTGCCGATCAACCGGGCTCCTTCGCCACGTAAGGCCCAGCGGCCATAGATCCCTTGCTTTGCCTTGGCGAGAGAGGGGCGAGATATATCGGTGGCGAGGACGCGGGCACCGATGCGCGCTTCGTCGAACATGATGCCGAGGGAGTAGGGCTCTTCGCCCGTGGAGCAGCCAGCGCTCCAAACCTTCACATCCTGGCCAGGGCGGCGGCGGTGAACCTCGGGGAGAACCACCTCGCGGATATAGGCGAAATGCTCGGGGTCCCGGAAAAAGTAAGTCTCGCCGATAGTGATGCCGGCAACTACCTGGTCAAACAGCGCCGGTTTAGTCTTCAGCAGCACTGGCCAGTGCTGTGGATCGGTGGCGCCGGCCGCGGCCATGACCTTGCCAAGGCTGGCCGTCAAATCCGCCTGCCGGCCTGCGCCGAGCACAATTCCGGTGCGCGCCGTCACCGCGGCGTTCACCGCGTTGACCGCCACGGTGACGGCGGCGCCGGTATCGCCTCTTGCCGAAACAATCATGACATGGCCGCGGCCATGGCTTTGTCGAGATCCGCGGCTTCGGCGTCCTGCAGAAAGGTGCCGAGGTCGTGAATCAGGATCAGGCCGTCGTCCAGTTTGGCCACGCCGGTGAAAGGGCAGGCGCCGGTGTTGATGGCCTTGGAAATCTCGATGTCCTTGGCCGTGATCTGGACGGCGCCTTTCACCTGGTCGACCCGCAAGCCGACCATGCGAGACCCGGCGCTGGCATAGCGCAAATGCTGAGCAGGGTGTTGGGGCCCGGTCGGGCAGGCCGAAACGGCGCCGCAGATTGAACACCGGCACCACCCGCCCGCGGATATTGACGATGCCTTCAACGACGGTGGGGGCGTTGGGTAGGGACGTAATTGCTGGAAGGCGAAAAACCTCACGCGCATCCGAGAGTCGGATGCCAAAGCGGCCGTCATCCAGATCGAACACGTTTATGGTCAGGGCAGGGTCGCTGGTCGCCATTCTGGCCTCAGCCTGCAACGTGGTCCGGAAAGGTCTTGGCGCGGCACAATTCGATAGCCCCGATCATATAATTTGCCCTCGAAATATCATAGGCTTAGGGGTGACCGACCTTCATGGATGTGAATAGCACAATTATTAGATGTATACGCTAGAAATGACCGGCAGGGTATGAGTGTTAACCCTCGCCGGCCCCGGAGCTTCGCCCATGATCGACCTTGTGATTCCCGCCCGCCGGAAGGATTTAGGCGACGGTTTTGAAGTGGGCCGAATTCTGCCCTTCGCCCGCCGGCGCATGGTCGGCCCGTTCATCTTCCTCGACCATATGGGACCGGTGAGTTTTAAGCCGGGGCACGGCATCACGGTCCGTCCGCATCCCCATATCGGGCTTTCCACAGTCACCTATCTATACGCCGGCGAAATCATGCACCGGGATAGCCTCGGCTATAGCCTGGCGATCCGACCGGGCGAGGTGAACTGGATGACCGCCGGGCGTGGGATCGTTCATTCAGAACGTTCTTCGGCTGAGGTTCGCGCCGGCGGCGGTTCGCTCCATGGCTTGCAGACCTGGGTCGCGCTGCCCGACGCCCATGAAGAAACCGCGCCGACTTTTGTGCATTACGCTGCCGACGACCTGCCCCGGTTCGAGGCCGCGGGAGCCCGCGGTGTGGTGATCGCCGGCACCGCCTTTGGTTTGACCAGCAAGGTCGCGACGTTCTCTCCGCTGTTTTATGTGGATGTGGAACTGGACGTCGGCGCCGAGGTGGCGTTACCGGACGCCTACGAGGAGCGCGCGGCCTATATCGTTCATGGCCGCGTGGACAGCGACGGCGCTGTCCATAACGCGGGCAATCTGCTGGTGTTCGGGCCTGGAGCCGCAACGGTCTCAGCGGTGAGCGGTCCTGCGCGGCTGATGCTGCTGGGCGGCGATCCGGTCGGCGAGCGCCACATCTGGTGGAACTTTGTGTCGTCGCGCGAGGACCGCATCGAACTGGCCAAGACCGATTGGCGCGCCGGCCGCATGACCTTGCCTCCTGACGACAATGCCGAGTTCATACCGCTGCCGGAAGATGGACCCCGATGATGCGTTTCCCTCCCGAACCTCACGCCCGCATCCAAGCGCTCGCAGAATCCCCGATCCGCGCGCTCTCAAATCACGGCCTTTCGCGCAAAGACGTACTCCCGTTCTGGTTCGGTGAGTCCGACCAGCCGACCGCGGGGTTCATCTGCGATGCGGCCGCCACCGCACTCAAGGCCGGCCAGACCTTTTACGTCCAGAACATGGGGATTCCACCGCTGCGCGAGGCCATCGCGCGATATGTGAGCGACCTGCATGGGGTGCCCATGAGCGCCGAGCGGATCGCGGTCACCAATTCCGGCGTGACCGGCGTCATGCTGGCCATGCAAGCAACCTTGGACCCCGGCGACCGGGTGATGATCATCACGCCGTGCTGGCCCAACCTGTTCGAAATCCCCCGTATCCTCAGCGGCAATGTCACTTATTTTCCGCTCGATGTTCGGGATGGCGCCTGGCATCTCGATGAAGACCGCTTGCTGGCTGCGCTGACGCCGGCCGTGCGCTTGCTGCTGATCAATTCACCGAGCAATCCGACCGGGTGGCAGATTACGCCCGCCCAGCAGCGACGGATCGTGGAGCATTGCCGCAAGCACGGCATCTGGATTGTCGCCGACGAAGTCTATGAACGGCTGACCTTCGACGTGACCCTGCGCGCGGCCCCGTCGTTTCTTGCAGTCACTGACCCGGACGACCGGCTGATCGTCGTTAACAGCTTTTCGAAGGCGTGGAGCATGACCGGCTGGCGCCTGGGGTGGCTGGTGCTGCCGCCGGCGCTGGCGGCCCATCTGCCAAAGCTCATCGAATACAACTCATCATCGTCGCCGCCGTTCACCCAGGCCGCCGGCCTGGCAGCCATCACTCAGGGCGAAGACCTGGCCGTGGCGAGCCGCGCGCGGATGATCGCCAACCGCGACCTCGTGTTGTCGGGGCTGCGCCGCATCAACAGCATCGAGGTCACGGAACCGGCCGGCGGCATGTATGCCTTCTTCCGTTTTCAGGGAGAAAGTGACTCGTTCGCCGTGGCCAAGCGTCTTATTGACGAGGTCGGGCTGGGCCTGGCGCCTGGTGTCGCCTTCGGTCCGGCGGGAGAGGGCTGGCTGCGCTGGTGCTTCGCGGCGTCGGCGGCGAAGCTCACCGACGGCCTCGCCCGGTTGCAGCGCTTCTCAACCCGCTAATTGCGGCAACGCGTCGCTCTGCAGCGAACAATTCCCGGTTTCGGCGGTTATCTCCAAAAGCATTTTGAATGGAGACCGTCATGCGCGTTCTCGTATCCATGCTCGTGCTGGCCTCGGTGGCCGGCGTCAGTCTCGGCACCGTGACTTACGCCGCGTCCAATTCGGCCCATGCCTGCGGCGATACGAGGTTGTCCGCACCGGACCAAATGGATTGCCGGACACAGATGGATGCCGCCAAGACCGAAGGCGAGCGCCTCAAAGTACAGGGGGCCTTTGAGAAACTCAGCGCCAGCACAACTGGGGAAGCCGGTACAACGGCGGTTAAGCGCAACGCAGCCAAAACCCTGTCGGCTCCGACACCGCACACCAATCCGTCCACGGTGCCCGCGGATTCCTATCCGCCCGCCGAGGCCACACCTCCGGCCTATCCCGGCGACGTTCCCAACCCGAAAACCGGCAGGCCCCCGGCGTAAAATGGGTCTTATAAACTTGTCGGACGAGTCTTCCACCGCACTCAAAATCAGCTAAAGTCGCGTCCTCATTTCAGAGGGGGACGTCATGGCGAAAGTTGCATTCATCGGTCTTGGGGTCATGGGCTTTCCCATGGCCGGACATCTCGTGGCCAAGGGGCACACGGTCACTGTCTATAACCGTAATCCGGCGCGCGCCGCCGCGTGGGTGGCCAAACATGGCGGCGCCTCGGCTCCCACCCCGAAACAGGCCTGCCAAGGCGCCGAGATCGCCCTTCTCTGCGTTGGCGACGATGCCGACGTGCGCAACGTGGTCCTGGGCGAAGATGGGATGCTAGGCGGCGTGGCCAAGGGCACGGTGATCGTCGATCACACCACTGCCTCTGCCAACGTTGCTCGCGAATTGCAAAAAGAGTGCGCCACGCGCGGGGTGGGGTTCGTCGATGCACCGGTGTCCGGCGGACAAGCCGGGGCCGAGAACGGCCAACTCACCATCATGTGCGGTGGCGCCGAAGCAGATTACACCAAGGCCGAACCAGTTATGACCGGTTACGCCAAGGCCTGCAGGCGCATGGGCGACAGCGGCGCCGGACAGCTCACCAAAATGATCAACCAGATCTGCATCGCCGGAATCGTGCAGGGCCTGTCCGAGGGCCTGGCGTTCGGCATGAAGGCCGGATTGAACATGGATGATGTGGTCGCGGTCATCAGCAAGGGCGCCGCCCAATCCTGGCAGATGGAGAACCGCGCCAAGACCATGTGCGCGGGCAAGTTCGATTTCGGCTTTGCCACGGATTGGATGCGCAAGGATCTGCGCCTTTGCCTTGAAGAGGCGCGGCGCAACGGTGCGCGCCTTCCGGTAGCGGCCCTGGTCGACCAGTTTTACGCCACGGTTCAGAAAAATGGCGGCGGCCGGTGGGATACCTCCAGCCTCATGTCCCTGCTGAACGACTAGCTCAGGGAATTTGTGACCCGGCGCCGGGGAGGGGCCGCGCGCCGGGACACGTCAGTCTATCTCGGCCGGCGCGCTTTCATCAAAGCTGGTCTGCAGGCCGGCGCGGCTTTGGGGCTGGGCGCGATTTGGGACCCCACGCCGGCGTCGGCGCAGGCCCTCACAGGATTTACGCAACTGGCGCCTTTTTTTGCAGAGTGGCGGCGAGGCCCTCGCGTAGACGGTCCGCGGTATATGGTTTCGCCACGCAGATGCTGTCCTCCAGCCCGGGCAGCGGCCGGTGCTTGAGGCTGTAGCCGGTGGTGAAGAGGAACGGCGTGCCGCGTTTCTGCAGAATCTCCGCCAGCGGAGCGCTCAGTTGACCGTTGAGGTTCACATCCAGGATCGCCACGTCGAAGCCGCCTTCGGCGATGCATGACTTGCCCTCGTCGAAATTGCTGGCGACGCGCACGCTGCCCGCGCCCATCTCACTGAGCATTTCCGAAGCGTCCAATGCGATGAGGTATTCATCCTCCACCAGGAGGACCGAGAGACCTTTAACCGGGCTGCCCATCAAAACGGTACCGTGATCGTGCACTTAACGCCCTCTGGCAGGAGTTGATGGTCGCAGCGTCCCTGCAGGTCATGGGGCACCGCGTTCTTGATGAGCTGCATACCAAAGCCTTCGCCGGTCGGCAGAGCGCAAGGCTCAGCACAGTGCTCGACCCAGCTCAAGACCAGGCGGCGTCCGGCGCCGTCCATGTTTACGGACCAGGATACGGCCAAGGTGCCGCCCCGGTTCGACAAGGCGCCGTATTTGGCGGCGTTGGTGGCGAGTTCGTGTAGCGTCAATGTCATGGCCAGAGCGTGTTTAGGCGGCAACTCCACCGAAGGGCCGTTGAGCGTGATGCGGTCCGACTGGCCAAAAGGATTGAGTTCGGTCTCAATGATCTGCCTGAGCGACGCGCCTTGCCAGTCGCGGGTCGTCAGCAGGTCGTGGGTCGCGGCCAGGGCGCCGATGCGCTTCTTCAGCGTATCGGCCAGGACCACGGGGTCGGCCTTGCTGGTCACCGTGCGGTTGATGATGGAGGTAACCGTGGCGAGCGTGTTCTTCACCCGGTGCTGGAGTTCATCCATCAGACGGCGCAGCTCTTTCTCCAGGCGACGCAGCTCGGTCACCTCCTTGAGAATGATGCCGACCGCGGTAACGCGGCCTTCTTCCACGTAGGGATAGATGTCGATGACATAGTCCCGGGCCGGCCCATCATCGGTGTTGAGCGTAACGTCCAGGTTGGCGATATCGTCGCCGGTTTCGAACACTTCCTGGATGGGACGGTCCACCTTGGCGCCCAGCGCCGGAGCGATGTCCCTAAGCGCGCGCCCGATATGATCTTCCATCGTGCGGCCGTTGAGATCGGCGAAACGCTGGTTGATCTTCAGGCAGCGCCGGTTGCGGTCCAGAAGCGCCATGCCGACCGGCGCGGTCTTATAGAGCTTTTCGATTTCGTCACTGCGCCGCCGCGCGATGCCTTCGTTGCGCGCAAGATCGGCCTGGGTCTGACGGATTTTGGTGACATCGGCGAACACCATGATGACGCCGTCGATGGCCTCGTCGGGGCCGCGGTAGGGAAGGACGCGCAGCACGAAGCTTTCCTGGCCGTCCTCCACCGACAATTCCTGCTCCACCGGTTCGCCGCTTTGAAGCACCTTGTTGCCGAGGTCTTCTAAGACCAGGCGGTCCGCGCGGGTGACGAGGTCGGACAGAGGCCGGCCCTTATCCTGGTCCTGGAACCGGAACAGCGCTTTGGTCGCGGGTGTGAAACTGCGGATCTTGAGATTCTTGTCGAGGAAGATGGTCGGGACCTGGGTGCTCTCGATGAAATTCTGCAGGTCGCTGTTGGCGCGGCCCAACTGGTCCACCTTGTTCTTGAGCTCCTCGTTGACGGTCGCCAGCTCCTCGTTGGTCGACTGCAACTCCTCGTTCATGGACATCATTTCTTCGTTGGTGCTCTTGAGTTCCTCGTTGGAGGTCTCGAGCTCCTCAACGGTCGTACGCAGCTTGGAGCGTGTTTCGTCGAGTTCGTCCTCAAGCTGGCGGACGGAATCCTCTTCAGCGAACTTCTCTTCGGCGTCGTCGGGGGATTCGAAGTCTTGGCCAGCGGTTTCCTGAAATACGAGCAGGACTTCCTCGCCCGCTAGCGGATCTGCGGTCACGTCGACGGTGACAACCTTATCGTCGATGCGCAGCGGCACATCGCGCTTGACCGCTGGCTTGCCGGTGCGATTGACCGAATCAAGCAGAGAGCGCACGACGCTGCGCAAACCGCGTTTGGCGAGGTCGGTGATCTTGGTCGAGGGCGCCCCTTCCGCTAGCTCAAGGTACTTCCCGGTGCGGCGGGAGGAGCGGATGACGTCATGGATGCCGTTCACCACCACGTGGGGCGGCGCGTAAAGATCAAGGATGCGGCGGGCGATAGGGTCGGGGCGGGACTGCGCGCTGGCGTTGCGCTCGATCCCGAGGCTGTCGGCGAAAGCTGCATGAACCAGAGGGTAGCTCGACAGAGGCATGGCCACGGACTGGCGCATGCCGGCCTTGCGGCGGAAGATGCGCGTGGCGCCGTCCATCGTGTCGAACAGGTCGCCGCGGTTGGCGATATTTTCCGCAGACCCCAGGAACAACCACCCCGACGGCCGCAGAGCATAGTGAAACACCGGCACCAGACGCTGCTGAAGCGCTGGGTTGAGGTAGATCAGCAGGTTGCGGCACACGATCATATCGACCCGCGAAAACGGCGGGTCCTTGATCAGGTTATGGTTGGATACCCGCACCATGTCCCGGATCGGCTGCACCAGCACATAGTCGTCGTCCTGGGCGTAAAAATACCGGTCGAGCAGCTCCAACGGTACGTCCTTGACCGCCGAATGCGGATAGCGCGCGTTGCGCGCCTTCGTCAGGACAGGCTCGTCGATGTCGGTGGCGAAAATCTGCACCCGCGGTCGCACATCGGCCCGGGACATGGCTTCCGTCATCATGATGGCGAGGCTGTAGGCTTCCTCACCGCTGGAACATCCCGGTGTCCAGATCCGGACCGTGTCGCCGACGCCCTTGTCCTTGAGCAGCTTCGGAACGACCTCCCGGCGCAAGTACTCGAAGGCGTCGGCGTCGCGAAAGAAGCAGGTCACATTGATGAGCAGGTCGCGGAACAGCAGTTCCGCTTCCGCACCGTCGTTGGTCAGGCGCTCCAGATAGGCCTCCACCGTGGCGGCGCCCAGCACGTGCATGCGCCGGTGCACACGCCGCATCATGGTGGTGCGTTTATATTGGCTGAAGTCGTGGCCGAGACGATGGCGCAGCTCTTCGCAGACCTTGAGCAGGAAATCGGTATCCTCCGGCAGGGAAGGCGTGCCGGGCTGGGTGCGACTGAAGTAGTCATGAATCGCCCCCGGCATGTCGCGCACGCTGAGAACCTTGTCGACCAACCCGGTCGCCACCGCGGTCTTCGGCATGCCGTCGTATTTGGCACTTTCGGGCTCCTGGACAATGGTGAGCCCGCCGGCCTCTTTGACCGCGCGCAAGCCCTCGGCGCCGTCGCCGCCGGTACCGGACAGGACGACGCAAGCGGCATTGTCGCCCTGGTCCACCGCGAGCGAGCGGAAGAACACGTCAATGGGGCGGCGAAAGCCGCGGGGTTCGGAAAAGTCCGACAGCCTCAGGCAGGCTTTGTCGATCACTAGACTGGCGTTGGGGGGGGTGAGGTAGACGTGGTTCGGTTCGATGGCCATCCCATCGGTCACTTGCCGCACCGGCATCGACGTTCGCCGCGACAACAGTTCCGCAAGCATGCTCTCGTGATTGGGGTCCAGGTGTTGGACGAGTACGTATGCATGGCCTGAGTCGGCAGGAACGGCGTTCAGGAAATTTTGGAAAGCTTCCAGGCCTCCCGCGGATGCGCCCAGACCAATGACTGGGCATTGGGCCGGATAGGCGCCGACTTCGGGCTTGTCCGGCGGTAGGTTAGGGCCGACGGCTTCTACGGACTCGATGGACATGGGTGCGTTGGGCCCACAGCTTGGAGTTTATCTAGTCCGGTCCAACGTCCGTACCCGGGAAAATGTTTCCACTTCCGCTGGGATGACCTCGACTCCCGTTCAACGCATGCGAGCGTGGGTAACGACTCGCCAGACTGTTACAGGGACCGAAGATTTCGCGAACAGAGCGAGCAGCAAAATAAAAGCTCTCGCCCCCGTCGGTGCTAATGGGTGAACTTAATCTGTATCAAGTTCGGCCATGGGTTGGATTTCGGCGCTAATATTATGTCCCAGACGGAAACTCCGAACGACAAGGCCGCCGAGTTTCGCAGGCGCGCCGCGAACATCAGGGCCATGGTCAAAGATTTCACCACGACCGAGGCCAGAGAAGGGCTGTTGCGGATCGCCGCCGACTGGGGCCGCCTAGCGGAGCTCGCCGAGCAGGAAGCCAAACGCTCCGCCCATTAAACCCGAACATTCCTCGGACACCGGCGTTGGTCCTTCAGGCCTATATGAAGGAACGTCACATGAAAAAGCTTACGCTTGTCTTGCTCGCCTGCGCCGCTCTGTCCACGCCCGCGTCGGCGGCCGACCTTGTGCGGTCCGCTGAAGACGCATCTACGTTCAATACCTGCAAGGCCATGCCCACCGCTGAACGCAACGCCAGCACAGCCTGCAAGGCCATCATGCAAAAAACCAAGGTTTCATCGTCCGATATGGACAAGATGAAGCACTGTGAGTCGCCGCAGACCGACGTCAACAAGGACCCCGCCTGCAGACAGATGATGGATAAGCACCCCGAAGTCACCCGTGGCCACGGGCGCTTGGAGATGGATACTGAAACCAACACCCCAAAGCCGGGCAATAACGGCGCGCCGGCGCCTAAGAGTAACTAGAGCATCGGTAACGGGCGGCCTTTACGGCCGAGTGGAAAGGCATAATCGATAGCAGCAGTTTGGGCTGCCGACAGCGCGAGGTTCCCGGCCTTGGCGTTGTCGGCGACATGCGCCGGCGCGGCTGCCTTGGGAATCGTGAACAGCGACGGACGGCGTGTCAGGAACGCCAGCGCCACTTGGCGCAACGTTGCGCCGTGACTCTTGGCGGTTTCAGCTAGCACATAGCCGCCGGGCGTATTGGGGGCTGGAAAAGCGTCATGACCAAAGGGGCTGTAGCCCACCAACGCGACCTTGTGCTTTTCACACCACGGCAGGACCGCGTGTTCGATGGCACGTTCACCGAGGTGATAAAGAACCTGGTTACAGGCGATGACGCCGTCGCCGGCAATGGACCTGGCTTCTTCCAACTCGCCGACATCGAAATTACTTACGCCCCAGGCGCGGATTTTGCCTTCCTTCTTCAGGCGCTCGAAGCTTTCGATGGTGCCGGCCAGGGGATGAGAGCCGGGCCAGTGCAGCAGATAGCAATCCAGGTAATCGGTCTTCAGCCGGGCGAGGGAGGAATCACAGGCCTTGATGACCCCGCCGCGCGTGGCGTTCTGGGGCAGGACTTTGGAGACCAGGAACGCCTGGTCCCGGCGTCGCGCGATGGCCTCGGCTACCACCTGTTCGGCTTCGCCGTTGCCGTACATCTCTGCGGTGTCGATGTGGGTGAGCCCGGCGTCCATCCCCTGGCGCAAAGCGGCCACGGCCTCGGCCCGGGGGCCGCGCTCAATGTACCAGGTGCCTTGGCCGATGACCGGGACGTTCTGGCCGGTGGATCCAAAGCTATGCATTCTCATGACATCACCGGGCCGAGAGCCTTTTCCAAGAAACGGCCCGCCGCCAGGGCCAGGCCATCCCGGCCATAGGGTGCAATCACCTGGACGCCCACCGGCAGGTTGCCCGGGGCCACATAGGCCGGGACGTTCACGCAGGGGGTCCCCAGCTGGGTCCACAGCCTGTTGAAACGGGCGTCCCCGGTCGTGGCGAGCGTGACCGGCGCGGGGCCCGGCGCAGAGAGGGCGAGCAGCACATCCACTTCGGCGAAAACACCCTGAGCCGCCGCGCGGGCCGACGCTGCCGCGGCTTGGGCGGCATCATACTCCGCGGCCGTCACTGTCCGCCCGGCATCCAGTTCTGACTTAACGCGTGGTGGGAGAGAATCTCCGTAAGTACTATGCTCCCAAGCCAAATTGCGGCACGCTTCGTAAGACTGAAGTATTGGATGAAGTCGCCAGATTTCGCCCCACGCCGCGGGTGCGGTGATCTCGCGAACCGAGGCGCCCGCACGCTCAGCGGCGCGGATGGCTGCCTCCAAGGCGCGTGCTCCCTCCGGGGCCGGGGCGCCAGCGAAGTCCTGAATGACGACCCCGATCCTGGGATTCACCACCGACCCGGTCTCCAGGTCGGGGCGGCCTGCCACCGCGGCCATGGCATAGGCGATGTCGGCCACGCCGGCCGCAAAGAAGCCCAGGGTATCGAGGCTGTGGGAGAACGGTTTCACGCCGACAATCGACAGGAACCGGAAGGACGGCTTGATGGCCGCCACGCCACAAAATGACGCGGGCCGGATGATGGAGCCTCCGGTCTGGGTGCCGAGGGCAAGGGGGACCATACCGGCCGCGACCGCCGCGGCCGAACCCGAAGACGAGCCCCCGGGCGTATGGGCCTGGTTGCGGGGATTTCGGGTACCGGCCGGGTCCATGGAGGCAAAGGCCGTGGTCACAGTCTTGCCGATGACGGTAGCCCCAAGGCGCTTCAGTTCGGCGACGATGGGGGCGTCGGCCTTGGGCCGCCAGCCGGCATAGGCAACGGCGCCCATTTCGGTGGGAAAATCGGCGGTGTCGATGATGTCTTTGACCCCGACGCAGATGCCCTGGAGAGGGCCGGCCGGGCCGGGCCGGGCGCCTGGGTCCACCCGGACAAACGCCCCGATATCCCCATCCTGTGCCGCGATGGCGGCCAGGCACTGGCCGATGGCTGCCGCCGGGGTCAGCTTGCCCGCTTCAATCAGGGCTCGGGTTTCGACAAGGGAAATCATAGGTATTCTGAATAAGGCAAAAATCCGTTTTGTGCCAAAGCTAACGTGCTATTTTCCCGCCTCCAAAACAGGTGGAGACAGCCCGTGCTGCAAGTCGTGGAGTCCTTTGGCCGGATCGGCGAGGAAAATGCTTTCGCCGTGCTGGCCCGCGCGGTGGAGCTGGAGCGTCAGGGCAAGAGCGTCATCAGCCTCGGGATCGGCCAGCCGGACTTCAAGACGCCCCCCCATATCGTCGAGGCCGCCATCAAGGCGCTCAGGGACGGCCATCATGGCTATACCCCAGCCACGGGGATTCTTCCGCTGCGCGAAGCGGTCGCGGCCGATATCCATAAACGCCACGGCCTGGAAGTCTCGCCGGAGCTGGTGATGATCGTTCCGGGCGGTAAGGTCACCATGTTCATGGCAATCCTGATGTTTGGTGAACCGGGCGCTGAAATCATCTACCCGGATCCCGGTTTCCCGATTTACCGCTCCATGATCGAGTTCACCGGCGCTACACCGGTTGCCGACCACATGCGCGAGAAGAACGGCTTTGCCTTCTCCGCCGAGGAGACCCTGAAGCTCATCACCCCCAAGACCCGGCTGCTGATCCTCAACTCGCCCGCCAATCCCACCGGCGGCGTCACGCCGAAGGCCGAAATCGACAAGCTGGTGGCGGGGCTCGAGAAATTCCCGAACGTCGCCATCATGTCCGACGAGATCTACGGCCAGATGACCTACGACGGATTCACGCATCAGACCTTGCTGGCCTACCCGCAGATCCGCAACCGCCTGATCATTCTGGACGGCTGGTCCAAGACCTACGCCATGACCGGCTGGCGCCTGGGTTATTCGATCTGGCCGAAGCCGCTCTACGACGCCGCGCGCAAGCTCGCGGTCAATTCCTACTCCTGCGTCAACGCCAGCGCCCAGTTCGCCGGCCTGGCCGCCTTGACCGGCCCACAGGACTCCGTCGCCGCCATGGTCGAGGAATTCGACCGCCGCCGGAAACTGGTGGTCGCGGGCTTGAACAAATTGCCTGGCGTTTCCTGCGTCAGCCCGCGCGGCGCGTTTTACGCGTTCCCCAACGTCTCCAAAACCGGCTGGAAGGCGAAGCAACTGGCCTCGAACCTGCTGGAAGAAGCGGGCGTCGCCTGCCTCGGCGGCCCCGATTTCGGCATCCACGGAGAGGGATATCTGCGGATATCCTACGCAAACTCCGCAGAAAACATCCAGAAGGCGCTGGAGCGGATGAACGAGTTCCTCAGCACCCGGAAAGCGGCGTAGGCCTTACTGAGTCGCACCCGGCAGCCGGTAAAGCGCCGCTTCCAGGCAGTGGTTCTGCACGTCGAAGTACCGTTTGCGCGTGGCGGCGTCCTGCAGGAACGGGCTCGGGCCGTTGGGGGCTTTGTCCATTTTCGAGATTTTCACCACCGCGTCGTCCCACAGGCCGTGGTTGCTGATCCAGCCCTCGATCTTCTGGTCCTCGGCCACCTTAGTGAAGCGCTTGAGGGATTCTTCCTGCGTCAGGATGCCGTCGCGCTGCGCGGGGGCCGTGGTGCCGCCCCACAGGGCCATCAATCGCGTGACGCCATGATCCTTCACCGGGATCAGTGACGACAGGGTGCCGGGCGTATGGCCGGGCGTAATGAACAGTTGCACCGTCGTGTCGCCGACGGTGATCTTCTGGCCGTCCTCGGCCACCATGTCGTGTTTCGGTGGGCCGCCCCAGTTGGGCCGCGCTGGCGCAGTGTCGGCGAGGTAGTAGTCAGCCCGGCTCATGATCAGCTTGGCTTTGGGATAGTGCTCCTGGAAATACTGCGCGCCGCCGTAGTGGTCGCCATGGCCGTGGGAGATGATGATGTACTTGATGTCGTTGGGATCGAGGCCCACGGTCTTGAAGGCGTCGACGATCAGGCGTTGGGCCTCGTCGGCGTTGGCGTGGACATCCCACAGGATGATGCCGTCATTGGTCTTGAGCGCCCAGACGTTCTGCGACCCGGTGCCGAAGTAGAAGAAGTTATCGAACACTTTCTTGGCCGGCATCTCTTTGCGCAGCGTGGCGAGATGCGTGAGCTGGTCCTTGGTCGGCTTGCAGAGCCAGAGATTGGTGTTCTTGAAGTCTTCGCCGGCCGCCGCGGTGGCGGCGGCGATATGCTTTTGCTCCTCGGCCGGATTTTCAGCGCGCGCCGCCGACAGAGAGAGTGCGCAAAGGACAGTGCTCAGCAACAAGGTCCGCATCACACGTCCTCCCCAAGATGATTCGCCTCCCAGATCATAATTGTTTGATGACTGCTTGCGAAGCCC
>CANISR010000089.1 GCA_947470105.1 Fidelibacterota bacterium | reverse complement strand
TAGACTCGGGCGTCTCACAAAACTCTCCGCGTGCAGAAATTGTACCTGGTACATTTAATTCTGCGCTCCACCTCCCTTGCTACCCCTTGATGTCCGGCTCAACCAGCTGCTTCAGGTTCTGGAGCGACTCCTGCCAGCCGAGGTAGCAGGCTTCCACCGGAATGACGTCAGGGACTCCCTCCTGGACGATGGCGATCTCGGTGCCCACCATGACTTTCTTGAGGGTCACGGTGATGTGCATTTCACCGGGCAGGTTGGGATCGTCGAACCGGTCGCTGTAGCGCACGCGCTCCCCCGGAACGAGTTCGGTATATTTTCCGGTCCATCCGTGGCTCTGGCCCGTGGTGAAATTCCGGAAGGACATTTTGTAGGCCCCGCCGACCTTGGCGTCATGGGAATGGACTGTGGCGGCGAAGCCGTTAGGCGGAAGCCATTTGACCTTAGCGTCAGGCTCGATGAATGCGCGGTAGACCTTGTCGGGTGTGGTCGCGAAAACGCGGTGCAAGCGAACGGTACCGGGCATGGCTCTATCCTTCAGGCAATATGCGGACGAGTCATCCTAGCCCACGGGCTGCCGCCCGGTGAATGGGTCAGCTTGGTTTCAAAATCCCGTGCGCGGCGACCGCGGCGCATTGCCGCGCTCCTATACGTTGTATGTTATGTTTGTCGTGCCGCCGGTTGGGTTTTCACCGGCACAGATACAAGGATGCCGCGTGAAGCCGCAGAACATCGAAATCGCTTCCCAGGTGTTGGCCGCACTCGCCCTCATCGGCGTACTGAAATTCGGCCTGCTGGCGGCCCTGCTGCCGGGCCTGCTGATCTACCAACTGGTGCACCTGCTGGCGCCCATGTTCCTGCGCCTCGGCCTCAATCACGACGCCGGTCGCACCGTAGCGCTGGCGATACCGGTGGCGGTCATCATCCTCGCGCTCATCGCCCTGGTGACGCAGCTCGCCCTACTCTTCGCCGGCCCCGACAGCGTGGTGGCGCTGTTGCAGCGCATGGCCGAAATCATCGGCGCCTTGCGCCAATACCTGCCGACCTGGGCGCAGGAGTACCTGCCGGAAAACATCAATGAGATCGAGACCGCCGCGGCCCAATGGTTGCGGGAGAACGCAGGACAAGTGGGTATTTATGGTCAGAACGCCGGCCGCGTGCTGTTCCACATCGTCGTTGGCATGATCATTGGGGGCTTGGTGGCCCTGCAGAGCGGCGCCTTGCGTCAACCGGCCGGCCCCCTGGCGGAGGCCATGACCGACCGCGCCGACCTCCTGAGTAACGCCTTCCGCAGCGTTGTGTTCTCGCAGATCCGCATCTCGGCCCTCAACACCGCCCTGACCGCGATCTACCTGGCCATCGTGCTGCCGCTGCTCGGCGTGCACCTGCCGCTGCTCCGCACCATGATCGTTGTCACGTTCATCGTCGGGCTGTTGCCCGTGGTCGGCAATCTTATCTCCAACTCTGTGATCGTCATCGTCAGCCTGAGCGTGTCGCCCATCGTCGCCGGCGGGTCGCTGGCGTTCCTGGTGGTGATCCACAAGCTGGAGTACTTCGTGAACGCGCGCATTATCGGCGCCAGCATCAAGGCGCGCGCCTGGGAGCTGCTGGCGGCCATGCTGACCATGGAGGCCGTGTTCGGCCTTCCGGGCCTGATCGCCGCGCCCATCTATTACGCCTACGCCAAGGACGAACTCACCCGGCGCGGACTCATCTAAGACTTACGGCTGCATCACGTTCATGACTGCCAAGGTCATGGCCGTGGCACCCGTGCGGATCGTGGGCCCGGGCAGCGGCGCGAATTGAGGCGAGTGGTTGAACGGTATCTCCAGGCCCTTGGCCTTGGCTTCGGCGATCTTGGCCGGGTCGCCGCCGCCGATACCGAAGTACATGGACGGTATGCCCGCCAGGACGAACACGGAATAATCCTCGCTCGCCGATCCCGGCTGTTCATCGCGGACGGCGTTGTCGCCGAAGGCCGCCTTGAACACCGCGCCGGTACGTTCGGCCAGGGCATCGTCATTCACCACCGCGGTGCTGCCGGTGATGATCTTCACGTCGGGCGCCGGAGCGCCGGCCATGGCCGCCACCGCCGCCGCCGTGCGCCGGATGCCGTCGGCGAGGCCTTTGCGTACTTCAGGCGCATAAGAGCGGACGGTGCCGCGCAGTCTGACGTGATCGGGAATAATGTTGCCGGCGCTGCCACCCTCGATGGCGCCGATGGTGATCACCCCAAACGCACCGGCATCCTTCTCGCGGCTGACCACACTCTGCACATCGACGATAAAGCGCGCACCCATCAAAATCGGATCGATGGCCGCACTGGGCATGGAGCCGTGGCCGCCGCGGCCGTTGAACTGGATGTCGATGGAATCCGAATTGGACGTCAACACCCCGGGCTTATAGCTGACCTGACCCGCAGGCTCCGACCCCACGTGGAGCGCAAAGCCCATGGCCGGCTTGCCGAAGCGCTCGAACAGCTTGTCGGCGATCATATCCTCGGGGCCGCCGGCGCTTTCCTCGGCGGGCTGGGCGATGAACATCAGGGTTCCACGCCATTGACCCTTGAGCGCCACCAAGGCTTTCGCGGCGCCGACCCAGGACGCCATGTGGATATCGTGGCCGCAACTATGGTCGACGAAGACCTCCTTGCCGTTCCACATCTGCTTGGCGGTGCTGGCGTAGGGCAGCCCGGTTTTCTCCTCCATGGGCAGCGCGTCCAGCTCGGTGCGCACCATCACCAGGGGGCCGGGACCGTTCTTGTAGATCGCCACCACACCGGTCTTGCCCACGCTCTCGGTGACCTCGAAGCCGATGGCCCGCATTTCGCCCGCGAGTTTCGCGGCCGTGCGCACTTCCGTCAGGCCCAACTCGGGGTGGGCGTGGATGTCCTTGTAGAGGGCGTCGAGGCGTGGATATTCCGCCTCCAGTATGCGCGCCACCCCGGCCTTGGCGGCCGTCACGTCAAAGGCGGCGGAGGCAGGCCCCGCTCCCGCCATCAGGCCGATTCCCGCGAGCCAGAGAGACCGGATATTCATGTACGCCTCCGTTACAAAGCCCCGTACGACAGTAGGCAATCATATCCCGCGGCGGAAGGCCGCAAAAAGGCTATGCGGCGGAAGGCCGTTATCAGGTCCGAGCTTCTGCTTTATAAGGGAGGACGACCTTTGGCTTCCTTGGAGGGGTTCATATGAAAACGCTGACCGCCGCCGCCTTGAGCGCCCTGCTGACCTTCTCTGGAGCAGCTTTCGCGGCTGACGCCTTCCCGACCTTCGAGGTCGACCCCTTCTGGCCCAAGCCTCTGCCCAACGCCTACATCAACGGCGATCCGGGCGGCGTCACCGTGGACGCCCAGGACCATGTGTGGATGGTGCATCGTCCCAAGACGATCGCCAAGGACATGGGCACCGTGGGCATCGCGGGCAAACCCGACGAGGCCGAATGCTGCCGCCAGGCGCCGCCGGTGGTGGAGTTCGACGCCGACGGTAAATT
This sequence comes from Fidelibacterota bacterium, assembly GCA_947470105.1. Classification (GTDB taxonomy): domain Bacteria; phylum Pseudomonadota; class Alphaproteobacteria; order Rhodospirillales; family Rhodospirillaceae; genus SHVO01. Next base: position 11,173 of record CANISR010000089.1, on the reverse strand, counting down.
CGTCCAGGCCTGGGGCGGCCCCAGCCCCACGGGCCAGTACCAATGGCCGGGCACCGAGCACGGCATCACGGTGGATCATGAGAACAACGTCTGGATCTGCGGCAACAGCGACAACCAGTGCCTCAAGTTCACCCGCGACGGCAAATTCCTGCTGCAGATCGGCAAGCAGGGCCAGACCACCGGCAGCCTGGATGAGACCAGCCTCAACCACCCCGCCGAGGCCCGCGTGTGGCCCGCCACCAACGAAGTGTTCATCGCCGACGGTTACGCTAACCGCCGCGTGGCGGTATTCGATGCCGACACCGGCAAGTTCAAGCGCATGTGGGGCGCCTACGGCAACAAGCCCGACGACAAGGCGCCGCGCGCCGAGCCCGCCAAGCGCGCCGCGGGCCCCGCGCCCCAACAGTTCGACCTGGTGCACTGCCTAAAGATTTCCAATGACGGCCTGGTCTATGTCTGCGACCGGCGGAACAATCGCATCCAGGTGTTCACCATCGACGGCAAATTCGTGAAGGAAGGCTTCGTCGCCAAGGCGACGCTGTCCTCCGGCGGCACGCCCTACAACATGGGCTTCTCAGGCGACAAGGAGCAGAAGTACGTGATCGTCGGCGACCTCGCCAACGGCCACCTGCGCCTCCTCAACCGCCAGACCATGGAAGAAGTGCCGGGCTCGGCGTTTGGACAGACAGGACACGGCGCCGGCCAGTTCAACGGGCTCCATGCGTTGGCGACGGACTCCAAAGGCAATGTTTATGTGGCTGAGACGCGCGCCGCACGGCTGCAGAAGTTCATGATCAAGGGCGGCCCCAAGTAAGAGCCGCTCGCTTTTCTTAGGGCGCCATCGCCTCGATCCGCGCCTCGATTCCTTGCACGCCTTTGCGGGGCAGCGCCCCTTCGGGGCGTTCGCAGCGGAGGAATTCGCCGCGGCCTTGTTTGGCGCCGGCAGCGGGCTCGCCGCCGCGCACCACTACTTCGCCGCGGCTGAGCACGATGTCGGGCCAGGTGGACACCGTCATGCCTTCGTAGGGCGTGTAGTCGGTGTTGTGGTGGAGCATGGACTGGCTGACGCGCCGCTCCTTGTCCGTATCCCAGATCACAAGGTCGGCGTCATGCCCCACGACGATGGAGCCCTTGCGGTGGGACAGGCCGTAGATCTTGGCGACGTTGGTCGCGGTCAGGGCCACATATTGCTGCAGGGTAATGCGGCCCTTGAGCACGCCTTCCGATAGCAGCAACGGCATGCGTGTTTCCACGCCGGGCACGCCGTTGGGGATTTTCGAGAACGGCGCATTACGACCGAAGGCGAACTTGCCCTTGTTGCCCTTGAGCGCGAAGGGCGAATGGTCCGACGAGACGATGGAGAACGTACCGTTGGCCAGCCCGTTCCACAGCACTTCTTGGGTCGCCTTGTCCCGCGGCGGCGGCGAACAGACGCAGGCAGCGCCGTGGCCGTCCTTGGGGTCCATGTCGTCGGCGGTGAGAAACAGGTACTGCGGGCAGGTCTCGGCGAAGATGCGCAAGCCCCGGTCCTGGGCCCGGCGGATTTCCACCACCGCCTCGCGGCTTGAGACATGCACGATCAGGATCGGCACCTCCAGCAGTTCCGAGAAGCTGATGGCGCGGTGGGTGGCCTCACCTTCCTGGATCGTGGGGCGCGAGACGCCGTGGAACTTGGGCGCGGTGCGACCGGAGCCTTCCAGGATATCCGTGAGCCAGGCGATCACGTCGGTGTTCTCGGCGTGGATCATGGTCATGGCCTGCTCGCGGCGCGCCAGGGACAGGATCTCCACGATTTGCCGGTCGTTCAGCTTGATGGGATCGTAGGTCATATAGAGCTTGAACGAGGTGTAGCCGTCTTCGATCAACGCCGGCAGCTCCTGGCCCATCACGGTGGTTGTCGGATCGGTGATGATGAGGTGGAAGGCGTAGTCGATGAACGACTTGCCGTCGGATTTGGTGTGATAGTCCTTCACCGCCGCCCGCAATGACTGACCACGGGGCTGATAGGCGAAGGGGATGATGGTGGTGGTGCCGCCGCAGGCCGCCGACAAAGTGCCGCTAGTGAAATCATCCGCCAGTTCCGCGCCGGCGCCCACGTCCTGGCTCAGGTGGATATGGCCGTCGATGCCGCCGGGAAGCACCAAGCGGTTTTTGGCGTCGATCTCGTCCTCGCCTTTGGGCAGGTCGTGACCGAGGGCCGCGATCTTGCCGCCCTTGATGCCGATGTCGCAGGTGAAGATGTCGGAGGCTGTGCCGACTTTGGCGTTACGGATGACGCGGTCATAGGCGGCCATCGGTATACCCCTAGTACGCGAGTTCGTGCATGCCGCCGGCCAGCACGCGGATGCCTTCGACGATGTCTTCGATGGAGGAGAACTCCTCCTGGGTATGGCTACGGCCGTCCTTGCTGCGGACGAAGACCATGGCAACCTTGGAGATAGCGGCCATCTGCTGTGAGTCGTGGCCGGCGCCGCTGGCCATGGTGAACGCGCGGATGCCCTGTTTCTCGGCGGCCCGGTGCAGCAGCGCCACCAGCGCGGGATCGCTGGGGCAGGCCTTGTGATCGAGCAGTTGTTCGATGGTGATGTCCAGGCCCCGGCGCGCGGCCACTTCCTTCATGAAGGCGTCGTGCTTGGCGTACATCTCCTGGCGCACGGACTCAATCGGGTGGCGGGCGTCGACGATGAACTCCACCTTGCCCGGCACCACGGAAGGGAAATTGGGATCCACCGTGATGCGCCCCACCGTGGTCACCGCCGGGCGGCCCATGCGGTGGGCGGTGTCGATGAGACCGGAGGCGATCTCGGCGAACCCGGCCATGGGGTCGCGGCGCAGGTCCATGGGGAAGGCACCGGCGTGGTTCTGCACGCCCTTGAGCGTCACCTTCTTGTGGCGGATGCCGGTGATGGCGTTGACCACGGCCACGGGATAATCGCCGTGCTCCAGGATCGGGCCCTGCTCCACATGCAATTCCAGGAAGGTGTCGATGTCGTCGCGCTTGGATTCACTGATGCGCGCCGGGTCCAGGCCCACGGACTTCATGGCGTCGGCCATGGTCTCGTCGGCATAGCCTTTCATGGATTCCGCCACACCTGGCTTGATGCGCCCGACGATGGCGCTGGAGCCCCAGAAATTGGTGGTGGGAAAACGTGAGCTTTCTTCCTCGCAGAAGGCCACAGCTTCCAGGGTGCGCTTGGGTGTGCCGAATTGTTGTTTCAGGGCCTTGAGCGCGATCAAGCCTGCGAGTGCGCCCAATGCACCATCGTAACGTCCACCGGGGCGCTGGGTGTCGATATGGGAGCCCGAGACGATGGACTTGCCGGGCTGTGAGCCCTTAAGCACGCCCCAGAGATTACCCACCGTGTCGCGTTTCACCGTGAGACCGGCCTCTTCGCACCAGGCGCCGTACTGGTCCATGGCGCCGGTCCACTCGGGCGAATAGACCACACGCCACACGCCGGTATCGCCATAAGCGCCGAATTTTCCGAGCTCCATGATGTAGCGCTCGACTAAGCTGGCATCGATCTCAATACGCATACGGCTATCCCCCGGAAAAACTCAGAAATGCTAAGCGGTCTTAACCTTCGCCACCGCCGCACGCACCGCGGCGGCGCAAGGATCGACAACAGGAATGCCGACGGCGGCCTCGACCTTGGCGCGCAACTGAGACATGCCGGCGCAGCCCAGGACGATGACCCCGGCGCCGTCTTTCTCCTTGAGCGCCGTGGCGGCCTCGACGATGCGCCCGAAGGACAACTTCTCGTCGCCGGACTGGAGCGGCGTGAGGTTGATGGCGCGCTCCTCGCAGATGTCGCCTTCGAATCCGATGAGGCGGTAGTAGTTGAAATGCCGTTCCCGGCCGCCGGTGCTGACCGCCACCACGCCGATCTTGGGACTGATGGCCCGGGCTTCGGTCAGCCCGGCCTCGCCGACCCCGATGACGGGCTTGGTGGTCACCGCGCGCGCGGCGAACATGCCGGGATCGCTGAAGCAAGCGATGATGAAGGCGCTGGCCCGGGGCGAGCGGTCCTGGACGAAGGCGCTGACCAGCGGCGTCACATCCAGAATATGCTGGTCGGTGATGATGCCGGGCGGCCCTTCGCGCAGCGTCACCATCTCCACCGCCGGATCGGTCCCGGCCCAGGCGTCGCGCGCGGCCCAGGCGATACGGTCGGTCACTTCCACCGACGAGTTGGGATTGATCATGTAGATTGGGTGCACCATGGCGGTCACTCTTTCTGGGGCGGCAGCGGCGGGCCGGCGCCGACGCGTTCGGTGATCAGGCCGTAGTGCTCCGGCCGGCGGTGCTTGGCGAAATTGAAGATATGCTGGCGAAAGGTATCGCCCAGCGCCATGTCCACATTGGCGAACAGCAGCTCGTCGTCTTCCGTGGAGGCGAGTGCGGTGATTTCACCCGCCGGCGAGACGATGGCCGAACCGCCGATCATGTGGAAGCCGTCCTCGGACCCGCACTTGCCGGCGGCGGCGATCCACATGGCGTTCTGGTAGGCGCCCGCCTGCAGGGACAGGATATGGCTCTGCATGCGCAGGTGAATGGGTTCGGGCCAGTGGATGTTCCACGACGGCGTATTGTAGCCCAGCATGCCCAACTCCGCCCCTTGCAGGCCCATCATGCGCCAGGTTTCGGGCCAGCGGCGGTCGTTGCAAATGCACATGCCGATCTTGGCGCCCATGGTCTCGGTGACGGGGAAGCCGAGGTTGCCCACCTCGAAGAAGAATTTCTCCAGGTGCTGGAACGGCGCCTTGGGCAGGTGGTCGGCATGGCCCGGCAGATGGATCTTGCGGTACTTGCCGACGATGGCGCCCTTTTTGTCCACCAGGATGGAGGTATTGAAGTGACGGCCTTCGGGCGTGGTCTCGGCGTAGCCGAGATAGAAGCCGATGCCGGCTGCCTTGGCAGCGTCGAACAGAGGCTGCACCGCCGCATTGGGCATGGTGGCCTCGAAGTACTTCTCGGCCGCCTCGGCCTGGGTCATCCAATAGCGCGGGAAGAACGTAGTCAGCGCCAGTTCGGGGAACACGACAAAATCGGCGCTGCGGCTTTTGGCTTCCTTGAGCAGCTCAAGAAGACGCCCCACCACTTTCGCCCGATCATCGGCGAGATGCACCGGGCCCATCTGGGCTACGGCGAGACCAAGTTTACGACTCATGACGCCCCTTTGAGTTTTGCATTTGAAAGCGAACGGAAGAAGGAAGCCGCGGTGGAGACTTCGCGGTCGGTGGCGCAAGGCTCCGGCACCCCACGGGCAATGAAGCGACCGCTGCCGCGGGCGGCATTGAGGTTGCCGTTCTCGACGATCACCCGCCCGGCGCTGACCACGGTCTCAGGCCAGCCTTTGAGGGTCATGCCTTCGAATGGCGTATAGCCGGCGCGATCGTGGAGCATGGATGCTGAAATCGTGACCTCTTTATCCGGATCCCAGATGGCCACGTCGGCGTCGGCGTCGACAGCAAGCACGCCCTTGCGGGGATACATGCCGTACATGCGCGCGTGATTGGCCGACCCCAGGGCCACGAACTCGGGCACCGTGAGGCGGTCTTTGTTCACGCCTTCGGAAAACAGGATCGCCAGGCGCAATTCCAGGCTGGGCATGCCGTTGGCGACGTCTTTGAACGTGGTGGCGGGGCCATAGGGCAGCTTACCGGTCTCGTCATAGCGGTAAGGCGCGTGGTCCGACGACAGCACCTGCAGCGTCCCCTGTTTCAGCGCTTTCCACAGTGAGTCCTGGGCGGCCTTGTCGCGGAGCGGCGGGCTGCAGCAGAACTTGGCGCCCTCGGTTCCCGGCAGGTCCATGTTGTCGGTGGTGAGCACCAGGTAATGGGAGCAGGTCTCACCGAACACCTGCAAACCGGCCTGGCGCGCCATCTGGATGGCGCCCACGGCCTCGCGCGCCGACACATGCACGATCAGGATCGGCACCTCGAACAGGCGCGACAGTTGGGCCACGCGATGGGTGGCCTCGGCCTCGGCCAGGTCGAAATGGCTGACGGCATGATACTTGGGCGCGCCCATGCCCTGCTCGAGTAGGCGCTTGGTGATCCAGCGGATCATGTCGGTGTTCTCGGCGTGGACCATGCACAGCGCCTTTTCCCGCGCCGCCACCGCCAGCACTTCCAGCATCTGATAGTCGTCGAGCTTCAGGGCGTCGTAGGTCATGTAGACCTTGAACGAGGTGATGCCGGCGCGGATCAACTCGGGCAGGTCCTCGCGCAAGGTCACGTCGTCGGTCCCGGTGAGGATGACGTGGTAGCTGTAGTCGATGACGGATTTCTCTGCGGCGAGCGCCGCGTAATCCGCCGCCACCTTCTTGAGCGATTTGCCCCGGTGCTGGGCGGCGAAAGGCACGATGCAGGTGGTGCCGCCGAAGGCCGCCGAGACGCTGGCGGAATACCAATCGTCGGCGGTCATGCGGCCCATGCCCGAGAGCTGCTCCACATGGCAGTGGGTGTCTATGCCTCCGGGCAGCACCAGCCTGCCGCGCGCATCGATGTCGCGGCGACCCGCGGGCAGGCCGGGCTGCACCGCCGTGATGAGATCGCCTTTGATGCCGATATCGGCGGAAAAGGTTTTGCTGTCGTCGGCGACGGTTCCGCCGCGAATGGTCAGGTCGAAATCGGTCATAGGCCCCGCGTTCACTGGAGGGTCTCATGATAGCGGGGTGTGGCCCGGGATGTACCCGGAAATTGCCTTTTTCGCCCGTTTTCAGGAGGTTGTTTCACATGAAACATTGGGCCCGAATCGGCTACCCTTGGCGAATGGAAAGCCCTGACCTCAACGACCCCGGCTTGCGCGAAGGGCCCGGGTCCTATCAGCACCCCACCGCCGGCCTCACGCCCTACAATGCCTACCTGCTGCCCACAGTGGAACGCTTCCTGGGGCCGCCCAACGGTCGCGCCCTTTTCGAGATCGGGTTCGGCAATGGGGCCGTGTCCGACCATCTGGCCCGCAAGGGGTTCCGTGTCGCGGGCATCGAAGCCTCTCGCCAAGGCTTGGCGCTCGCACGCGCGTCCTATCCCCACCTGGACTGCCTGGAGCAGGGATCGGTCTATGAACCGTTGATCGAAAGGTTCGGGCAGTTCTCGGCAGTGGTCTGCCTGGAGGTCATCGAGCATCTTTATTTCCCCCGCCGCCTCGCCGAAGCCGCTTTCACGCTGCTCGAACCGGGCGGCGTTTTCGTCATATCGACGATCTACCACGGCTACTTGAAGAACATCGCGCTGGCGGTGCTGGGCCGGTTCGACCGCCACGTCGATCCGCTTTGGGATCACGGGCATATCAAGTTCTTCTCGCCGCGCACCCTGTCCACAGTGCTCAAGGACGCCGGCTTCGTCGACCTGACCGTCAAACGCCCCGACCTGATCCCACAATTCGCCTGCTCCATGGTGGCCTGCGGCAGGAAGCCTTAGAACGCGCTTTTCACCGTGCCCCCGTCCACGCGCAGCGCCGCACCTGTGGTGGCGGACGCCAAGGGGCTCGCGATATAGGCCACCAGGGCGGCCACCTCTTCGGGTGTCGCGAAGCGCTTGATCAGGGAGGTCGGGCGCACCTTCAGGAAAAACTCTTTCTCAAACTCCGCAAAGGTTATGCCGTCGGCTTTGGCGAGGGTTTCGACGAAGTCGCCCACGCCGCGGGAGTTGGTGGGTCCCGGCAGGATGCTGTTGACGGTGATGCCGGTGCCGGCAACGTCCTCGGCCAGTCCGCGCGCCACGGCAATTTGTGCGGCCTTGGTCATGCCGTAGTGGATCATCTCCGCCGGGATCTGCACGCCGCTCTCGCTGGAGATGAAGATGACGCGCCCCCAATCGGCGCGCCGCATGGCGGGCAACACCAGGCGGGCGAGGCGCACGCCGCTCAGAACGTTGACCTCGAAGAACCTCACCCAGTCGGCGTCGGGGATGTCACCGAACGTCTTGGGCTCGAAGATGCCGAGGTTGTTCACCAGGATGTCGATCTCCGGGTGGGCCTTGGCCAGGGCCTCGGCCGCCGCGGCGGTGCTGAGGTCGCCGGCATAGCCGACCACGTCGCCCTTGAGCTTCGCGAGGGCCGCATCCACGCCGGACTGGGACCGGCCGTTAATGATGACCTTGGCCCCCTCCGCTGCCAAAACCTCGGCAATGGCAAAGCCGATGCCCGCCGTGCTGCCGCTCACCAGCGCGCGTTTACCTTTAAGTTTCAGATCCATAGCGGGATTTCCTTTGTGCCGAGCGCACCGCAGCCCACAGCGGGCGGGCCGGATCATATGGTGTGGCTTGAGGCCGTTGGAAGGGGCCGAAACCCGAATTAAGCGCCCCGCAGCACAGCCGGCAGGAACATTCGCCCGATCCCCGTCATTGACTGTCCGGCTTCAATCCGCGCGGGCGCAACCCCCAGCGCAACGCACTCAGGACTAGCAGAACCGTGAACCGAGAGGTCTCCCTCTACCTCGACATCTGCCGGTTCTCCGCGGCCTTCCTGGTGTTCATCTCTCATGTCGCAGTCCGCCAGATCAGCGGTGAATCGCGACTGTGGATCATCGGCGACTTCGGCGAGGACGCCGTGGCCATTTTCTTTGTGCTCTCGGGGTTCGTCATCGGCTACGTCACCGAATCCCGGGAAACCGACGTCAAGACTTACGCCGTCAGCCGCCTGGCGCGGCTCTATTCCGTGGCCCTGCCCGCCCTCGCCCTGACCTTCCTGCTGGACGCCGCCGGCGCCGCGCTGCGCCCCGACATCTATTCCACCGCCTACTTCTCTTACGGCAGCGATCATCTGCCCTGGCGCTTCATGGCGGGACTTCTGTTCGTCAACGAACTCTGGAACAGCCATACGGTCATGGGCAGCAACGGCCCTTATTGGTCCCTCGGTTTTGAGGCCTGGTACTACATAGCCTTTGGTGTGGCGGTCTTTGCTCCGGCGCGCTGGCGGGTTCCGGCCTGCGTTTTAGTCCTGGCGATTGCCGGACCCAAGATCGCGGCCCTGTTTCCCCTCTGGCTTATGGGCCTGGGACTGTTCCACATCATGAAGCGGCGGCCCTTGCCGCCGGTGTTGGGTTGGTCCGCTTTTGTGGGCGGCCTGGCGGCTTTCCTAGCCGTGCACTATTTTGCCCGTGATTACCGCGGGCACATGTTCGGACCCTTCAATCTGGCCCCGGCGCAAGCGGCGAGCACGTTCTATTTCATGACCCTCGGGCTGCTGTTCGCGGTCCATCTGGCGGGCTTCCGCGCGGTATCGTCGGCCTTCGCGCCGTTCCTCAACAGGCACGCGGCGCGCATCCGCTACATCGCCGGCGCGACCTTCTCGCTTTACCTGTTTCACATGCCGATCATCATGCTCACCGTGGCGATTTCGCCGTGGCCCGTGGGCTCGTGGGCCTTGCTGCTCATGGCGCTGACCATACCTGTGGCCGCAGCCTTCGCGCTGTCGCTGGTAACGGAACGCAAGAAGGATCCGTGGCGCGGGCTGTTCGAACGCGCCCTGGGCGGCGCTAATGCCTGGCGAAAACTGCCACCAGTTCCACATGGTGCGACCAGGTGAACTGGTCGATGACCTTGACGCTTTCCAGCACATAGCCGCCATCCACCAGGATGCGCGCGTCCCGGGCGAAGGTGGCGGGGCTGCAGGATACCGCGATCACCAGCGGTGTCTTGGCTGTCGCCAGCATCCGCGCCTGTTCCTGCGCGCCGGCCCGGGGCGGGTCGAACAAGACGGCGTCGAAGCGGTTGGCTTCCTCCGGATCGAGAGGATTGCGAAAAAGATCGCGGAGCACCGCCTTTAACGGCTTCGGCCCCCGCGCCTTCTCCAGCGCGCGAATGGCGGACTCAACGTTGTCAAAAGCCTCCACCGGGCCGCGCTCCAGCATCGACCCGCTGAAGGTGCCGCAGCCGGCGAACAGATCGGCGAATCGTCCTTTAGCGGGCAATGCGTCCATGACCGCAGCGACTAGCGCCGCTTCGCCGGGTTTGGTGGGCTGAAGAAACGCCAGCGGCGGCAACGGCACATCGAGGGCGCCGAATTTAGCGTAGAGCGGATTGACCTCCAGCAGCACCTCAAGGGTGTCACGCTCGCGCGCGCGCCAGGCAATGCGGTTGACGTTGGCGCCGTGGGCGAGTTCAGCGACCCCTTCATACACCTGCAGGTCCGGCACACCCTTCTTGCCGATGGGTCCGGTAATGACGACTTCGGAAGCGCCGTCCACGGTCTGGATGAAAATATCGGCAGCCTTGCCGTCCTGGAGAATTGGCACCAACGCGGTGACCAGCTTGGCGCGCAAGGCCATGATCGCCGGGTCTGCGGTCAGGCAGGCGGCGATATCCGTCACCTCGTGCGAACGGCGGCGGTGATACCCGAGAGTGACGGCGTTTTTCTTCCTGGACGCGGCGAAGGTCACGCGGCGGCGATGGCCGGCGGGAAGGAAAACCGGCTCATGCCAAACTTCGGGCTCCAACCCCTGCCTGTCCAAGGCGTCGCTGACGACGCTCGTCTTCCAGGTTCTGTAGAATTCGTCGCCGGCGTGCTGGAGCGTGCAGCCGCCGCAGACCTCGTACACCGGACATGACGCCTCGACGCGGTGCGGCGAAGCTTCGATCACTTTGATCAGGTCACCCCGGAGCGCGCCGTCGGCATCGCTGCGGATCTGGACCTCGACGCGGTCGCCCGGTAGTGCCCGGTCGACAAACACCGGGCCCCGTTCACCCCGGTGCACACCGTCGCCCTTGGGGCCTAACGCATGAATGAGAAGATCGGCCGCCATTTTCGGTCCTTCGCGGCGCCGCAACTGACGAAGGCTTTGCATTGGTAGCGGAGCGACCTTAGGAGCCCTCAGGAGCGTTCTTTTAGCTCCTGCCGCCAGATGCCTGCAAGGCCTGGGACCGGCCTAAGGGGTTGCTGGACCTCGCATCACCCTTTGCACAACTCTAAAATGGGCGCCCCGGCGCACTCCGGTTGTGCTGGCCGTGCTTCGGGGCGAGGGCTCGATATCCGAGTTATGCTAGACTTCGGGATTATTGCTCCGGCGACTACACGTTGACCTTGCCCCTGAAAAACGTCTCCCAAGGCTGAATGTATATAATCAGCTTTGGAGGATTGGACATGACGGGAATAGTGCGGGCGCGTTACACGCTGGAGTTCAAGCAAGAGGCTGTTCGGCTGGTCCATGGGGGCCAATCTGTTTCG
>CANISR010000088.1 GCA_947470105.1 Fidelibacterota bacterium | reverse complement strand
GGCGCCGGTGGCCTATAGCCCAATACCAATCACGCTCGATCAAAGTGAAATCATGCAGTAGACTAACATTACGACTGGTGCAGAAAATCGGTCAGGTCACGGCTGGGCGGAAGGCGCGGTACTCGCCGCGGCGAAGGCGTATGATCAGACGTTCAGTCTACCCTACCTTGCGCACGCCTGTATGGAAGTGCTGAACTGTACCGCATTGGTTACTGCTACCAGTTGCACAATTTGGGCACCCACCCAGGCGCAAACCGCGACCGTAGCAACCGCTGCGACGATCACGGGCCTTCCGGCCAGCGCGATAACCGTTAACACCACATTCCTCGGTGGCGGCCTCGGGCGAAAGATTGAGCAGGACTTCATCTCCCAAGCCGTCAAAATCGCAAAGACGATGCCGGGCACGCCTGTGAAACTAACCTGGTCGCGCGAACAGGATTTTAGCGCCGACCAATACCGGTCGATGGCGCTGGTCCGCGCGCAAGCTGCACTCGATTCTTCTGGGAATGTCTCTGCTTGGTGGACGCGCTTGGTCGCGCCATCTTACGCCTATCAGCATGGCGGAAGTACGGGTGTAGACTTCATCGCGATTGCCGGTGCGACGGGGCTGCCCTACGCTTTTCCCAATCGATTGGTTGAATATGTTCGCCACCCCGCGCCGGTCCCGGTGGGTTCGTGGCGGGCGATTGGATGTTCGATCAATACGTTCGTTACGGAAAGCGTCCTGGATGAACTTGCATTGATGGCGGGCACGGATCCGCTGACGTTACGGCAAAAGCTGCTTGCCAATAACCCGCGCGCGCTTGCGGTTTTGAACGCGGCAGCGGCACTCGGTAGCTGGGGCACGCCGCCCCCCGCAGGCCATGCACGCGGATTGGCGTTCTGTTTCTCCGACAATGCCTACGTCGCTGAAGTCGTCGAGGTTTCAGAGCCGTCGCCAGGCACGATGAAGGTCCATTCGGTTGCTTGTGCGGTCGACTGTGGGATGGCCGTAAATCCCGACGCCCTCGTCGCCCAAATCGAAGGGGGCATTGTGCATGGCATGAGTTCGGCGCTCTGGGGACAGGTGACGTTCAGTTCCGGACGCCCCAATGTGAGGAACTTCGACACATACCGCATGATGCGTATGCGGGAGATGCCGGTGATAAAAGTAAAAATTATCGACGGAGATCCAACTTCGTTGGGTGGTGCGGGGGAGATTAGTGTCCCGCCCGTGGCGCCGGCCCTCGCCAATGCTTGGGCGACGCTCAAGGGTCAACGTATTCGCACGCTCCCGATGTTTCCGGGGGCAACGAAAGGCGGTGGGGGAGGTGGGGAAACGGAGTCAAAGGGAGGCCCAACATCGACAAAGGGTACTGGGGGCGCAGCGAGAGACGGCAGCCGATCACATGGAGAGGATGATTAGGTCTGAACGCAATAAGTCTTCGCCTCGTGCCAGCCCGGCGGCAAACTCAGATGCCGGATCTGTTACGGAACCCCTGCTACTTTCTCCTTCCACTGCCCTCATCGGAAGGTTGGAAACCTAAGTTCGAGTTCCCTGGCGTCGAAATTGCTCGACAATTTCCCGCCGTGCGCGGTCATGATGCGGTCGACAATTGCCAGTCCAAGGCCCGCACCTTCGTTGCTGGAATGATCCGCACGCACCAGGCGTTGTGTTAGTTCCTGCAACCGCCCAGGCGTAAGGCCGGGTCCGCCGTCCTGTACGCGGACCACGGTTTCGGGACCGATGCAAACACGAACGGCGCCGCCCGCCGGCGTAACCCTTATGGCATTTTCGACTAAGTTACGCACAGCCGCGAAAATTGACTCTCGCTGACCCAGAACGGTCAGGGAGTTGTCGTTGCCTTCCAACTCGATCATCTTGTCGGCGGCGATTGCCTTTGGAGCAAATTTAGCTACTACTTCCGCGCCGATCTCATGCAAGGAAACAATTTCTTGCGGAAGTGTTGCTGCCTTAGCTGCGTCTATTCTGGCTAATAGCATGAGCTGATCTACGAGACGGCGCATTGAGGCGACGTCCCCCTTCAACCTTGCCGCCGTCGCGCTATCAAGCTGATCGAGTTCCAGGGAAAGTACCGTAAGCGGGCCCCGCAATTCATGCGCTACATCGGCCGCAAAGGCCTCCTGTTGTGTAGCCGATTCTTCCAATCGTCTAAGCAATGCGTTGATGGCATCCACAAACGGCACCGCTTCCGCAGGAAGTGGCGCAGTATCGATACGGAAACCTCGCTCAGGGCTCTGAAACGCCTCGATCTGGCGTGCGGCGGCGTGCAATGGAGCAAAGGCCCGGCGCATGACCCAAAGGCCGGCAACCGCCATAGGTACGGCAAGGAGCATGACAGGCAAAATGACGTGATCGAATATCTCCGGAAGAGCGGCATCCAGGTCACGTAGGGATACCAACTCGGAAAACGAAAAGCCGTATTCGTACACGACCGTGACGAGCACCAGGACCGTACCAACTAACGCCACCGCTAGAAGGCCGAGCGCCAGTTCCCTGAAGACGGAGTTTTGATGCTTTGGCACTAGTTTTCCTGCAGCAGATAGCCGACGCCACGGACTGTATGCAGTGTGCAACCTGCTTCGGCGTCCGACAACTTCTTCCGAAGTCGTGAAACATTAACTTCGAGGGCGTTGGGGGTGACGGCTTCTTCAAAGCTATAGAGCGCGTTCTCTATGGCCTCACGCGTTACTACGCTCCCCAAGCGTCGCATTAGTATTTCCAGAAGATCGGCCTCGCGTCTGGCTAGATCTATTCTAACGTCGCCACTATGAAGTTCTCGACTGGCGGTATCAAAGCACAGGTGGCCGGCTTCGAGCCGCGTCTGAGAACGCGGGCCCGGTCGACGAAGCAGTGCGCGAATTCTTGCGGCCAATTCCTCAATATCCACCGGCTTTACCACATAATCATCGCCTCCCGCGTTCAATCCAGCGATGCGGTCCGGGAGCCCGTCGCGGCCTGTCAAAATCAGGACCGGTAATAAATGATTTCGGGCTCTTTGCTCAGCCAGCCATTTCACGCCGTCTCCATCCGGGAGACCCAAGTCGAGTATCATTGCATCATACTGCGACACGGAGAGTGCGGAGGTGGCATCGTCCAAGGTTCCTGCAATGTCGCCCGCAAAGCCCCGGTGTTGCAGGCCGTCCACTAGCAACTGGGCTAGCCTCTGATTGTCTTCAACGATGAGAATTCGCATTGCGGACGACTCTGGGAGACGGAGCGGGAGGAATGGCGAATTTATGATGCCTGAAGAGTGGACGGCGCTACCACTTCCAGGATCTCTGTTACAGCGAGATTGGCGATATCGGCCAGCTTGGTGTTCGCCGGCGCAAAGAAATCGACGAGGTCGGAAATGCGAGAATAGGTATTGAGTACCAGGTTCTCAACACCGTCGCAGGTATGACGGACGCCGTACTTGATGGAGTCGCGCTCCTGTGCGGCCAGGCAGGAAATGGCCGCTTTGGAAGTCCAAATCGATCCGTTCCGGGCGAAGTCACTGAGGCGGGCCCCTCGGTTAATAGTATCGCCAAGAACGGTAAACTCAAGGTGGGTGGGAGTTTGATATGTTCCAAACCACTCCTCGCCCTCGTCAATGCCGATATTTAGCTTCAGGTCGTGAACCCAGCCCTTGCGCGCTTTCCACTCAGCCGAAATATCCGTCATCGTGTTGCTCATCGCTTGGGCGCACTTGAGCGTATTAAAAGCGTAATTGCTGTCCGCCTGGGGCAGGAAGTAAGCAACCATGCCGTCCCCGACATGCTTGCCGTGGGTCGCTTGAAAATTTCGAATATGCTTCGACATGGAACCCCATATCTGGTTCACGAGCTCGAAGTATTCCTCCGCGGGGAGTTCGGCTGACAGCCGGGTGGAGCCGGCAAGATCGGCGACCAATACGGCGAGCCGTGTCTTGTAGGGGCGGCGATGCTTCAGAATATCGCGGATGACCATGTCGCGTCGCGATAGCAAGGCAGCCAGTGCATCCGCTGTATCTAGAGCGCGAGCATAGCTGAAAACGATGCCTTCCCTAAAAGATGCCGCGTAGATGCTGTACCAGCACTCACTGTCACCGGCAGCGGCGAGATTGGCCTCCGTGGATACTAGTTCGCGGGTCGAGACCGCGCCGACCTGGTCATAGAGGCTTCCGAGCCGCATCAACTGCTCGGGCGACAGATGAGCGTTGCGGGCGAGGAGAGCGGACTTCGACAGGCGTTGCTTGGCTATCGCAAGATGGATACGCAGAAGATCGTCGAAACCGGCCATCTGTTCTAGGGCTGCATCTTGAAACAGGGCGGTGAATACGCTGCCGCCGATGATCTGGTCCGAAGACAGCGCGGTCGTGGGGCTAGCCTGTGGCGCTGCTTCCGTATTCACCCACTCCACATCGAAGTGGCTGTTGACGAGATAGGATACGTGTTCTGACCCGCTAAGGCATAGGGAGGGATTCTTGGTGCGCGTGGTGACAACCCTGACTGAGAATTGGTTCCACCCCGAGCGCGTTGGTTTACGTCCCTTGCGCTTGGCCGATTTTGGCTTCTGAATTTTCGCCATGTGGATCTGATCTTGCGACGTTTTCATGCTTCCTTATGGACCTGGAGACTGACGACAGCCTGACGTCCGCTTGACCGCGCCGAGCCGCCATTAGTTCGCCCGTAACGGCATCAAAAAAATCCACATGCCGTAAGGTTCTTGTCAGGGTTCCTGACTACGACGGGGGCATGAAACTCGGGTCTCAAAGAATCTCCGTCGCCGCCGCCATCGCCGCCGCCACGGTCCTGGCCGCAACCGCAGCACTAGCCGCGGAGGCAGTTCCCCAACCCGCGACTATTACGAAAGCCCATGAAGAGATCGCCTTGGACAAGGCGCAGGTGGCCAATCTCGGAATTCGATTCGCCGCCGTCGCGATAGCCAAAGAATACCTATTGGCGACCCTTCCGGGATACATTGCCCCGCCCCCCAATGCGCGGGTCGCTGTAGCAGCAACTTTCCCGGGAACCGTCCTCCAGTCCTTCGCAGTAGAGGGACAGGCTGTTCACAAAGGCGAGGCCCTCGCAGTCATCGCTAGTCGCGAGATTCTGACTCACGCCGCGGACCTCGCCCAGGCACGGGCACGCCTCTCTGTCGCCACCACCAATGCCGAGCGTATGAGTAGGCTGAGCCAAGAGGGCATTGTCGCTGGCGCGCGCGCGGACGAAGCGAGGTCCGCCCGCGAACAGGCGGATGCGGAGGTATCCGGCCTCTCGCGCATTCTAGCGGGTGTGAATGCGGACGGCGCGAAGGGCACCTATACGCTAACGGCGCCCATCGACGGCGTAGTTTCGAGCTCCAAGATCCAGGCCGGCGAGCCGGTCGAGGGCATGAGCGCGCCGTTCGTCGTTGACTCGGGCACCAGCTACGAAATTCAAGCGCAAATCCCAGAGCGTCTGATCGGCAGCATCGTCGCGGGCATGCGCGTCACCGCGGGGGCCGGAATCGAGGCGCGCGTGACATCAGCAGGCAGCGTAATCCAGCCGGAAACGCGTTCCGCGTTACTCAAGGCTTTGATCACGCCGGGCACCAAGGTGGTATCCGGCAAGGTGGCCACGGTTTCGGTATATGCGCCCGCTCCCCCCGGCGCAGCGATTGTACCGAAGGCCGCGGTCACCGAATTGAATGGCAGATCCGTGATCTTTGCTCAGACCGTCACCGGCGTATCAGTGCGTCGCGTGACCACTTCCGGAACCGCCGGTGGCGATGTGGTGGTGCTCGATGGCGTGCGACCTGGAGAGCAGGTGGTTGTCTCTGGCCTGAGCGAACTGAAGTCCGTTGTACTCAGTCGATAACCGTCGGTCGCTCAATCCCTAGCGGAGAACTATATGTTGCGCTCCCTCGTCGCGGCGGCTCTTTCCTACCGGCTGTTCATACTGGTGCTAGCTCTGCTGACGGCCGGGTTGGGTCTTTGGGCCTTCCTGCGCCTGCCGGTGGATGCCTATCCGGATATCGCTCAAACCCAGGTGAAGATCATTCTCAAGGCCCCGGGCATGACTCCGGAGGAAGTGGAGACCCGCGTTATCGCCCCGATCGAACTGGAGATGCTGGGTATTCCCAAGCAGGCGATATTCCGCTCGATGGCCAAATACGCCATCGCTGATATCACTATCGACTTCACAGATGGGACCGACATCTATTGGGCGCGCCAGCAGGTTAGCGAACGTCTGTCGGGTGCCATGGCTGACATGCCGGCTTCCGTTAGTGGCGGCCTCGCGCCAATTTCGACGCCACTGTCGGAAATGTTCATGTTCACCATCGAGGGGCCCCTCAGCTTAACCGAGAATCGGACGCTGCTTGATTGGACCATCCGTCCTGCCCTTCGCACGGTGCCGGGGGTGGCTGATGTCAATGCGCTGGGCGGCCACGTTGCCACCTACGAGATCCGGCCGAACCCGGAGGCGATGGCCGCGGCTGGCGTGACATTCACCGATCTCCGCGACGCGGTCGAACGCGGCAACCGCAACGACGGTGCGGGGCGGCTCAGTGAAGGCGAAGGCGCCCTAATTGTTCGCGCCGTGGGCGCAGCACTCTCCATCGCGGATCTCGAAAACGTTGTGATCGCCAGCAAATCTGATCGCCTGATCCGCCTCGGCGACGTTGCGGCCGTGGGGGCCGGAAGCCTGACGCGCTATGGCTCCGTGACCAAAGATGGCAAGGGTGAGGCGGTAGAGGGGCTAGTTGTAGCGCTGCGCGGCGCCGATGCGCGCACGGTGGTAGAAGGCGTGCGCGCACGCCTCGCTGAATTCGAGAGAACCCTGCCGTCGGGAACAAAGCTCGAAGTCTTCTACGACCGTTCGGACCTGATCGAGCGCGCGGTCGGCACCGTGGAGGAGTCGTTGGCGGAAGCGACACTACTGGTGGTCGTGCTGCTGGTCATTTTCCTCGGCGACTGGCGGGCGGCGGCCATCGTCGCGGCGACACTGCCAATGTCGGCGCTGATCACCTTCCTGTTCATGCGCGCCACTGGTCTGACGGCCAACTTGATGAGCCTGGGCGGCCTGGCCATCGCCATTGGCATGTTGGTGGATGGCGCGGTGGTGGTGGTAGAGAACGTGGTCGAACGCCTCGAACACGGCCCCGCCAGGGAACATCCTCGCCTCAACGTCATCTTCCGCGCCACCGCGGAAGTCATTGTGCCGGTGTCGGCAGGGATCATCATCATCGCTTTGGTGTTCCTGCCGCTCCTGTCGCTCCAGGGCCTGGAAGGTAAGTTGTTCGCCCCGGTGGCCTTAACCATCGTATTCGCCCTTACCGGCTCTCTGCTGGTGGCACTGACGCTAGTTCCGGTATTGGCCTCTTACGGCCTCAAGAGCGGTTCGCACGGTGAGCCCTGGATCATGCGCAAAGTGACGCCGGCCTATCGCCGCCTGCTTGCCGGCGCCTTCGTGCACAAGCGAATCGTGTACGGAACCTCGGCGGCCGGCCTTGCACTGGCAGTCGTGGCCTACCTCGCTGTCGGAAAGACCTTCATGCCGTCCATGGACGAAGGAAGTATCGTCATGCAGTTGTTCAAGCTGCCTTCGATCAATCTGAGCCATTCCATCGAGGGCGATCTGGCGGTACAGCGTGCGTTGATGAAGGCGGTGCCGGAAGTCACGGAAATCATCGCTCGCACTGGGTCGGACGAGATCGGTCTCGATCCCATGGGCTTCAATGAAACGGACGTGTTCATCGGGCTGAAGCCCACCAAGGAATGGCGTGGCGACAAGGATTTTATCGTCGAGGAGCTTCGCAAGGCGATGGCGATGCTGCCCGGCATCGACTCCTCCTTCACCCAGCCCATCGAAATGCGCGTATCCGAGATGCTCACGGGCGCGCGCGGCGACCTGGCCGTTAAAATATTTGGCCCGGACCTCGCAACTCTCTCCGACCTCGCCGGACAGGTACAGGCGCTCCTGTCTCAGGTTCGGGGCGCCTCCGAGGTCATGACGGCCGCCAAGGACGGAGTTGACTACCTGCAGCTCGATATCGACCGCGCCGCGGCCGGGAGGTTTGGTATGCCCGTGGATAATCTCCTCGACGCCCTGCATGCCCAGGTCGAAGGTTTGCCGGCCGGTGTCATTGTTGAAGGGCAGCGCCGAATTCCCATCGTTATTCGTGGCGATGACGCTGTCAGGAACAATCCCGCGCTGTTTTCGGACCTTCAGATGCGCACGCCCACGGGGACGCTCGCGCGGCTCAGCGATATGGCGCAGATCACCCCGGTGCAGGGCCCTGTCCGCATAAATCACGAAAATGGCGGTCGATACGCTCTTGTTCAAGCGTTCGTCTCGGGCCGCGACCTCGTTGGCTATGTCGATGACGCCAAAGCGGCAGTGGCCGCAAAAATAAAATTGCCCCAGGGCTACACGATGGTGTGGGGCGGCCAGTTCGAGAACCAGCAGCGCGCTTCAGCGCGCCTAATGATGGTGATCCCTGTTGCGCTTCTGCTGATCTTCTTTGTCCTCTATGGAACCCTTCGCTCGCTCCGCGCCGCCAGCATCATCATCGCCAACATTCCATTCGCGATCGTGGGTGGAATCGTTTCCCTCTGGGTGTCGGGACAGTACCTGTCGGTGCCGGCGTCGGTGGGATTTATTGCCCTGCTGGGTATTGCAGTTCTCAACGGCTTGGTGCTCGTGGCCTACTTCCTGCAGCTGCGGGCTGAAGGCCGGCCGCTTGCCGAAGCGGTCCGCCTCGGCGCCGAACGCCGGCTGCGACCGGTGTTGATGACCGCAAGCATTACGGCCTTCGGCCTGGTGCCGCTTCTGTTCGCGAGCGGTCCGGGATCGGAGATCCAGAAGCCGCTCGCCATCGTCGTCATTGGCGGGCTCATCACCTCGACGCTCCTAACTTTGGTGCTGCTGCCAATTTTATATGAGCGGTTTGCCGAAGGCCCCGAAGACGTGCTGACCAATCCCGTAGACGACACAGACGAGTTGCGCGCCCATGGATGACATCATGCTGACCTTCTATTGCGCTGCGGCTGAAGCGGATGCGCTCGCACTGCTGCTCCGCGGAGAAACCGGACTGCCGGTCCATGTCCGGGAGGAAGTGGTCCACGGCCATGATTTCGGTGATGCCCTCATACAGGAGCAGGTACTGGGAACGCTACGCCGCGCAGCGGTAGTGGTCGAGGTGCAGCGCGCGAAGGGCGACGCCTTGGTGCGAACCGTTGCGGCCATGCGTCGCGCCCAACCGGTGCGATGGGTTATGACGCCCGTGTTGGCACGAGGGAGAATCACATGAAAAGCATTGGTATTGCCGTCGCTCTGCTGCTGGTCATAACGTGCGCCGCACAAGCCGAGATGCCTGGCCTACCGCTGGATGCGGAAGTGGAAAAGGCGCTCGACAATTATCCTGGGGTTGCCGCGGCCCGGGCCCGAGTCGGGTCCGCCCGCGCTCAAGCCGACATGCTCCGCGCGGGGCCCAACGAGTTCGTGTTGTCGGGGATTTACTCCCGCCGGAACGTGGAGCGCGAAGGGCTCTACAACGAGATGGATGCGACGCTATCGCGCACCATCCGGCTGCCGGGTAAGGCCGGCCTCGACCGCAAGGCCGGTGCGTTGGGAGTCGAAGTGGCGATGAATCGCGGCGAGGACGTGCGCCACCAAGCGGCGCTTCTTCTCGCCCAGCTCTGGTTCGACTGGTTGCGCGCCGGTGAGCACTATCGCAACGACTCACGCACGGCAGACGTGCAGAGGTCGGCCCTGGAAGCGATCCAGAGGCGGGTCGATGTGCGGGACGCTGCAGTGTTGGACGCCGATCAGGCCCGCGCGGCGCTAGCCGCCGCCGAGGCGCAGGTCGCGCAGTCCAGGGCTGACCTGGAAAGCGCGCGGGTCAGGCTGGCCGCGACCTTCCCTGATATCACCCCGACGCCCGAACCGCCTCCTTTGCCTCCGCCGAGCCTGCTTTCATTTGACCTTGATTCGCTGCGCAAGCTTGTGGTGGAGCGTAGTCACGAAATACGCGCCGCCGACCGGGAAGCCCAGCGGCTTTCGACGCTGGCAAACCGCGCCCGTCAGGACCGCATTCCGGATCCCACCGTCGGCATGCGGGTATTTCGGGAGAGAGGTGGGCTTGAGCGCGGCGTCGGCGTCACCGTTTCCATTCCACTCGGTTGGGAACACCGCCGGGCCAGCGCCGAACGCGCGTCCGCGGAGGCCAGCGCGGCGGGCTTCGATACCGCGGAGGTCCGCCGGCAAGTGCGGGCAATCGCTGACAGCGACGCCGCCGAAGTGGAGACGCGGTTGTCGGCCTGGCACAGCATGAGCGCCTCCGCGGCGAGCGCCGGCGAGGCCGAAGCCCGCGCGCGCAGAGGGCATCAGCTCGGCGGAATCGATCTCGCCGATCTTCTCTTCACCCAGCGGCAAGCGACCGACGCGCGGCGCGCTGAGATCAGCGCCAAAGTCGATGCCGCCCGTGCCGTCGCCAAGTTGCTGATCGATTCTCACACTATCTGGACCGAGGCCCACGAAGAGAGCCACGACTAAGCCATTTGCCAAAGTGGAAAATGAACCGAGCCGGTCAGTTGTTTGTCGCACGAGATTCGCATCGAGATGCGGCTGCGTGCGTCCTGCCGAAGTTGACGAATCGCCGAGTGCTTAACCTCTACCGATTCTACTAAAGAGAGTCATCGTATGTTGGGAATCAAGACCTTACCTTTTTGCGCGCTGCTCATCGCCGCAGCCGTCCTTTCCGGATGCGCCTCTTTCAAGGAGGCGATCGGCCTCGATGACGCGTATTCCAAGCGGCTTGTCGAAACGCCCTGGAACATAAAAAGCATTCGGGGAGCGGAAGTGGCCGGCGCTAAGCCGCTTACAATTCATTTCGACCTCGAGAGTAAGATTTCCGGATTTTCGGGATGCGGCGAATACACGGCGGAATATTGGATCCGAGGCAACAGAATCGACATCATGCGCATTTCCGCTGTGAGTCGCAGCGCGTGCGACGGAGATGCTGTCGTGCAGGAGTCCAAGTTAATGGAGAGCCTGAGATGGACGAGGCGGCTAAGAATTGAAGCAGACGGTTCCCTGCTCATGCGCGCCCGCGGCGGCCCGCCGCTGAGGCTCGTGCCGACCCTATAGTTTTTGGGGTATGCATCGTGGCTAATGTCGCTTTGGCGATATGATCCCCGCCGATGCCGGGGATTCTGCCGCCCTGAGTAAGACGGCGCATGCGCTCAACGGGCTGGCGAGACAATTTGGCGCAATGAGAGTGAGTGGGTTGGCCTTTGCCCTGGAGTCGGAGGCGTCCACAGGTAAAAATTCCCAGAATCAAGTGGGGAACATTTCAATCACCGCAGCGTAAACTCTTGCTGCGATTTTCGATTGGCTTGCAGCCTATCCCGGGCGGCGGCAGGCATGACGCTTCGTTTTTACGTTCGCACCATATTGCGTGGAGATTAGAAGTGGATCGAGCCTCTAAGGAACCCTTGAGCGACCTCCACATACTGGTCGTGGACGACAACCCGACATTTCTGGAGGTGTGTGAGGTGATGCTTCGCTCGCTCGGAGCAAAAGCGATCGCGACAGCGAATAGCGGCGCCGACGCCTACTATAAGTTAAGCGTGACCGGACCTGGGGTCGAACGGGTCGTTGACTGTGTACTCTGCGACTACAACATGGCCAACGGCAACGGCTTGCAATTGCTCCAGTCTGTCCGCACCGGTCAGGTGAAGTACTTCCGTCCTGATGCCAGCTTTATTTTGATGACCGCAAATCCAAGTGTCGAAGTTATCGAGACGGCGGCGGGGTTGGACGCAAGCGGGTTCCTGGCAAACCGATGACCGTTGAGAAACTCGCGACCGCTATCGCCAAGGCCCGTCAGCGCTATTTTCCAGTCGATGTTCAGAAATACCAGAATGTGATCGTTCCTGAGATCTGAATCGGGTCGAGGCGTCCCAGGGCAGGGGCCGCTTTCCTTGCTCATCGGCCGGGCGGACGTGTCCGCTTCAAAGTTCAATGAAGTGGACTCCTCGGCGGCCGGGTCGAAGGAGGAGCAGGAGGTTCCCTCCAAGGAGTTGCGGGAGGAGGCGCATGAACTCATGGCTAATTTAACCCTCTTCCTTGTGGTGCTGCATGTTGGCGGTGTTATGCTTGCCAGCTACTCTCACAAGGAAAATCTGATCGCGGAAATGCTGAATGGTCGAAAGCGGCCGATGCCGTAACAGTTTGCGCGGCTCCTCAGCACATGATTGGACTGAAATGCTGACCGGCTCGGACAACGTAATTCAGGTGCGGATTGAAAAGCTCGCCCAGCTTTTCAGTTCGCTTGATCCGTTCCCATTCCGCGAGCGGGATCTCGATAAGGACGCGGAGGAGTTCATAGTCGATTGGGCGCGAGAACTGAGAAGTACCCGCCCGATAGCAATCGTCATTCACCTACCGGCCATGGAAGCGGCCGCCGCTGACGCGGTGGACTTGTGCACAGCGATAAATCGCTACTTCGACTACAGGGCTGGAATTATCAGCCTAGATCTCAATGAACTCTTCCGTATCGGACGCAGATCTCTCGCCATCGGTCTGGTGGTCCTTGCCGGGTGTTTTATTGCCAATCACCTCGTCTCCGGATTTGTCGAGTCGAGCAATCTCGGCAAGTTTATTCAGGAGGGCCTGATTATTCTTGGGTGGGTTGCGAACTGGAAGCCAATCGAGAATTTTCTTTACGATTGGTGGCCGCTTGCGAAGCGTCGCGATCTCTATCGTAACCTCGCGCGCGCATCGGTCCAACTCAGGCCTGATTCTGGACCTCAACCACAATACGGGCGTGACGACGTTCTCGGCAGGAATTAAGCCACATGGACGGCATTGAGCCAGTCGTTTTGAATCTCGCTACGGCGCTGGGATGTGGCTTGTTGATTGGTGCTGAGCGCGAACGGCGTAAGGGCCGAGGCGCTGCGCGTGAACCTGCGGGTATCCGCACATTTGCCGTTGCATCACTTGGTGGTGCATTGGCCGTGCTGACGGGCGGGTCCTGGCTACTGGTGGCCGCTGTGCTGATCGTCGGCGCACTCGCGACGGCGGCCTATTGGCGCACCCACGAGACAGATCCCGGGATTACTACCGAAATTGCGCTTGTTGTCACCGTCATGCTAGGCGGCTTAGCCGTAGAAGCGCGGTTGATCGCCGCAGGTTTGTCGGTAGCTGTAGCTATTCTGCTGGCACTGAAAGGACCACTGCACCGCTTTGTTGGCCAAGTGCTGACTGAAGATGAAATGCGGGACGCTTTGGTGTTTGGTGCCGCCACGCTCATCCTGCTGCCTCTGTTGCCGGACCGCGCTATGGGTCCGTATGACGCACTAAACCTGCATTCGATTTGGCTGGTGGTTATTGTGGTCATGGCTGTGGGCGCTGCAGGCCACGCAGCCGTGCGTGTCGTGGGGCCGCGCTTCGGGTTGCCCATGGCGGGCTTTGCCTCGGGCTTTATTTCCAGCACCGCCACGATAGCGGCCTTCGGTGTACGCGCCGCTAAAACGCCAGCACTATTGCATCCCGCGGCCGCCGGCGCTGTCCTTTCGTCTGTAGCGACAATAGCTCAAATGTCCTTGATGTTAGCCGCCACTAGTCCCGCTACGTTGCAGGTTATGGCCATACCGCTGCTGGCCGCTGGAGCAGGTGCGGTGATATACGGGTTAGTATTCGCGCTGCCGACATTGCGCGGGAAGGTTGTTCAGGAGCCGTCTGCAGGCCGTGCCTTTAGCTTAGTCACGGCCATAATCTTTGCCGCAACTGTGGCAATAATTACAATCGGTGCTGCGGCATTGCGCGAACAGTTCGGACAAAACGGCATCATCGCCGCTGCTGTCTTGGGAGGCCTGGCTGATGCCCACGCGGCGGCGGTATCGGTTGCCGCCCTTGTGGCGGCAGGAAATGCTGCCCCAAGTGAAGCGGTCCTACCGATCCTCGCCGGACTGAGCACCAACACCGTGAGTAAAATGATTTTTGCCGTGTGGAGCGGTAGCCCGCGTTATGCCCTGGCTGTTGTGCCCGGCCTTTTGCTAATCCTTGGCGCTGCGTGGAGTGCGGCACTGCTTATGGGCCTGCTGGGGACCTAGCCCCGGGCATCACCTTCCGATAGCGATTTGATTTGCCGCGAAAGTGGGATGCCGCTGCGTCCTTCCGCGCCAATTTCGCCATTGGCGCACCACTGAATTTCTGAGGGTTTTCAAAGAGTGTGGTGCCCAGTGGCAGAATGCATCATCTCCAATGATCAGTCGCTTGCGGCGAGCGCGGCTCACTCACCTAGTTTTTGCGGCCGACAGCGACCTAAACCTGTGTTGCCTAGGCAGAGGCCCGGGCACGCCAATCGGGTCACCGGTGTCTATCGGGCGCATGTTTTGGCTGCACCGACCAAGCCGCTGGCTCGTCGTCTTTGTCGGCTTCGGCCGCCGCCGCGGTTGCGTGCGCCTTGCCCGGCGTATGGTGGGCAGGCGCGTAGATCGCATAGACCTGCATTGGCGTCGCACCGATATTGGTGATGTTGTGCCAAGTCCCGGCCGGAACGAGGACGCACCAGCCGTCTGAAACTGCCATTTCGATAGTCAGCTCGTCCTTCGTGACTCCCATCTGTACTCGGCCCTTGCCGGCATCGAGGCGCAGGTGACCTGACGGCTTTTTCTGTGCCGGTCGATTTGAGAGAATTGACCCGTATAGAAGGAGCTAACGATGGGCAAACGTGGATTAGGCGCAGAGCAGATTGTTTTCAAGTTAAGGCAGATCGAGGTTCTGATGGCG
>CANISR010000087.1 GCA_947470105.1 Fidelibacterota bacterium | reverse complement strand
TCCGTCAGTCCGGCGGCACCATGAAAATCGAGAGCGCCCTGGGCAAGGGCACGACCATTCGGTTGTTCCTGCCGCGGGCGGAATCGGCCCCGGTGGAGGTTCAGGCATCGGCTCCGGTCGCGGGAGATGCCCCGCACGAGACGGTTCTAATCGTCGAGGATGACGACGGCGTGCGCGCCCTCGCGGTCGAGATGCTGGCCGAGCTGGGTTACAGGGTTAGAACCGCCAGCCGGGCAGATGAAGCCCTGGCCGTATTGGCCCGCGAAACCGACATCGACCTGGTGTTCAGCGATGTGGTGATGCCCGGCAGCATGAATGGGGTGGATCTCGCGAAAAAGGTGCGCCAGAGCAACCCCCGGTGCGGCGTTTTGCTGACGTCGGGTTATACGGCCGGCGCAGGCGTGAAGCCCGGGGATGCGGCGGATTTCCACTTCTTGCCGAAGCCTTACCAGATCGACGCCCTCAATGACGCCATCGCCGGCGCTTTGAGCGGGCGGGGCTAATCCCCTCTCGCTTCGGGGCGTGACAGGGCCGTGTCGGGCTTTTTTGTTTGATCTCTCGGTGAGCGTCGGGCACAAGGGGCCGACTCTGGCCTCCGGGCCCGTGTCTCCTCAAAATCCGCGCTTTCGAGTGCACAATGACCGGCACCGAATTTCCTTCGCCCCCGTCCGGCGTGCCTCCGCACGCGGTGCCGCCGCATGCCGCAGCGGCGCCGCCACATGCGATGCCGCGGGTGGGCGAAGACGCTCTCGATGAGGACTTTGAGCTTGATCCGGCGTTCGTCGAGGACGTGGCGGCGGCTTTGCGGGCCGACGACAAAGCCCACGCCCGCGCCCTGGTGGCCGAACTCCATTACGCCGATATGGCCGACCTTCTGGAGCGCCTGGATAGCCAAGACCGCCGGCTGCTGGTCGAGGCCATCCGCGACGATTTCAACGCCGACGTCCTGCCCGAACTCGCTGCCGACGTCCGCGACGAAGTCATGGACGCGTTGGGTTTCGAGGATTTCGCCACCGCCCTGACCGAACTGGATTCGGATGACGCGGTCTATGTGGCGGGCAAACTGGACGCAGCCGAGCGCGACCAGGTGTTGTCGCGCATGCCCCAGGCCACCCGCGCCCTCATCGAGCAGGGCCTGTCTTATTCCGAATCCTCCGCCGGCCGACTGATGCAACGGGAGTTGGTGGCCGTGCCCAATTACTGGACTGTGGGCGAGACCATCGATTACCTGCGGTCGACCCGCACCACCCCGGACAAATTCCACGCGGTGTTCGTGGTCGATCCCCGCCATCGCCCCCAGGGCGTGGTGGAACTGCACCGGATGCTGACCTCCAAGCGTCCCGTGAAGATGTCGGACATCGTCGATCCCGAGATCGATGTCATTCCGGTAGACATGGACCGGGAGGAAGTGGCCTTCCTGTTCCGCCAGCGCAATTTCTCCGCCGCCCCGGTGGCCGACAAATCCGGGCGCCTTATCGGGCAAATCACCATCGACGACGTGGTCGACGTTATCGATGAAGAGGCCGGCCAGGACATCCTGAAATTCGCCGGTGTGCGTGCGACCGATGAATCGAGTCTTTACCGCACCATCATGGCCACGGCGCAGTCGCGGTTCCTGTGGCTGTTCATCAACCTCGGCACCGCCTTCCTGGCCTCCTCGGTGATTGGCGTGTTCGAGGCATCGATCGAGAAGCTGTCGGCGCTCGCCGTGCTCATGCCGATCTGCGCCTCCATGGGGGGCAACGCCGGCACCCAGACCCTGGCGACCGTGGTCCGGGCGCTGGCCACCCGCGACCTCAACGCCAGCAATGCCATGCGCATTGCCTGGAAGGAGATTTTCGTCGGCCTGATCAACGGTTTCCTGTTTGCCGCGATCACGGGAGCAATTGCCTATCTCTGGTTCCAGGACCCGATGCTGGGCGTCGTTCTCGCCGGCGCCATGATCATCAACCTGATCTCGGCTGGCTTCGCCGGGATTGCAATCCCGTTGCTCCTGGATCGTATGGGCGCCGATCCCGCCGATTCCGCCGTGGTCTTCCTCACAACTGTTACCGATGTCGTGGGCTTTTTCTCGTTTCTAGGGCTGGCCACCTGGATCATGCTCTAGGGTAGCCAGCCTCGCCGCGGGCAGGTAGACTTAGCCCCCAATCGCCGAACCCAGAGCGCATATGGCCGAAAAAGAAGTCGTCTTCATCCAGCCGCCCAACAATCTGCGCCAAAAGCAGAAGCTGGCGGGTGTCACCGGCACCATCGATGCCGGATGGATGGACGCGGCCGAGCGCTCGATGCTCACCGCCAAATTCGATTATCTCGCCGCGGTCCAGGAAGATCTGACGCGCCTGACGGCGGCCTATGACATCGCGATGAAAGACCCCGCCAACCGTGGCGACCATGTGCGGGCGCTGTACACCGAAGTCCAGGGGGTCAAAGGCCAGGGCACCAGTTTCGGCTACCCGCTGGTGAGCGCCGTCGGCAATCAGCTTGCGCGTTTCATCGAGGACAGCGGCGACGACCTCACCAACGCCCAGCTTGAAGTGGTGAGGGTCCACGTCGAAGCCATCCGCCTGATCATCCAGCAAAAAATGGAGGGCGAGGGCGGCCCCATGGGACAAAAGATCGTCGCCGGCTTGGGTGCGGTCATCAAGAAAGTGGCGGGCGACGCGCCGCCGGCGGCGCAGTAGGGACGACTAGCCCCTGGTGGCGTCTATGGGAGTCATAAACTCCCACCTGCGATAGGCTTCAACGCCGTCCAACACTACGCCATCGAATCCCAGATCCATGATCCCGGCGAAGTACTTGCCGATGATGGCCTTCCACGCGGGGTTCCAGAACTCGACCACATAGCTTCCAGGTTTGCCCGGCGCGCGGCCTTGGATCCAGCTCGGCTCACCAATTTTCCATTCCCGTTGCCAGTAATAACGCTCGTCCTCGGCGTACCCGAGAGAAATGCGGGCGAGCACCAGGCGGCGTGCGCCCATCTGTTTGAATTTCAGGCTGTGGATGGCGTCCTTTGTGAGCGGCTGGTTGCCCTTGTAGAAGGCGTCGGTGATGACGACGTCGTAATTGGTGGCTGCAAGGGCCGCGATCCATTCCTCGCGCGAGCCATAGGCCTTGCTGTCCAGCATCATGAGCATGTTGCGAGCGTCGGCCAGAACCTCGACATTGCCTGAATTTTCAGGCGCCGGGCGGCGGGACGGGATGCGGTCGAAAACGTCACTGTCGTCGAGGTCGATATGAGCGACCACGCCCATGCGCACCGCCGCCTGCAAGGCCGCAGTTGCGCTGCCGGCGTCGCCGCAATGGTCGACCGAGAGCATTTTCAGGCCCTGCTTCATCATTGCGGCGATGTCGGCGCGGGGCACGCGCAAAGGGTTGCAGAACTGGCCGTTAAGGATCACGCCGTCGACCCGCTGCAGATAACGCCGCAGCGGCGTGCCCACGGGTACGATGGCGTCGGGCGAAATCTTGGCGTTGCGGTCGCGCTTGATCTCGTCGAGATCGAACTCGCGGCGGCTCCAGGACGTAAGGTCGAAGCCCGGCTGGGTGACGACGACGAATTTCGGGTTGCGGCCATGGGCGTAGATCGAGAGGTCCTCGATCATCGTGCGCATGTAGTCGCGGTAGTTCGGAATGCCGGTGAGGGGGATGTCGAGGACTTCGACCTCGCCCAGCAGCATGCGGGTGCGATCAGGCGGCGCTTCGGCTTCGGCGCTCGCGGACGGACGCGCCTTCGCGGCCGGCACCGGCAGGAGCGGGGCGTCTTCGGGCTTGGCCGCTTCTTCCTCGGGCTGCGCGCCTTCAAGGCTGGCGCCGGCGCCGGCGGGCGGACCCAACTGGCGCTGTTGCGCCACGGCTGTCGCCGCCACGGCTGCGGTCAGGAAGAACGCGAAGATGGATAAGCTCGGATTTTTCAGGGCACGCGCTCCGCGACCGCATCGCCGATGGCGAGGCTCGAGGTCAAACCGGGCGATTCTATGCCGTAAAGAGCGATAAAACCGTTAACGCCGGTGGCTTCGGGCGTCTGGATCATAAAGTCCACGGCGGGCTCGCCAGGGCCTTGAATTTTCGGCCGAATTCCACTGTACCCCGGGCGCAGGGCGCCATCCTTAAGGTCCGGCCAGTATTTACGGATTTCGGCGTAGAACAGGCCAATCCGGCTTTCATCCACGTGGTAGTCGAGGGTGTCGACCCATTGCAGGTCAGGGCCGAAGCGCCCTTGGCCGGAAAGATCGGGGGTGTAATGCACGCCAAGACTGGCGATGCCGGGCAGGGGATAGATCAGCCGGCTGAACGGCGGTTTGCCTGACAGATAGAAATAGCTGCCTTTGGCGTAATGCTGGACCGGCACGCTGCTGGGCTTGATGCCTTGGATGCTGCGGCTCAGCGTCTGCGCGCCCAGCCCGGCACAATTGATCACCGTGCGCGCCGCCAGTTGCATGGCCTCGGCGCCGCCGACCGATAGGATCACATGACCGTCCGCCGCGGCGCCGCCCACCACCGGGCTGTTGTAGGCGATGGCCGCCCCATGGGCCTCGGCGTCGCCGAGCATCGCCAGCATGAACCCATGGCTATCCACGATGCCCGACAGCGGCGAGTGCAAGGCGGCGGCGCAGTGAAGGGCGGGTTCGAGCCGCTGCGCTTCTTTGGCCTCCATCCAGCTCATATAGACGCCGCTGGCCGCGGCATGGGCCTGGAGCTTGCGCAGGCCCGGCACCTGGGATTCATCCTCGGCGTAGACCAATTTGGTAGTGCGCTTGTAGGTGACCCTGTAGGCGTCGCAGAAGGCATAGAGCTTGTCGCGGCCTTCGACGCACAGGCGTTCCTTGAGACTGCCGTGGGCATAGTTGATGCCGGCGTGGATGACTTCGCTGTTGCGCGAGCTGGTGACGCTGCCGAAGGCGCTTTCAGCTTCGAGGATCAGGACCTCGCGCCCTTTGCGCGCCATGGCGCGGGCCACCGCGAGGCCCACCACGCCGGCGCCGATCACTACACAATCTGCTGTTTCCATTTTTCCGACCGCGCTTTGCCAGTCCCTTCAGGATCGAGTTTTCAGGAGGTTATAACAAGGTCTATAACGGCCGCCCGGCGAAGGTTAATCTGCATCATGTTTTCATATTCCTGTTTCCGCGAGCGCCTGTGACATCTGGTTCCAAAATTGTCGTATTCGGCAATGAAAAGGGCGGCACCGGCAAATCCACGCTCGCCATGCATCTGATTGCGGGACTGCTGCAGCGGGGCCTCGCGGTGGGCACCCTGGACCTGGACGCGCGCCAGGGAACCCTGACGCGCTACATCGCCAACCGCGCCCGCACGGCGCAGATCGAAGGCGGCGGGTTGATACCGTTGCCAGCCCACATCGCCATTACCCCTGACCGGGCCGATAGCGAAGTGGCCGTGGCCCTGAATCAACTGGCGGGCAACGATGTCATCGTGATCGATACGCCAGGCCACGACAGCAGCCTTTCGCAAGTCGGTCATGCCTACGCGGATATCCTGGTAACCCCCATCAACGACAGCCTCATTGACTTCGACGTCCTGGCCATGGTCGATCCGGTGAAGCTGACGGTTGCGCGGCCCAGCCACTATTCCGAACGGGTGTGGAAGGCCAAGCAGCTCCGCGCCAAACGCGACGGCGGATCCATCGACTGGGTGGTGGTGCGCAATCGCTTGGGCCAACTCGACGCCCGCAACAAGCGACAGGTGGCCAAGCTGACCGAGGAACTGGCACGGCGTATCGGGTTTCGTGTTGCCGACGGCATCCATGAACGCGTGATCTACCGTGAACTGTTCCTCGACGGCCTCACCGCAGAAGACCTGGCTGTGCTGACGAAGCGCCGCACCGCGGCCATGTCGCATGTCGCCGCGCGCCAGGAAATGCGCGCACTCATGACGGCGCTGGGCCTCGAAGGAGTTGAACCGCAGCGCCAAACCGCGCGGGCGGTCTAGCATGGGGCTTGCCGCTCTTCTCGGCCTCGCGGCCCTGATCGCGGCGCTGATGTTGCTGCGCTGGTACGCCACGGCCCATGTCAAAACCATCAAGAAGGGCCTCGCGTGGATCGGGATCGGCCTCCTGGCCCTGGTGGTGATCTTTCTGGCGGTGACGGGGCGCATGGGCGCCGCCCTGGCGGCGCTGGCGGGGCTCATGGTCTGGGCCGGGCGGACCATCAATGTGGTCCAGATGGGGCGGCGTTTCGGCGGGATGTTTGGGGGGCGCAAGGATCCCCAGGCGCCCACGGGGTCGTCCATGACTGCGGAAGAAGCCTACCGCGTACTGGGCCTGGCGCCCGGGGCCACGGAGGACGAGATCAAGGCGGCCCACCGCCGCCTGATCGAGCAGATTCACCCGGACCGCGGCGGCTCCGACTACCTGGCCGCAAAAGTGAATCTCGCCAAGGATTTTCTATTGAAGGCACAAGGGCGTAGCTGACGGCTCGCGCGCCAGGAGGTTTCCCGGCAGCATGGTTGCCAGCGCCCTGCGGAAGTGGCAGAAAAACGCCACTCTTTCACCCATAATGTCCCCCTTTAGCGAGCTTTCGAGGAATTTAGATGGCTAAACCCGTGCGTAAAGCGGTGCTACCCGTAGCCGGTCTGGGCACGCGCTTCCTGCCCGCGACCAAGGTGATCCCCAAAGAGATGATCCCGGTGATCGACAAGCCCGTGGTGCAATACGCCGTGGAAGAAGCCCGGGCGGCCGGCATCGAGGAGTTCATTTTCGTCAGCGCCGAGGGCAAAGAGGCCATCGCCCGGCATTTCAGCCCCCAACCCTGGCTGGAACGCAATCTGGCCTCCAAGGGCAAGACCGAGGAATTGGGCCTCGTCACCGGCTGTACCTTGCCCGAAGGCAAGCTGCACACCGTGCTGCAGGGGGACCCTTTGGGCCTGGGCCACGCGGTCTGGTGCGCCTGGCAACTGGTGGGGGACGAACCTTTCGCCGTGATTCTGCCCGACGACATGGTCCTATCGGCAACCCCTTGCCTGAAGCAGCTTATCGACGCCCACGCCAAGGTCGGCGGCCACGTGGTGGCGGTCGAGGACGTGGCCCGGGACCAGACCAACCGCTACGGCATCCTCGATGTGCTGTCCGAGGAAGGCCGCATGGCCAAGGCCCGCGGTTTAGTGGAAAAGCCCAAGCCTGAAGACGCGCCGTCGACGTTGGCGATCATTGGGCGCTACATCCTTGATCCTGTGGTTTTCAAGGAGCTCGATAAAAAGACTCGCGGCGCAGGGAACGAAATACAGCTCACGGACGCTCTCAACAGAACTATTTCCGAGGTGCCGTTCCATGGGTACCGGTTCGAGGGGCGGCGGTATGATTGCGGCACCCGGGTCGGTTTCGTGGAGGCTAACGTCGCGTTCGGCCTCGCGCACCCGGATATGGTGGGACGTCTTCTGCCTCTGATCGAAAACCTGGTTAACCAAACCAAACCCCCCACATAACTGAAACGGAACCGCGATGCGCATCGCAATGATCGGCACTGGATACGTAGGCCTCGTATCCGGCGCTTGCTTCTCTGAATTCGGCATCGACGTGGTCTGCGTCGACCGCGACGCCGGCAAGATCGCCCGTCTTAAGAACGGCGAGATCCCGATTTTTGAACCCGGCCTCGATGAGCTGGTCAAAAACAACGCCGAGGCCGGCCGCCTGACGTTCACCACCGACCTGCACAGCGCCGTCGCCGGCGCCGATGCGGTGTTCATCGCCGTCGGTACGCCGTCGCGGCGCGGTGATGGACACGCCGATCTGTCCTATGTCTACGGCGCGGCCGGCGACATTGCCGGCGCGCTCACGGGCTACGCGGTGATCGTGACCAAGTCGACGGTGCCGGTCGGGACCGGGCGCGAAGTCGAGCGCATCATCAAGGCCGCGCGCCCCGACCTCGAGTTTGATGTCGCCTCCAACCCGGAATTCCTGCGCGAAGGCTCGGCCATCAATGACTTCATGCGGCCCGACCGCATCGTCATCGGCACCGAGAGCGAACGCGCGCAGAAAGTCATGCGCCAGCTTTACCGCGTGCTCTACTTGATCGAAACGCCGATCCTGTTCACCAGCCTGGAAACCTCCGAGCTGATCAAATACGCCGCCAACACTTTCCTTGCCGCCAAGATCACCTTCATCAATGAAATCGCCGACCTGTGCGAGAAGGTGGGCGCCGACGTGCACGACGTCTCCCGCGGCATCGGCCTTGACGGGCGCATCGGCAAGAAGTTCCTGCATCCCGGCCCCGGCTACGGCGGGTCGTGCTTTCCCAAGGATACGCTCGCCCTGGTCAAGACCGCCCAGGATTACGGGGCGCCCTTGCGCATCATCGAAACCGTGGTCGCCGTCAACGAGAAGCGCAAACGCCAGATGGCGGACAAGATCATCGCGGCCTGCGGCGGCAGCGTGCAGGGTAAGTCCATCGCCGTGCTGGGCCTGACCTTCAAGCCCAACACCGACGACATGCGCGATTCTCCCAGCCTCGCCATCATCCCCGAGCTGGAGAAAGCCGGGGCGGTCGTGCGCGCGTATGATCCCGAGGGCATGGATGAAGCCAAGCACATGCTGCCCAAAGTGACCTATTGCGCCGACGCCTATGAGACCATGAAAGGCGCCGACGCGCTGGTGGTGCTGACCGAGTGGAACGCGTTCCGCACTCTCGATCTCAAGCGCACCAAGGAACTGCTGAAAACGCCGATCATCGTCGATCTGCGCAACGTTTACACGCCCGCCGACATGAAGGCCGCCGGATTCTCCTACACCTGCGTCGGCCGACCCACAGCTTAACAAGAGTATCCGCGCATGACCTTCACCCACACATTCCACTCCAGCGTCCTGCGCGAATACGATATCCGCGGCATCGTCGGCGAAACCCTGTCTACCGCCGACGCCACCGCGGTGGGGCGTGTCTTCGGCACGCTCATCAAGCGCAAGGGTGGAAGCCGGGTCTGTGTGGGATATGACGGGCGCTTGAGTTCCCCGGACATGGAAGCAGCCCTCGTGAAGGGCTTGATGGCCGCCGGGGTCACGGTCGAGCGCACCGGGCGCGGACCGACGCCCATGCTGTATTACGCCGCCACCGAGCGCCAAGCCGACGGCGGCATCATGGTGACGGGCTCGCACAATCCGCCCACCCATAACGGTTTCAAGATGATGATGGGCAAGAAGCCGTTCTTCGGCGAGGACATCAAGAAACTCGGCGCCATGGCGGCGGCCGGCGACGTCGATACGGGCGAGGGCGCGGTCAGCGATACCCCGGTCGTCGATGCTTATACCGAGCGGCTGCTCAAGGATTTTAGCGGCGACCGCAAACTCTCGGTGGTCTGGGACCCGGGCAATGGCGCCGGCGCGGAAGTGGTCACGCAATTGGTCAAACGCCTTCCAGGCGAACATGTGGTGTTGAACGGGACCATCGACGGCACGTTCCCGGCGCATCATCCCGACCCGACCGAGCCCAAGAATCTCGTGCAGATTATCGCCGAAGTGAAAAAGCAGAACGCCCAAGTGGGCTTCGCCCTCGACGGCGATGCCGACCGCATCGGCGTGGTGGACGGCAAAGGCCGCATCCTCTGGGGCGACCAGATCATGCAGATCCTGGCCGAGGACGTGCTCAAGACTCACCCCGGTGCGCCGATCATCGCCGACGTCAAAGCCAGCCAGGCGCTATTCGATGAAGTGAAGCGCATGGGCGGCCAGCCGATCATGTGGAAGACCGGCCATTCGCTCATCAAGAACAAGATGGCCGAGACCAAATCGCCCCTCGCCGGCGAGATGAGCGGGCACATCTTCTTCGCCGACAAGTATTACGGCTTCGACGACGCCATTTACGCCTGCGTGCGCTTCCTGAGCATTATGGCGCGCGATCCGGAATTCGATCTCCTGGCGCGCTACGACCGTATGCCCAAGATGATCAACACGCCCGAGCTGCGCTTCCCCTGCGCCGACGACCGCAAATTCGCGGTGATCGATGAAGTGAAGGCACGCCTGGCGAAATCCGGCGCCCAGTTGTCGGACACCGACGGCGTGCGCGTATCGGGCAAGGGCGGCTGGTGGCTGCTCCGGGCTTCGAACACCCAGGCTGTGCTGGTGGCCCGCGCCGAGGCCGACAGTGCCGCAAATCTCGAAGGCCTAAAGGGCGAACTCGCCGCGCAACTCCGGGCGAGCGGGTTGGAACTTCCGACGGAATCAGTGGGGCACTAGTACGCCCGACGCTGTCAGTGCCGCGGTAATCTGCGGCTCTAGCCCGCCGCCATCTTGGCTGCTGCCGGTGGCAGGGCTTTGCAGGCGCTCATAGGTTGGACCGCAATTAGAGCGCAGGCCTTGACCAGGTCTTTCTGCGCGAGCCCATGGATCTGGGCACGATACAGCTTCTTGCCCGAGATCACGGCGGGCTCCACCACGGCGGTGGCATTCGGGAACTGACTGGTGAGTGACTGGGCGGCTTCGCCGGCCTGGGCCGTAGCTTTGTCTTCAGTGCCGAAGGCCCCGATCTGAATGCCCCAGGTGCCCGGAGGGGCAGCGCCGGTCATGGGATTCCCGGGGGGATTACCGAGGGGCTTGCTAGCGGGCTCAGTGTTGTCATTGAGGCTGGCCAGATTGGTCGGGATGGGCTTGGGATTGCTGGCGGGCAGGGCGGCAAGCTTGGGCGCAGGCATGGGCGCTATGTTGCTCGGGGGCGCCGGCGGCAGTTCGCTGGAATGGATCAGGGCGGTGATGGACGCCGGCGGCACGTACTGCTCGTCGCGGTCACCGGCGGAGACGGGAACATCCTCGGGCTTCACCTGGGCGGCGGCCGCCAGGTTGATCTTCTGGAATTCCTCGATGCGCTTGGCGGCTACCAGGGTCTCAGGTCTGCCGTTGAGGGCAGCGAAGCCGTCGTCCAGCAGGTCCACCATGTGGCGATCGCGGGCAGCGGCGGTCGCACCGCCGAACACGACGCCAATCAGGCGCTGGTTGCCGCGCTTGGCAGAGCTGACCAGGTTGTACCCTGACGCGACGGTATAGCCGGTCTTGATGCCGTCGGCGCCTTCATAGGTCTCCAGCAGGTGATTGTGGGTGCGAATGGTCTGGGCGCCGTAAGCGAACTCAAGCCGCGAAAACAGCGGGTAAAAGTCCGGGTGGTCCTGGATGAGATGCTTGGCCAGGATCGCCATGTCGCGGGCCGACGAGAATTGGCCCGGGTCGGGAAGGCCCGAGGCATTCCGGAAAGTGGTCTTGTCCATGCCCATGGACCTGGCCTTGGCGGTCATCATCTCCGCGAAGCGTTCCTCGGTGCCGCCCAGGTGCTCGGCAATGACCACGGCAACGTCGTTGGCCGACTTGGTGACTTCGGCGTCGATGGCTTGATCCACGGTGATGGCTTTGCCGCGCGTCAGCCCGATCTTGGTGGGGGCCTGAGAGGCGGCATGGGCGGAGGCCTTCATAGGCGTGTTCATACGGACTTCGCCGCGCTTAAGGGCGTCGAACAGCATGAACAGGGTCATCATCTTGGTCAGGGAAGCCGGCGGGCTCGCGATATCCGCGTTGGCCTCGTGCAGCACGCGGCCGGTATCGGCGTCGACCACGATGGATTCATACTGAGGGCCGCCAGGGCGGCTGATAACCATAGGTTTAGTCGCGGACGCCTTGGTGCCCTTTTTGGCGACGACTTTCTTAACCGGAGCTTTCTTTTCAGTCTGCGCGGGAGCGGCCGCCATGAGCGGCGCCGGGAGACCGATCGAAATCAGGCATGCGGCAACCACCGCCAAACGGGCCAAACCTCGGATTTTCATCCCCTCAACTCCCACCAATCAAAATGTCTTCACTCTCAAGTTTCGGGCGGGCTGTCCGGGCGCGGGTTTTCCGCGGCCACGGTCGGCGCCTTGCCGTCTATTGATCCTTGCTCCTTGGGTGCCCTCATTTTGACGGGGCGCGCCGGTTAACCCGGCAGTCGAAACATACGCGCTTCGACTCGGACTGTCCACAAGAGCGGGGGGCCGATGTCAGTGATGTGATTGAATCATATCATCTTTCAACTATTTTAAGAACTTCGTGCGGTAGTATCGCCTGGGGTCATATTCCCATTCCGGTGCGCCCGGGATGGGCTTTTGGCGTCAGGCCGGCAACTCTGTGTACGGGTATCGCGTTTCGCTGAGGCAGTACCTATATGCGGGTGCAGGAGCCGCTGAACCGACACAGCAGGTGGATTTTGCCTCCGCGGTTTGGCCGGCTTTGCTATTGTCGAGCTTAAAGTTCTCAAGATTGGGAATTCTCAAGATTGGCGCGATTCAAGGTTTTCTCGTCCTCATGAGCGATCTGCCCACCTTTCAGAGACCCACGCAGTTGCAGGCGGAGGACGTTGTGCGCGCTGCAGCAATGGGGCCGCGTGGCGCCACCGGACCCGGCGATGACCGCAACGGGGGTAACGACGGCGGTGGCCGCACCAACACCGGGATCGCGGTCAAGCCGCGCGCCAAGGTCAAAAAGCCGTCGATGTACAAGGTGCTGATGCTCAACGACGACTACACCCCGATGGAATTCGTGGTGCACGTCCTGGAGCGTTACTTCGGCAAGAGCACCGAGGAGGCCACCCGCATCATGCTCCACGTCCACCAGAAGGGCGTCGGGGTGTGCGGGGTCTTCACCTTCGAGGTGGCGGAGACCAAGGTCAACCAGACCATGGAACTCGCCAGGAAGAACCAGCACCCGCTTCAGTGCACACTAGAGAAAGAGTAGTTCCCCGCCCGCGTTTGCCTCGGCTGGGATTGTTGAAAAGGATACAAATCACTTGTCGATGCTGTCGCAAAATCTCGAAAAGACACTGCACCAGGCCCTCGCCGCCGCCGCCGAGCGCCGGCACGAATACGCCACGCTCGAGCATCTGCTGCTCGCGCTGTGCGACGACGCGGACGCCATCGCCGTCATGCGCGCCTGCAATGTCGAG
Source organism: Fidelibacterota bacterium (assembly GCA_947470105.1). Classification (GTDB taxonomy): domain Bacteria; phylum Pseudomonadota; class Alphaproteobacteria; order Rhodospirillales; family Rhodospirillaceae; genus SHVO01. The sequence continues at coordinate 1,883 of CANISR010000087.1, read as the reverse complement.
GTCGAGCAACTGCGCACGGCCGTGCGCGATTTCCTGAACGACGAGCTGTCCGAGCTGATCTCGCCCATGGGCGAAGACCCCAAGCCCACCGCCGGCTTCCAGCGCGTGGTGCAGCGCGCCGCCATCCATGTGCAGTCGTCGGGCCGTGAAGAAGTCACCGGCGCCAATGTGCTGGTGGCGCTGTTCTCCGAACGCGAAAGCCATGCGGTCTACTTCCTGCAGCTGCAGGAGATGACCCGTCTCGACGCCGTCAACTACATCTCCCATGGCATCGCCAAGCGCCCGAACGCCGCCGAAAAGCGCACGGTTCACGGCGCCGAGCAGGAAGCCAAGTCGGAAGAGGTGGTCAAGAAGGGCCGCGAAGCGCTGACCGCTTATTGCGTGGACCTGAACGAGAAGGCCAAGGTCGGCAAGATCGACCCCCTGATCGGACGCGAGAAGGAGGTCGAGCGCACTATCCAGATTCTGTGCCGCCGCACCAAGAACAACCCGCTCTACGTGGGCGACGCCGGCGTCGGCAAGACCGCCATCGCCGAGGGCCTCGCGCGGCGCATCGTGAATAAAGAAGTGCCCGAAGTCCTGCACGATTCCATCATCTTCTCGCTCGACATGGGCGCGCTGCTGGCCGGCACGCGCTACCGCGGCGATTTCGAGGAACGCCTGAAGGCAGTGGTCTCTGAACTCGATACGGTGAAGGGCGCCATCCTGTTCATTGACGAGATCCATACTGTGATCGGCGCCGGCGCCACCTCGGGCGGCGCCATGGATGCGTCGAACCTGCTGAAGCCGGCACTGGCCTCAGGCAATCTGCGCTGCATCGGGTCGACCACCTATAAGGAATACCGCACTCACTTCGAGAAGGACCGCGCCCTGGTGCGCCGCTTCCAGAAGATCGACGTGATGGAGCCTTCGATCGAGGATACGGTGAAGATCCTCAAGGGCCTCAAGCCCTATTACGAAGAACACCACAAGGTGCGCTATACCGCCGAAGCCATCCGTACGGCGGTAGAGCTGGCGGCCAAATACATCCATGACCGCAAGCTGCCGGACAAGGCCATCGACGTCATTGATGAAGTCGGCGCCTCACGCATGCTGCTGCCGGAAAACCGCCGCAGGAAGGTGGTCTCGGTGAAGGACGTGGAAGAGGTGGTCGCCAAAATTGCCCGCGTTCCGGCCAAGACCGTTTCGCGCGACGACAAGAAGTCGCTGCAAAGCCTGGAGCGCGACTTGAAGACCATGGTGTTCGGCCAGGATCAGGCCATCACCGCGTTGTCGAGCGCGATCAAGCTGGCCCGCGCCGGCCTGCGCGAACCGGAAAAGCCCATCGGCAGCTACCTGTTTTCGGGCCCCACCGGCGTCGGCAAGACCGAAGTGGCGCGCCAGCTTGCAAGCTCACTGGGCATCGAGCTGCACCGCTTCGATATGTCCGAATACATGGAGCGGCACTCGGTCTCGCGTCTGATCGGGGCGCCGCCGGGCTATGTGGGCTTCGACCAGGGCGGCCTGCTCACCGACGCCGTCGACCAGCATCCCCACTGCGTGCTGCTGCTGGACGAAATCGAGAAGGCGCACCCGGATCTGTTCAACATCCTGTTGCAGGTCATGGACCACGGCAAGCTGACCGACCACAACGGCAAGAGCGTCAACTTCAGGAACGTCATCCTGATTATGACCACCAACGCCGGTGCGGCCGACCTTGCCAAGAACGCCATCGGCTTCGAGCGCGAGACCCGTGAAGGCGACGACAAGGAAGCCATTGAGCGGATGTTCACGCCGGAATTCCGCAACCGCCTTGATGCGATCATTACCTTCGCCAACTTGCCGCCGGAAGTTGTCGGTAAAGTTGTCGATAAGTTCATCATGCAGTTGGAAGGCCAGCTCTC
>CANISR010000086.1 GCA_947470105.1 Fidelibacterota bacterium | reverse complement strand
CGCGGGGGGCCTTCCTGCTCGCCTCACTGATGCATTTTTACTCCGGCGCACCGATGCATTTTGTCTCCGGCGTTGACACCATGTCCACCAGATCGACCAGCGCCCGTTCGGCTGCCTTGGACTTGGCAGCGGCGGCCGCAAGCTTTTCGATGTCTTCACGGCTGACGCGTTCGGCGAATTCCTTGGCGACGGGATTGGCCGGCTCGACCCGACCGTCGGCGGTGACGCGGAAGACCGCTTCCTCGTAGCGCAGCAGGGCCGCCGGCGACACGCCGAACGGCAAAGTCCCCGGAAACACGCCTCCGGCCTCGGCTGTCGGCGCCATTCCGGCGCCAGCGCGTTCGAGCGCCATTCTGTATCCCCCTAATGCCGCTCCACATTCTTGGAGCGACGCGCACATCCCCGAACCTAGCGCAGCCCGAAACCCAGTGCGGCCCGTCCTTTAGTCCGGGAAGTTTCGACCAAAATATATGGTACCTTGGGCCGCGCCGTTATCCAACCACCGTCCCGCGTTCCCCGGCTAGCGTTGACTCACTTTTACCACCGGGTATGTTCGCCGCCACACGCGCGAGTCGCGCGGCGTCCAAAACTTGGGAATTTCTTATGGATATCAGTGCATTAAAGGGCCAGATCGATGCCGCGTGGGATGCCCGCGATGGCCTCGGCGTGACCACAACGGGTCCGGTCAGAAGCGCGGTCGATGCCGTGCTCGACCTTCTCGACGGCGGCGCGGTGCGCGTTGCGGAAAAGACCTCCGCCGGCTGGGTGGTCAACGACTGGCTCAAGAAGGCCGTGCTGCTGTCCTTCCGCCTCAACGACAATGTCGTTATCCCGGGTGCCTCGGCCGGCGGCGCGTCGTGGGACAAGGTGCCGTCGAAGTTCGCCGGGTGGACTGAGGCCCAGTTCCGCCAGGCCGGCTTTCGCGCCGTACCCGGCAGCGTCGTGCGCAAGTCCGCCTTCATCGCACCGAACGTGGTGCTGATGCCGTCATTCGTGAATGTCGGCGCCAATGTCGGCTCCGGCACCATGGTGGACACCTGGGCGACGGTTGGAAGCTGTGCGCAGATCGGCAAGAACGTGCACCTCTCCGGCGGTGTCGGCATCGGTGGCGTGCTGGAGCCGTTGCAGGCCGCCCCCGTCATCATCGAAGACAACTGCTTTATCGGTGCGCGTTCCGAAGTGGTGGAAGGCGTGATCGTGGAAGAAGGCGCCGTGCTGTCCATGGGCGTGTTCATCAGCGCCTCGACCAAAATCATTGACCGCGCCACCGGCGAAGTCTTCGTGGGCCGCGTGCCCGCCTATAGCGTGGTGGTTCCCGGCAGCCTGCCCGGCAAGCCTTTGCCCGACGGCAGTCCCGGCCCGTCTCTCTATTGCGCCGTCATCGTCAAGCGCGTGGACGCCCAGACCCGCGCCAAAGTCTCCATCAACGAGTTGCTGCGCGCGTGAACGCCGCCCCGATCAATGCCCTGAACTTGGCTCAAGCGCTGATCCGCTGCGCCAGCGTCACGCCGCAGGATTCAGGGGCGCTCGATGTGCTGCAAAAGGCGCTGGAAGGCCTGGGCTTTCGCTGCGAACGCATGAGGTTCGAAGAACCCGGCGCCGACCCCGTGGACAACCTCTACGCCCGGCTTGGGACCGCAAGCCCCAACTTCTGCTTTGCGGGACACACCGATGTCGTGCCCGTAGGCGATGGCTGGACCGTCGACCCCTTCAAGGCCGAGGTCATCGACGGGCAGCTCTATGGGCGCGGCGCATCGGATATGAAAAGCGCCATCGCCGCCTTTGTCGAAGCCGCGAGCCGTTTTCTTACGGAAGGAAAGCCGTCGGGGTCCATCAGTCTCTTGATCACTGGCGATGAAGAAGGCGACGCCATCAACGGCACGCGCAAGATGCTGGCCGCCCTCAAGGCCCGTGGCGAAACCCTCGATGCCTGCCTTGTCGGCGAACCCACCAACCCCATGAAACTCGGCGAGATGATCAAGATCGGCCGCCGCGGCAGTTTGACCGCCAAGTTGACGGTGTTCGGCACGGCGGGCCACGCCGCCTATCCGCACCTCGCCGACAACCCGATCCCGCGCCTGCTGGCCATGCTGACCGCCATCACCGCGGAACCTCTCGACACGGGCTCGGACCACTTCCAGGCCTCGACTTTGACGGTCACCACCGTCGACGTGGGCAATGCCGCCACCAACGTCATCCCCGGAATGGCCCGCGCCGGGTTCAACATCCGCTTCAATGATTTGCATTCCGGCAAGGCCTTGAGCGACTGGCTGCGCGCGACGTTCAATAAGATTGCAAAGCCGGACATGTACGAACTGGCCATCAAAATCTCGGGCGAATCCTTCATCACCCCGCCTGGTCCATTGAGCACGATCGTCGCCGGTGCTGTGAAAGCCACCCTCGGCGTCACCCCCGAGCTGTCCACCACTGGGGGCACATCAGACGCGCGCTTTATCAAGGACGCCTGCCCGGTGTGCGAATTCGGCATGGTGGGCCAGACCATGCACAAGGCCGACGAGCGCTGCGCGGTGGCGGACATCGAGAACCTGAGCGCCATTTACCTGCGCGTATTGCAAAGCTACTTCGGCGCTGCGCGGTGATTTCAGTCCCGCAATTCGCCAATGCCCTCCGCGGCCTGCGGCTCATGGCCGCCTTCGACAGCAAAGCCTGGACCTGTTTCGATAAGACGATAGCGGGGTTTTGGGCCTCATTTGCCGTGGCTTTCGCGTTATTGCCCCTGAATCTGATTCACGTGCTGCTGCAATTCCAAAGCCGTCCGCCAACCCTGGCGTTCGTGCCGTACATGATCGTGGAATTCCTCACCTACGTGCTGCAATGGGCCATGTTCCCCTTCGTAATGATGTATGTGGCGGACTTGCTGCAGCGGCGTGCGCGGTATTTCGCTCACATGGTTGCGTACAACTGGCTGCAGTTGCCACTGACCTTGTTCTTTCTGGTGGTGCGCATCGCCGGCGACCTGCACGTGCTTTCGCCGCAGGCCATGGGCGCTCTGGAACTGGTGGGCCTGGCGACGTTCGTTGTCTACGGCACCTTCATCGCCGGCGTCGGCCTGCAAGTGGGCATCGGCACGGCTCTTGCCCTGGTCGTGCTCGACTTCGTCCTGTCGATGATCACGGGCCAGCTGATCGTCAGGATCGAGACTTAGTACCGCACGTGTGTGGATAGAGGTCCGCGCGCGCGGGGAACGCCGGCCAGAACGAATCGGCCGGCCCTCTAATCCGGATATCGAACGTGTGTCAGATAGAGGCCGGTCGGAGGAGCGGTTTGACCGCCTTCGGAGCGATCCTTCGCCTCCAGCGCCCGCGCCACGTCGCGCGGCTTCCATTTGCCTTCGCCGACCAGCTTCAGAGTGCCGATGATATTGCGGATCTGGTGGTGCAGGAACGACCGCGCCCGCGTCGTGAGTACGATCATGTCCGCCTGGCGCGAGATAGAAATGGCGTCGATGGTCTTCACCGGCGATTCCGCCTGGCACTCGGCGGCACGAAAAGTGGTGAAGTCGTGGCGGCCCACCAATGCCTGGGCTCCGGCGTGCATGGCGTCGGCGTCGAGCGGGGCGGCGATCCACCACACCCGTCCCGCCTCCAGGGCCGCGGGCGCCCGCCGGTTGAGGATGCGGTACTCGTAACCGCGCTCTACGGCGGAGAAGCGAGCGTGAAAATCCTCGCCCACCTGCTCTGCCTTCAAGATTGATATCAGGTGCGGGCGGAGATGTGCGTTCAGCGCGTTCGCCACCACATCGGGCCGGTCGTTGCGCGGCAGATCCACATGGGCCACCTGCGCCAAAGCATGCACGCCCGCATCAGTCCGGCCGGCGCCCTGGACCAGCCCTTTGATCTGACAGTAGCGCTCTACCGCCGTTTCCAGCGCTTCCTGGATCGAGGGACCGTTATCCTGGCGCTGCCAACCGACAAAGGCCGTCCCGTCGTACTCGATGGTCAATTTGAAACGCGGCATAAGATTACCGTCAGACCACTTGGCTGACGTGGACTTCCGGCGCCGTGCCGTCTTGGTGATGAGCCGCAAGCCATTCGTGGTTCAGGATGGCCCAACGCTCGTGGTCGCGCCATTCTCCGTCGATGCGCAGGAATGCCGGCGAGAATCCTTCCTTACGGAAGCCGAGCCGCTTCACCAATGCCAGCGAAGCCGCATTGGTGGGCTGAATATTGGACTCGACGCGGTGTAGGTCGAGCACCGTGAACGCCTGATCCAGCACCAGGGCCAGACCTTCGCTCATGTAGCCGCGGCCGCTGTAAGGCGCCGCGGCGTAATAGCCGAGGGAGCCCGACAGAAAACCGCCGAGAACGATATCGTTGATATTGATCACGCCGGCGATGCTGTCGTCCTCCAGGCGAGCGACCAGAAAACCATAGGCCGTGCCGCTTTCCAGGCGCTCCAGATAGGCTTTATAGCGGCGCACATCCGTCGGCGGAAAAACCCAAGGTTCATGGAATTTTCGGCTGCCGGTGGTCATCTCAATGAAATCGTCGGCCGCGTCCCGAGTGGGCGCGAACAGATAGACCGACTGGCCCTTTGAGATGATCTTGCGCCGGCGTCCGAACATGGGAGCCCTCCCCGCTCCACATTAGGCGAGCGAGGTTCCTTTGGGCAATGAATAGCCGCGCAGAAACGCCTCCGCCGGGGCCGGACCACGCCCGGCGCGCTGAACCGTAGTCAGGCGCACCGCACCGGTCGTGCAGCCGATGGTGAGTTGATCGTCAAGCACGCAGGCCACGGCCCCTTGAACAGCCGCGGTTTCGGCTGTCAGGACCTTGATCCGCTCCGTACCGTGCGCGAACCAGGCGCCCGGGAACGGCGACAGGCCGTTGATGTGGCGCGTCACGTCCCTGGCCGGCCTGGCGAAGTCGATCCTGGCTTCGGCCTTGTCGATCTTGGCGGCATAAGTCACGCCGTTCTCCGGCTGCGGCGTCGCTATGAGCGTTCCCGCCGCGATGCCATCCAGGGCCTTGATGATCAAATCGCCGCCACACACCGCAAGGGCGTCGTGCAAGGCGCCGGCCGTTGTCGCGTCGGTGATTGGCACGACGCCCGTGAGCAGCATTGCGCCGGCATCAAGACCGGCGTCCATCTTCATGATGGTCACACCGGTCTCAGAGTCGCCGGCCATGATCGCACGCTGGATGGGGGCCGCGCCCCGCCACCGCGGCAACAGCGAAGCGTGGATGTTGACGCAGCCATGTTTGGGCGCGTCCAGCACTGCCTGCGGCAGGATCAGGCCATAGGCGGCCACCACCGCCACATCGGCGTTCCAGGCGGCGAACTCATCCTGCGCCTCCTTGGACTTCAGGCTCTTGGGTGTGCGCACGGGGATGCTCCGCGCTGCGGCGAAGGTCTCGACGGGACTGGGGCGATCCTGCTGGCCGCGGCCGGCAGGACGTGCCGGCTGGCAATAGACCGCGACGACCTCATGATGATCGATGATCCGCGCCAGGGCGCTCACCGCGAAGTCCGGCGTGCCCATGAAGACAATACGCATGGATTCCCCGGACGTTAGATCAGGCCGATTCGAGTGCGTGGCGCTTGTTGCCCTTTTCGAGCTTCTTGGCCTTGGTCAGGCGGCGCAGGATCATGTTGCGCTTTAAGGTCGAGATGTGGTCGACGAACAATGTGCCCTCCAGGTGATCCATCTCATGCTGGATCACCACCGCGAGCAGTCCGTCGGCCTCGATCGTGCGCAGCTCGTTATTCTCGTCGACATATCGCACTTTGATTTTATCCGGCCGCTCCACCGGTTCGTATTCTTCCGGCAGCGACAGACAGCCTTCCTCGTGGAGCTTGGTCTCTTCCGAAGCCCAGATGACTTCGGGGTTGGCCATTTTCATAGGTTTCGGGTCGGCGCCTTCGCCGGCCGCATCCACGACGATAATGCGTTTGAGCACGCCCACTTGCGGCGCAGCCAAGCCGACGCCGGGGGCGGCGTACATGGTCTCCAGCATATCGGTCATGAGCTTAGCCGTGGCGGCGTCCACGCGGTCCACCGGCTGGGCTTTCTTCTTAAGGCGCGGATCGGGCGCCGTGATGATGTCGAGCATGGCCATGGCTGTGAAATAAGGCCCGTCCTGCCGCCCGTCAATCTTTAGGAATCGGGTGTTGGAAGAACCCCTAAAACGTGGATTTCACGTTGTATTCCAGCACCACCTGGCTTTTGGGCGCGATTTGCAGGGCCCACTCGGCGGAGCCGGCATCAGATTTGGTGTGGCTGTGGCTTTCCTTGGTGATTTCCCAGGCGCCGGGGATCGGCTCGATCACCTTCACCGCCACAGGCTTGGCGCTCGTGTTCTTCACGGTCACGCGCCAGACACTCAAGATGATGTTGTCGGACGCGCGCACGAAATTGAGCTGCTCGCGCAAGACCGGAAGGTCATAGTCGCGCCCGGCCTGGAGCACCACGTCGGTGCCCTCGGCGCCATGTTCCACCCGGCTTTCACCGATGAACTGAGGTGCGCCCTGCTGATCGACGCTGTAAACGCGCATGGTGCCGGCCGGCAGCGGCGCGCCGAGCTTGGCGGCGGCATCGTTCTTGAATGAAAGCTCGATACCCACCGCCGTCGTTTGGGGCCGTGTGCGGATGTCCTGTTGGAAAACCACCGGCTGGCTGCGCACCACGTTCTCGCGTTTCACCACCACATCCTGAGCACTGAGGAGGGCGAGCTGCTTGGTCTCGTTGGCGGCCAAGGTGGTCGGGCGCGGCATGGTGTAGATGTGATTGCCGACAAGGCTTTCTTCAGCCACGCCGTCTTGCATGGGGCCCGCGGCGGCGCGGGCCTCGAACGCCATGGGGGCTTTCATCTGAATCGGCTGGGGCCGGCCCATCTCGCGGCTCACCTGGCCCGCGACCAATTTCAATTTGGCGTCGCGAAAGTCCACACCGGTCGTGTTGGTGATGCTGGCCCAGGCGTTCAGATCCATGCGTCCTGCATCAGGATCGTATTGAAGAACGTAGTCTGCGTGCCATGACAGGCCGCTGGTGAGATAGCTGAGCTCGCTGTCGATGTCCTGGCCGGGGGAGCCGGCCACCGTCATGGTCAGTGACGGCGCCGCGTGCATACCGGGCGGCAGGCCGTCATAGACCACGCGGCCCGGCGGATTGGAATGGATGCGGCCGTTCATCTGCACCACCAGGCCGTCCGATGCGCTGAGAACAAGCGCGCGGCTCGATGTTTCGGCGCCGGTGTTGGGATTGCTGGTGATCAGGGTCACCTCCCGGCCCACAGCTTTTTCGAGCAGCCGCGCCGGAGTCAGCAGATTGAAGTCGAAGCTTTGCTCCACGAACCGGAGCGGCGGACCTTTGATCACTTGGAACAGCGCCGTCTCGGGCTGCAAAGTCGCGGCGACGCCGGGGAACGTCAGGCGCGTGAAGGCCGTCGGCAGGCGGAAGCCGCGGCGCTCGCGCACCATCGCGAGGTCGTTGAGATAAACCGTGATTTCGGCGCCGCCCAAAGCCGCCGGCACATCCATCTCTGTCGGCTTGGCATCGGCGGGAATCCCCGCCAGCGGATCGACAGGCTTGGGGGCGGCCGCGCGTGCGGCCGCAGCCACCGGAGCCTTCATTGTTGGCAGGGGCGCCTTCGCCGCCGGCGCAGGGAAAGCCTTGGGCGCGGGCGGCACTGCTTTGGCGGCAGGTGCTTCGGCGCTCCATCCGGCGGTGGACCCGCAAACAATCATGGAGGCGGACAGAAGCAATGCGCGGGTCATGGATCGAGACATGGGTATTCCTGCAGAGAGCAAAGAAAGACGAGTCAGGGCCGGGGGAATGATTTAAGATTCCGATGATGGCATGCTTAAGGCGACGCTCCCAAGTTGCCATCCTGCAAGACTCTCTCGAAGAACGCGAAAAAGGGGCAAACCCAAGTGGAATTCGCAACTTTTGGCCTGACGCTGCTCGCCGTCGCTGTTGCAGGCTTGGCGTTATTTTTCGGGCTGCGCGGACGCAGCGGCGCGTCGGACGGCCTGGTCCAAGTGGCCGAGAAGCTGGCCGACCAGCAGGCCCAGCTCGCCGGGCGCTTGAGCCAGATCGCCGAGGGCCAGGCGTCGTCTCAGGCGCGCATGGCCGAACAACTTCAGATCCAGGAGCGCGCCGTCACCAAGATGCTCGACCAGCGCCTGGCCGAGGTCACGCGGCGTGTGAGCGAAGACCTCGCCAAATCCTCCACCAAAAGCACCGAGACCATGGGGCTGTTGCAAGAGCGCCTGGCGGTGATCGACGCCGCTCAGCGCAACATCACCGAACTTTCGGCTGAGGTAGTGACGCTCCAGGACATTCTGTCCAATAAACAGGCCCGCGGCGCCATCGGCCAGACTCAGATGGAAGACCTGGTGCGCAATATGCTGCCGCCGGGCGCCTTCGAGTTCCAGGTGACCCTGTCCAACGGCAAGCGCGCCGACTGCGTGATCAAGCTGCCCAATCCGCCCGGCCTGATCGCGGTGGATTCCAAGTACCCGCACGAAGCCTTTATGCAGCTGATGGCCGCCAAAGACGACCGCGAACGCAGCCTCGCCGAAACGCAATTCAAGGCCGACGTCGGCAAGCACATCAAGGATATCGCCGAGAAGTACATCATCCCCGGCGAAACCGCGGATTCAGCCATTATGTTCGTGCCGGCGGAATCGGTATTCGCTGAACTGCATGACCGCTTCCCCATGATCATCGAGGAGGGTTTCCGCAGGCGGGTCTATGTGGTTTCGCCGACCACGCTGATGGCGACCCTCAACACCATTCGCACCATTCTCAAAGACGCCAAGATGCGCGAACAGGCGCATGTGCTGCAGAAGGAGATCGGCGAGCTGGTGAAAGACGTGGCGCGCCTCGACCAACGCGTCGGCGGCCTCGGCACCCACTTCGAACAGGCGCGCAAGGATATCGAGCAGATCCAGATTTCCACCCGCAAGATAACCGACCGCGGCGGCAAGATCGAAAACATGCAGCTCGACGGCGATCCGAAGGAACCGACCCTGCGATTGGTGAGCGAGAGCTAAATCGGCCTGCGGGCTTTGAGGGCGGCGGAGATTGTGCCGTCGTCCATGTAGTCCAGCTCGCCGCCGATGGGCATGCCCTGGGCGAGGCCTGACACCGCGGCTGAGGTTCCCTGCAAGCGCTCCGCCACATAGTGAGCCGTAGTCTGGCCGTCGACGGTGGCGCTGAGGGCGAGGATCACCTCTTTCACTTTCGGATCAGATGCTCGCGCCGCGAGCTTTTCGATCTTCAGATCCCCGGGCCCGATGCCGTCGAGGGGCGACAGCAGTCCGCCGGTGACGTGATAGCGGCCGCGGAACACCCCCGTGCGTTCCAGCGCCCAGACATCAGCCACGTCTTCGACCACACAGATCAGCGAATCATCACGCCGCGGGTCGCTACAGATGGTGCAGGGATCGACGCTGTCGAAATTGCCGCAGGCCGAGCACACCTTCACGGTGCGCGCGGCGGCGTCGAGGGTTTGCGCCAAAGGCTCCAGCAGGGTCTCACGGCGCTTGATCAGAGCGAGGGCAATGCGGCGCGCGGACCGCGGACCGAGTCCGGGGAGTTTAGAGAGGCTGCGGATCAGCGCTTCGATTTCGAGGCCGGCCATTAGAAAGGAAGCTTAAGCCCCGGAGGCAACGGCAAGCCACCGGTGAGCTTGCCCATCTCGGCCTGAGAGTAATCGTCGACCTTGGTCTTGGCATCGTTGACCGCCGCGACGATCAGGTCCTCCAGCACTTCGCCCTCGCCCGGCGCCAGCAGGCTGGGGTCGACCTTCATGCGCTTGAGTTCGCCTTTGCCGTTCATAGTGGCCTGCACCATGCCGGCGCCGGAAGAGCCGGTCATTTCCATTTCAGCGAGCTTCGCCTGCACATCCGACATGCGGTTCTGCATGTCCTGCACCTGCTTCATGATCTGGCCGAGGTTTTTCATACGTGAGCTTTCAAACTTAGATTTTCTTGACGGTCTCGATGGTGGCGCCGGGGAAGGCGTCCAGGATCGATTGAATCAGCGGGTCCGCTTTGGCGGCGGCGTGTTCCTGCTCGTGCAGGGACGGGGCGCCGGCGGTGTTGACCACGCTCACGACCCAACGTGTGCCGGTCCATTGGCTGAGGAACTTGCCTACTTGCCCGGCGAGATCTTTCGGCGCGACGCGGTCGGGATTGAATTCGATCAGGCCGTTCTCAAACCGCACAAGGTGGACGTTGCGCTTCAAGTGTGTGGCGATCATGGCTTCGCGGCGCGTTTCAAACAGGGCGGCCACGGCGGCGAAATTTTCCGGCGCGGGCAACGCAGCGCTGGCTGTCGGTTGCGCCACCGCGTCAGGTATTGGCGCGCGGGCCGGGGCAGCCGAACCTGCAACAGCGCTATAGGCCGCGCGCGGGCCCGGGTTGGAGGGCGCGGGCGCCGCGGTGCGGGTCGGCACGCTCGCGCCGCTCTCTAAGGTCTTGATGGCGTCGGCCGGCGTCGGCAGTTCGGCCGCATAGGCAAAGCGCACCACCACCATCTCGGCGGCCTGAATCGGGATCGGCGCCGCGCGTACTTCCGACAGGCCCTTGAGCAGCATCTGCCAGGCGCGGCTCAGCACCGGCATGGTCAAAGTGCCCGCCATAGCCACGCCGCGCGTGCGTTCCGCTTCCGCCAACGCCGGGTCGGCCGCGCCGTCGGGCGCCACCTTGAGGCGGGTGAGCCAGTGCACCAGTTCCAAAAGATCCTGGATCACCACGACCGGGCTGGCGCCCGCCGAATATTGGTCGGCGAGCAAGGCCAGGGCGCGCTTGACGTCGCCCTTCATGAGCGACTCCAGCAGGTCGAATATCAGCACCCGGTCGGCAAGCCCCAGCATGTCGCGCACGGCGGGCTCGGTAACCGCGTTCAGCCCGTCGCTATGCCCAGCCTGGGAGATGGCCTGATCGAGAATGGAGAGTCCATCGCGGGCGGAGCCGTCGGCAGCGCGGGCGATCAGCGCCAACGCCCCGTCATCAACCCGGGCGCCTTCCTTTACCGAGATCTCGCGGAACAGGGCCTCCAGTTTCGCAGCATCGATGCGCCGCAGATCGAAGCGCTGACACCGCGACAGCACCGTCACCGGCACCTTGCGGATCTCCGTGGTGGCGAAGATGAACTTCACATGCTCGGGCGGCTCTTCCAGAGTCTTCAACAGCGCGTTGAAGGCTTTGTCCGAGAGCATGTGCACTTCGTCGATGATGTAGATCTTGTAGCGCGCCGAGGTCGGGCGATAACGCACGCCTTCCAGCAGCTCGCGAATGTCATCAATGCCGGTGCGGCTGGCGGCGTCCATCTCCAGCACATCCACATGCCGGTCTTCGGCGATGGCGGTGCAGTTGGGGCAAACGCCGCAGGGCGTGGGCGTGGGCCCCCCTTTGCCATCGGGGCCGATGCAGTTCAGCGCGCGGGCGATAAGTCGGGCGGTGGTGGTCTTGCCGACGCCGCGCACGCCGGTGAGCATATAGCCCTGGGCAATGCGGCCGGAGGTAATGGCGTTCGTGAGGGTACGGACCAGGGCGTCCTGGCCGATGAGGGCGCCGAAGGTGGTCGGGCGGTATTTCCGCGCCAGGACCTGGTAAGCGCCCGCCTGTTCCTCGCCGTCTTCGGCCCCGCTGGTCTTAGAATCCTTGGGCGGGCGAACCATGATCAACAACCGAGGTCTGGATGAGGTGAGAGACTGGACAGCGACCCGGGCCGAAACTCGTTACGGCTGCTTCCTTCCGGACCTGACCGGGTTGGCGAGGAGCCCGTCCACCGCCAGCCTCTCGAGGGGCACTATATCAGACGGGATCGCGCCGGAAGCAAGCGCCGCCTCACGGCGCGCAAAAGTTGTCGTAAATTATTGTCACACATGTCTTTTTTGCATTTGCCAGAGAGGCTGCGGCAGGCCAAAACCGCAAGGCCCTTGAACCGGCGCAAAATCCGCCGCCACAACAGTACCTGCACGCGAATCGACGCCCTATATTGAGTGCACTTATGGACACCTCGCCCCTCCCCACTGCCGCCCCCCGGCCTGTCGTGCTGTGCATCCTCGACGGCTGGGGTTACCGCGCCGAACGCGAGGACAATGCCCTGGCCCAGGCCCATTTGCCGGTATGGACCCGGCTGCTGGCGGAATGCCCGCACGCCCTGGTGGCCACCAGCGGCACCGATGTGGGCCTGCCGGACGGCCAGATGGGCAACTCCGAGGTCGGCCATATGAATATCGGCGCGGGCCGGATCCTGACCCAGGAGCTGCCGCGCATCGACCTGGCCATCGCCGACAACAGCATCGCGCAGAACACCGCGTTGAACGGTTTGAAGGTGTCGCTGGCGGCGACCGGCGGCACCTGCCACCTGTTCGGGCTGGTGTCGCCCGGCGGCGTGCACTCGCACCAGGATCACTTGGCCGCCTTTGCGCGCATGCTGGACGGCGCCGGCATTCCGGTGCGCATACATGCCTTCCTCGACGGGCGCGATACGCCGCCGCAGTCGGCGCTGGGCTTCATGGAAAAATTCCTGGGCGATATCGCGTCCCTGAAAAACACCCGCGTCGCCACTGTCGGTGGCCGCTATTACGGCATGGACCGCGACAAGCGCTGGGAGCGCATCGAGAAAGCCTACAGTGTCATCGTCGATGCCAAGGGCCCGCGCGCAGCCGACCCGCTGTCCGCAATTCGCGCATCTTACGCCGCCAACGTCACCGATGAGTTCATGATCCCGGTCGTGATGCCGGACTACACCGGCATGCAGGACGGAGACGGCGTGTTGATGGGCAACTTCCGCGCCGACCGCGTGCGGCAGATGAGCACGGCGCTGCTGGACCCCGCCTTCGACGGCTTCACGCGGACCCGCCAAATACGGTTCGGCGCGAGCGTCAGCCTTACGGAATACTCCAAAGCGTTGACCAAATTCATGGCGGTGATGTTCCCGCCTCAGGAAGCCGCCAACACTCTGGGCGAGATCGTCAGCCGCAAGGGCCTGACCCAACTGCGCATCGCCGAGACCGAGAAGTATGCCCACGTCACCTTCTTCCTGAACGGCGGCGCCGAAGCCGAATTCCCCGGCGAGAGCCGCATCATGATCCCGAGCCCCAAGGTCGCGACCTACGACCTGCAGCCGGAAATGTCCGCGCCGGAAGTCACCGACAAGATCGTCGATGCCATCGAAAACCGGCGTTTTGACGTGATTATCGTCAACTATGCCAACGGCGACATGGTCGGCCACAGCGGCATTCTTGCGGCCGCCATCAAGGCTGCGGAAGCGATCGATGCAGCCCTCGGGCGGCTGGAAACGGCGCTGAAGAAAGCCGGCGGCGCCATGATCATCTCCGCCGACCACGGCAATCTCGAAATGATGCGCGACCCCAACAGTCATGAGCCGCACACACAACACACACTTGGCCCTGTGCCGGTGGTGCTGGTGAACGGACCCGAGGATGTAAATGCGCTGAGCGATGGCCGCCTTTCGGACCTCGCCCCTACGGTGCTCGACCTCTTGCAGATCGCCAAGCCGGCGGAGATGACCGGCCGCTCCTTACTCAACCATCGCGCCGCACCCCGCAGTGGCGGCTCAGGACAAAAAAGTGCGACGGCTTAGAGCGGGACTCGTTCTCGCGCTGCTGTCCGCGCCTGCTTTCGCCGCGGATGCGCCCGACCCGGCGCAACTCAAAGCTCTGGAACGCGACGTTCGCGATGCCGCCGCCGAACGGGAAAAAGTGCGCGGCGAAAGCGCCGGCGTCTCCCGCGATATCGAAACTATTCGCACCGACCTGATCGCCTCCGCCAAGGAAATCCAGGATCAGGAGCATTCGCTCACGCTCATGGAAAATCGCATCGCCGTCCTGGAGCGCGACGGCGCACGTATGAGTGCGGCCCTGACGCGCCGCGACGCGCAGATGACCCAGGTGCTGCTGGCTCTCGAACGGCTGGCGCTGCGCCCGGGCGACGCGCTCTCGCTCACGCCGCTTTCGCCTACGGACGCGGTGCGCACGGCGATCCTGTTGCGGGCGGCGCTGCCGCACATCAAGGAGTCGGAGCGTTCGCTCCAGCAGGAATTGGCGGGCCTCTACAAGCTGCGCACCGAGATTGTCACACAGAAAGAAGCGGCCGCGGCCGCGGCCGCCGCATTGGTGTCACGGCGCACGCGCCTGGAGTCCCTGGAGCGCGAGAAAGCCAGCCGTCAGGTGGCGCTGGTCAGCCGCAGCCAGGAACTCGATACCCGCATGACCAAGATGGCGCGCGAAGCCCAGGATCTGCGCGATCTTTTCACCAAACTCGCCGAGCAGAAAGCCATCCGCGACCAGGAGGCGGCGGCCCAAGCCCAGGCCGCGGCGGCCGCCAAAGCTCAAGCCGCGAAAGAAGCCGAGGCCGCAAAGGCCGCCGAAGCGGCCAGGGCGCGGCCCCCTCAGGCGGAACCCAAACTGGCAAGCCCTTCGCCCTCGCCCCCGCAGGCGCCGGCACCTGCTGATGACGTTGCTGTAACCCGCTCCTTCGCCAAGGCCCGGGGAACCATGCCCTTCCCGGTCAGCGGCACGCTTATGACCCGGTATGGCGAGGCCGCCGGCACCACGGAAGACCCCGGTCTGCGCGCCAAAGGCATCACTCTCACTACCCGTGGGGGCGCCCAGGTTGTAGCGCCGTTCGATGGCATCGTTGCTTTCGCCGGACCATTCCGCGGCTATGGGCAGCTATTGATCATCGAACATAGCGAGGGATATCATACTTTGCTGGCTGGAATGGGCCGTATCGACGCTGTTGTCGGTGCGCGAGTCCTGGCTGGCGAACCGGTCGGCATAATGGAAAATGCCGGCGGCGAAAAAGCGGGGCCGTCGCTTTACGT
>CANISR010000085.1 GCA_947470105.1 Fidelibacterota bacterium | reverse complement strand
TAGAAGTCAGGGATTTTTAGATGAGATATCTCCGTATTCTGGGCGCGGTTGCCGCAGTGGCGTTGTGCACCGGCGCCGCCGCGCCTAAAGGCAAGCTTCTTGAGAACTACGTGCGTGAACCCATGCCGCCGGGGTTCAAGGTCATGATCTCGGAGGTCGAGGGCCCGATCTACACCGACGCCAGCGGCAAAACCCTCTACACGTGGCCACGCCATGAGCTGCGCAACGGCGGTACCGCCGACATGAAGGGTGCGGCCTCGGCCTGCGAAGACGTGAAGTTGACCGAGAACGCCGGGCTGATGAGCCCGTATCCGGCGGGCCTGGAACTGCCGGAACTCGCCACCCGTCCGACCTGCGCGCAGGTGTGGCCGCCGGCGATCGCGGCGCCGGACGCCAAGCCAGTTGGTAAATTCTCGCTGATCAAGCGCAAGGACGGCCGCCAGCAATGGGCCTATGACGGCTTTGTGCTCTACAACTCGGTTCTCGATAAGCAGCCCGGCGACACCATCGGCGGTTCGCACTCCCAGGCCGGTGGCGGGGATACCCCGGCTTATCGCATCCCGATCAGCCCGCCCACCGACATTCCCGGCCAGTTCATCGTGGAACAGGAAAACCTTGGCCGTCAGGTGATCCTGGCGAACGGGTTCACCGTCTACACCTATGACAAGGATGCCGCCAACAAGTCCAACTGCACCGGCGACTGCCTCAAGTCCTGGGCTCCGGTGCTCGCGCCGGAAGTGGGCTTCCAGACGCGCGATGAATGGACCGTGGTCGAACGCCTCCCGGGCGTGAAGCAATGGGCCTTCCGCAAGCAGCCGCTCTATACCTATATCGGAGATTCCGGTCCCCGCCAGCACAAGGGCATCGACACCCCTGGCTGGAACATGGTGTACACGCAAGTGGCGCCGTCGCCGCCTAAGGAGTTTACCGAACAGGAAACCCCGGGCGGCATCGTGCTGGCCGATTCAAAAGGCAAGTCGATCTACATCTACAATTGCGGCGACGACTCCATGGACCAGCTCGCTTGTGATCACCCCGACACCCCGCAGGAATATCGTTATGCGGTTTGCGGCGGCAATGATCCGAAGCTCTGCCTCACGACCTTTCCTTATGTGATCGCCGACAAGAACGCTAAGGGCAACGCCGCCTGGACGACGATGGACATCGATCCCGCCACCGGCCATCGCGCGAAGGCCGGCCAGGCCGATGCGCTGCATGTGTGGGCGTACCGTGATCGTCCGGTCTTCACCTTCGTCCGCGATGAAAAGCCCGGCATGGTCAAGGCGCAGAGCTGGGGCGAGTTTTACGGCCAGCGCAATGGATACAAGGCCTACTTCCTCCGGGAAGAGTTCCAGGGCCGCTAAGAAACAAATTTGGGAGAACTCAGATGAAAAACAAGATGTGCTTCATGGCGGCTACGGCGCTGGTTTCCGGCGCGGGCATGGGTGCTGCGTTCGCCGCGGAAGGGGCCGACTCGTTCATCCAGAACCGCTCGATCGGTTATGTGATGACCAGCGAACTCAAGGCGATTTATGACACGCCGGACGGCAAGGCGGAGTGCCCGAACGGCATCAACGACGGTCCGCGCGAGCAGTTCAAAATCCTGTTCCCCGATGTACCGGGCAAGAAATATACCGTGATGGAAACCCAGCTCGAGCGTGAAGGCGAGATCTGGTTCCCCAAGACCACGCCGGACAAGGTTCCGTACCGTGAGTCGCAGAGCAAGGTCGCTTTCGGCCTGAACCTCGACGGCAAGATCGGCGCCAACGACTACACCAGCCCCGAAGGCGAGAAGGGCATCGACAACAACTTGCAGCGCGCTTGGGGCTGTACGGCCAATTACCGTTCTACCTCCTACAACCTGTTCGCCTTCGATAACTGGAGAAAGTACGCCTACAACATTGTCGTGCTCGAACTCACCGACGTGGACAGCCTGGTTGACGACAACGATGTCACGGTCACCACTTATCGCGGCCTGGACCGGCCTATGACCGACGCCACTGGCGCCAAATACCTGTCGGGCGGCACGCAACGTCTCGACATCCGCTGGGGCAAGCCCTTCATTTCCAAGTTCAAGGGCAGGATCAAAGACGGCGTGCTCATGACTGAAGGCACGGACTACACGATGCCGTCGGCCGGCAACGGCAGCAGCTTCGCTGATGTCCGCTATTACAAGACACAGTGGCGGCTGAACGTGATGCCCGAGCGCGCCGAAGGCCTGATGGCCGGCTATATCGACATCGCGGACTGGAACTCGGCCTCGAACCAACAACGTTCGACGCACCATCAGGCCTACGGACAGTCGGCGACGCCGTCGTCCTACCGCCTGATGATGAAGAATGCCGACTACAAGGATCCGAACACCGGCGCGGCCGCGATCTCCATGGCGCTGCGCGTGAAGTTCACGCAGGTGTTCATCAAGCATCCGGACAGCACTGTGGCGGCGAACGATGCCGGCCAAGCAGTCCCGGCCAAAACCGCCGGTGATCGCGACTAGCTTTCGCGACCTTCTGCAGTCCCATTGCGGGGCCCGTGGCAAAAATGCCGCGGGCCCCGTTTTGCTGCGCGCCGTTGGGTGCTTGTATGGCGAGGCGCGGTATGATCCGTTAGTATCAAGATACGTGATGTCACAAACGGGGAGGTGAGTGATGCGTGTTCTGTATGCAGCAAGTGTCCTGTTAGCGCTTTCAGCCGCGCCCGCGTTCGCCGCTGCCGCGCCCAATGTCGTCGAAATCGAGAAAATGACGTCGCCGGAATTCAAGGCGGCGCTCGGCGCCGGCAAGACCACGGCGTTATTCTATGTCGGCGGCACCGAACAGCGGGGTCCCCAGAACATCATCGCCGGGCATAACGCCATCGGTCGCGAAGTGGTCAAACACATCGCCGAGAAGCTAGGCAACGCCATCGCCATGCCGGTGTTGCCGTTCTCGCCGACCAACGCCAATCCAGAAGTGCCGGGCGACATCAGCCTCCCAGCGGACGCCATGGGGATCGTGCTCGAAAATGTCGCCGAACAGGCGATCATCAACGGCTTCAAGAACGTGGTGCTGATGGGCGATAGCGGCGGCGGACAAGGGCCGACCGGCGTCTATGCCGCAATAGCCAAGAAGCTCGATGACAAGTACGCGCCCAAAGGCATCCATGTCTACTATGCGAGCTCGCCTTACATCGCCGCGCGTGACGCCTTCAATAAGATCCTGGTCGAGAAGGGGCTTCCGGTCGGGCAGCATGGCGGGATCCAGGATACGTCCGAGATGATGTACCTCGAAACTTTGCCTGGAAATAAAGACTGGGTGCGCAAGGAACTGTTGCCGCAGACCGAGGGCGCTCTGGTCGTGGACGGCAAGGTTCAGCGGGGCCCCAACACCCCGAACAACGGCATCACCGGCGATGCCCGGAAGTCGAGCGTGGAGCTGGGTAAGCTCCGCCACGACATGAAGGTCGACTATGCAGTCAAGGAGATCCAAAGCTTCATGGCGGGCCAAAAGAAATAGCGGAGAAACGGCCTTTGTTCGTCGAAAAGCGGCGACCAAGCCGGGGTTTTTCGGCCACACGGTCAGGCAAAATTACATAGCGTTACAATTTGATGTTGCTTTTGGAGCGTCGGGCCGGGAATGATCGTCCTGGTTTCGAGACCTATAGGTTCTTTCGTTTCGCGCGGCGGAAATTTGCCGCCGGATTGATCGCGTAGAAGGGTAGGGGGAGACGGGGGAGGGATTGCGGCGCGGCTGCGCCTAGAGCGCGCGCCTCCGCATTTTTCAGACTGAATTTCACGGCGCTGCGGCGCCATCGGCAAGGCGCTGCGGCGCCATAGAACTGTGTCGTCGGGCGTAATGCCAGGCGGAGTGAAGCATAACGGCTCGGGGAAGTTTCAACCTTAGGAGGGACGCGTGATTTCTAGAAAACCAATGACGGTCAGACTGATGTCCGGCACCAGCATGCTGGCCATGAGCATCGCGATTATGAGCACCGGCACAGCCGTTGCGCAGGCGCCCGCACCACAGACGGCGCAAGCCGATGTGGAAGAAGTGATCGTCACCGGTTCGCGCCTCACGGCGAGCGGCTTCGAGACGCCGACCCCGGTGACAGTGGTGACCGCGGAAGCCCTCCTGCAAGCGCAGCCATCCAACATCACTGACGCGCTCAAACAGGTTCCGGCGCTGGGCGCTACCCAGTCGCCCACGCAGACCAACTCCGGCACAGGCGCCGCGGGGAACAACGGCCAGGCCAACCTCAACCTGCGTAACCTCGGCACCAACCGCAACCTGGTGCTGGTCAACGGTCGCCGCATCGTCTCGTCGAACGTCAACAACTCGGTCGACCTCAATACGCTGCCCCAGAACCTGGTCGCGCGCGTCGACGTGGTCACCGGCGGCGCCTCGGCGGCCTACGGCTCGGACGCTGTCGCCGGCGTGGTCAACTTCATCCTCGATACCAAGTTCGTCGGTTTCAAAGGTGAAGTCGGCGGCGGCATCTCCGACTACGGCGATCTGCCGAACTGGAAGGGCTCGTTTGCCTGGGGCGGTTCGTTCGCCAATGACCGCCTGCATATCGTTGCCAGCACCCAGTGGTTCAGGCAGCTCGGCACCCAGGTGAATACTTACAGCGGCCGCGACTGGTGGGATCATCCCTACGGCCTTATCGCCAACACCACGGGCAAGACGCCGCCCGCCAACCTCGTCCTGCCGGACATTAAGAGCTCCATCGGCAGCTACGGCGGACTGATCACCAACACGATCCTGAAGGGCACGCAGTTCCTGGCCAACGGCCAAGTGGCCAAGTTCGACTACGGCTACAGCCCGGGCTCGACCTGGCAGAGCGGCGGCGATGGCGCCTGGATCCCGTTCAACCTGGCGGCGTATCAGTGGCGCACAGCCAACTTCCTTCACGGCGAATACGACATCAACGACGACACCATGTTCTACGCCGAAGCCGCGTACTCCTTCGCCGACGTGAACGACCCTGAACAAAAGCCGATCAACACCGGCGCCGGCAACCAGTACACCATCTTCGCCGGCAACCCGTTCATTCCCGCCTCTGTCCAGGCGATCATGACGGCCAATAAGATTACGTCGTTCACCATGGGCCGCTACATGCTCGATTACCCCACCGTGCGAGTCCTCACGCGCACGCGGGTAGCGCGCGGTCTCGCGGGGCTTAAGGGCAAGTTCGGCGACGGCAGCTGGAACTATGACGTCTCGTTCTCGCACGGCGAAACCAACCAGTTGCTCGCGCAGACCAACCTCAACAAGGCGCGTGAGACGTACGCCGCCGCCGACGCCGTGACCAACCCGGCCACCGGTCAGATCGTCTGCCGCTCGCAGTTCTACGACACCGCCGGCAACTTTGTACCCGGCGGCACCGGCAGGGACCCCGGCTGTAAGCCGCAGAACCTGTTCGGCACCAACACCATCGATCCGTCGACCATGGGCTGGACCATCGGCGATTCGTGGAAGCGCTATAAACTGAAGCAGAACGTCGCCACGCTCACCATCAACGGCGACCTGGGCGACTTCCGCACCGCGGCCGGCCCAACCTCCGTCGCGGCCGGTATCGAGTGGCGCGACGAAAACGGCCGGGCCACCACCGACCCAATCTCCGTACAGAACATCGACTTCACCGGGGTCCGCGGCGGCCCTGCGGCGCTCAACGGCCGCCTCGGGCCGTTCCGCTTCGCCAACTTCCAGCCGTTCGGCGGCAAGTACGACGTGAAGGAAGCCTTCGGCGAAATCGGCATCCCGCTACTCAAGGACAAGGTCGGGGTCGAAGCCCTCAACACCGACTTGGCCGCGCGTGTCACCAGCTACTCGACCGCCGGCACGGTCGTGACGTGGAAGGCCGGCGCCGACTGGCAGATCATCCCGGATATTCGTGTCCGCGGCACGGTCTCGCGCGACATCCGCGCGCCGAACCTGCTCGAGCTGTATAACGGTGCGACGTTCAACAGCCAGAACCAGTTCTACCCGTCGACCACGACGGGCGTCGCAACGACCGTCGTTCAGATCACCTCGGGCAACGCGACTCTGATCCCGGAAAAGGCGCTCACCAAGACCGTAGGCGTGATCCTGACCCCGCAGATCATCCCGGGCCTGCAGCTTTCGGCCGACTACTACAACATCAAGATCACGGACGGCATCCAGACCGTCGGCTCGCAGCAGACCCTCGATAACTGCTTCCTGAACATTCCGGGCTTCTGCGCCTTGATCAATGTGGTGGGCGGCGTGCCGCAGATCAAAACGCCGTTCTTGAACACCGCGGAAGTGAAAAACGCCGGCTTCGACTTCGCTGCCGACTTCAAGACCGATCTGTTCGACAATCCGCTGCAGTTGCGCTTGACGGCGCAGCGCCTGACGGAAGCCTATGTGCAGCCGAAGGGGGGCGCCCTCCAGCGCAGCCTCGGCGGCCTCAACGATGTGAAATGGCGCGCCAACCTGAGCGCGACCTACAACGTCGGCGATTTCGGCATCTTCATCCAGGAACGCTATATCGGACCGAAGCTGGTGGACGCGCAGCGGGTGGAAGGCGTCTTCGTCGACGACAATACCGTCCAGGCGGTGATTTATAGCGACTTGACGCTCACCTATGACTTCGAATCGATGGGATCCAAGAGCCAGCTGTATCTCACGATCAATAACCTGACCAACCAGGAACCTCCGAAGGACATCGGCGCGCCGTCGTCGTTCGCACAGCCTGGTAACCGCACCACCTATGACTTCATGGGGCGGTACTACAGCGTCGGCCTGCGCTTCAAGTTCTAGGACACACTGCGCAAAAGCGAACGGCCGCTCCGAAAGGAGCGGCCGTTTTCTTTTGTGCTTATTGGATCAGCGGTAAGAGGCGATGCGCCCGACCGGCTTGAATCCGATGCGCTCATAGAGCGGGCGTCCGGCTTCGACAGTGGTGAGGCTGGCGAGGCGAAGTCCCGCCTTCTTGCCTTCGCGCAGCGCGTTGATGATCAGCGCCGCGGCGTAGCCTTTGCCGCGCACGGCGGCCACCGAGGCCATAGCGTAGAAGCCGATGATGCCGTGGGCGGCGAAGGCCTCGAGCACCGCCACCGGTTCTCCGCCGACCGAGCCAATGTAGATTCGCTCGGGCGAGGCGGGTGCGATGGCCGCGTCCTTGGCGTCGATATAGAACGTCTTCAAGTGCGGTTCGGCCGGCGTACTTGCCGCTGCCATAACGGCCGCGAACTGCTCGATGGCCGGCACGGTCGACACGCGCTTGATTTCAAGATTGGGCGGAATGATCCCCGGCACGTTGACGCTATCGAGGCTCATGGCCATGACCCACTCGTCCTCGCCGGCGGACAGCCCCAGGTCTTTCAGCGCGGGTTCCATGGAGCCATGGCCGGAGAGGGGGCCGATGATCCAGGTGAACGGGAAGTCCTTCGCGCGGAATCGTTTCACCGCGGCTTCGACCCGGTCGGCCGCGAACCGCGGATTCAAGGACGACTTGCCGATGGTGTTAATCGTCGCCGAGGGCAGCCCGGAATCCACAATCAGCAGATCGGCGCTGTCGATGATCTCCGCTCCTTTGCGGCCCCGGGCGAGGTAAGCCGCCCGGTCCCACACGTTAGCTTCGAACGCTTTTAATATAGCTGTACGGTCCATGCCCCCTCGGGTGATTAACTTGCTGGCCTGGTTGCTGTTATTGCGCTTTTCAAGGCCAGATGGAACATCGCCTCGTTTAGCACGCCCGTGTTCAGGTTGTACCGGGAGCAATGATAAGAATCCGTCAGTGTGAGGGGCTTATTTAGTTTATCCTCGAAACTATATACCGCTCCGTGCTTGAAGGGATAGAGGACCTTTCGCAGGCCGAGGGTCGATAGCACCGCCGTATGGGCGATGGACCCGAGAGCCAAAATCCCACGCAAGGCGGGCAGGGCGGCGATTTCCGCGGCCAGAAATCCCCGGCATGTCTTCTGCTCCAGCGGGGTCGGTTTGTTCTCCGGGGGGACGCAGCGGACGGCATTGGTGATCCTGCAGCCCACCAGGGTCAGCCCGTCGTCGGCTTCCGCGCCGAAAACACCCTTGGCTAGGCCGAACTTGATCAAGCTCGGGTACAGCAACTCGCCCGCATAATCGCCGGTAAAAGGGCGCCCGGTGCGATTGGCGCCGCGTAAACCCGGCGCGAGGCCCACAATCAGCAGCGTGGCGTCGGCGGGGCCGAAGGGGGGCACCGCACCGTTATGCCATGTGGGGAATTTGACCTTATTTTCGTTACGAAAATCCACCAGGCGCGGACACAGGCGGCAGTCGGGGGGCGGGCCCTGTAGTGCAGCGGATCGGGAGGGGGATGGCTGAGTCACGAGGCCGCGCCCCCCGCACGGGCTACGGTGGACTGAAGATCGGCGAGGTCGATGAAGCAGTCGGCCTGACGGCGCAGCTCGTCTGCGATCATGGGCGGCTGGCTTTTCAGCGTGGACACCACGGTGACGCGGACGCCCTGCCGCTGCACCGCCGCCACCACCGGCTTAAAGTCGCCGTCTCCCGAGAACAGCACCGCGTGGTTGATACGGGCGGCCATTTCCATCATGTCGACCGCCAGTTCCAGGTCCATGTTGCCCTTCATGCGGCGGCGCCCGGTGGCGTCCACCTGTTCCTTGGCGGGCTTGGTGACGACGGTGAAGCCGTTATAGTCCAGCCAGTCCACCAGGGGGCGGAGCGGAGAGAACTCCTGCTCTTCGATCACTGCGGTGTAGTAATAGGCCCTGAGGAGTTGGCCTTTGGCCGCGAACAGGGCCAGGAGGCGGCGATAGTCGATGTCGAAACCCAGCCCTTTGGCAGCGTTGTGCAGGTTGGCGCCGTCGATGAAAAGAGCGATCCGCTCCTGGGGATAAAAGATCACTCGGGTCGTCCTATAAATGAGTAAAAATAATAGCTTAAATAGATACTTTAATGAAACACATCAGCCCCAATACCCGCCACGGTAAAGCGGCCGTGCCGGCCCGGCAAGTGCCATGCATCCTGTTCTGATTGGCCTCGGAGCCAACCTGTCGAGTTGGGTGGGAGAGCCCCGCACCACCTGCGTGGCGGCGCTGGCGGCGCTGGAGGATGCCGGGGTCAGGATCACCGCGCGGTCTTCCTGGTACGCCACGGCTCCGGTGCCGGTATCGGACCAGCCTTGGTTCATCAACGGGGTGGTCGCAGGGGAGACGGACCAGGGGCCGGCTGACTTTCTGGCGCTGCTGCACAGCATCGAAGCGGCATTTGGCCGGGTTCGGGAGCAAAAAAACGGCGCCCGGACCCTCGATCTCGACCTTTTAGCCCATGGAGAGCTAATTCAGACCGAAGAAAGCCCGATTTTGCCCCATCCGCGGCTCCAGGAGCGGGCCTTTGTGCTGGTTCCCTTGGCCGAAATCGCCCCGCACTGGCGTCACCCCGTCCTAGGGCGCACGGCGGCGGAGCTTTTGGCCGGAATTCCCGCTGACCCAAGCCTCCTCCGGCGGGATTAAGCCCCCTTGAGATCGCGGCGCGTTGCGCGTAAATAGGCCTCGATTTTGGTCTGTGTGCGCCCGTTCCTGGTAAAGTGCTGGGAATGGCCGGTATTTCTGTCCGCCTGCGTTGACCGGCGGTCGGTTTTTGCGCACTCTTAATAATCATTTTGAGGATGAACCATGGCCCGCGTCACGGTCGAAGATTGCGTCCAGAAAGTCAGCAACCGCTTTGAACTGGTGATGGTCGCCGCGCAGCGCTCGCGCGAGATCTCGTCGGGCGCCGAGCCGCGCATTGAGCGGGACAACGACAAGAACCCGGTCGTGGCCCTGCGCGAAATCGCCGAAGAGAAGGTGCTGCCCGAGGATCTGTTCAATTCCGTGGTCCAGAGCCTGCAGCGTCACGTGGAAGTGGATGAGCCGGAAGAAGACGGCTTCGACGCCATGGCCTCCAACCCGGAATTCGCCGGTATTGCCGGCCAGATGAGCGAGCAAATGGCCGCAGCGGCCGGCATGAGCATCGACGACAGCGAAGAAGAAGAGGAAGAGGCCAAGCCTGCTTCCACCGCAGCTCATCCCAAAGTCCAATTCGAAGACGTCAACGAAGACGACAAGGGGTAATGAAGAAGCGCGAGCGCGCACACCTAACACCCCCCGCGCGCCGCGCCGTTCTTCTCCGTCGGCCTGGCCGGCAAATTCACTCGTCCATATCCCTGGCATACGCACATGAGGTGACCACCTCGTGATGCGTCAGTTCGAGCTCGTCGAACGGGTTAAATCCTACGATCCCAACGCGGACGAGGACGCGCTCAACCGCGCCTATGTCTATGCCACCAAGATGCATGGGGTGCAGAAGCGCGCCTCGGGGGACCCGTATTTCTCCCACCCCATCGAGGTGGCGGGCATCCTCACGAACTACAAGCTCGACACCGCCTCCATCGTCACGGCGCTGCTTCACGACGTGGTGGAAGACACCGCGGCGACCCTGGACGAGATCAAGGATCTGTTCGGGGAAGAAGTCGCGCGCCTCGTGGACGGCGTCACCAAACTCGCCCGTATCCAGATCCAGAACATCGAGACCAAGCAGGCGGAGAATTTCCGCAAGTTCGTGCTCGCCATGTCCGAGGACATCCGCGTCCTGTTGGTGAAGCTCGCCGACCGCCTGCACAATATGCGCACGCTGCATTTCATCGCCGACGCCACCAAGCGCCGTTCCATCGCCATAGAGACCATGGAAATCTATGCGCCGCTCGCCGAGCGCATCGGCATGCAGGAAATCAAGACCGAGCTCGAAGACCTGGCATTCGCCGAAATGCATAGCGAAGCCAGGGCATCGATCCTGACGCGCCTTCGCTTCCTGGAACTCCACGGCGGCGAACTGGTCGTCAAGATCATGGATGAACTTGATCAGGTCATCCGCAAGGCCGGCATCGAGGGCAGCTACATCTCCGGCCGCGAGAAGACGCCCTACTCCATCTGGCGCAAGATGCAGGTCAAGGACGTGAGCTTTGAGCAGCTCTCGGACATCATGGCGTTCCGCATCATGGTGGATGCGATTCCCGATGTGTACCGGGTGCTCGGCGTCGTCCACACCACGTATCCGACCGTTCCGGGCCGCTTCAAGGACTACATCTCCACGCCCAAGCGCAACGGCTACCGCTCGATCCACACTGCGGTGATCGGTCCGCAACGCCACCGCATCGAAATCCAGATCCGCACTCACCAGATGCACGAGGTTGCCGAACTCGGCGTCGCCGCCCACTGGAAATACAAGGATTCCGACCTGTTCGAGAAGGGCGCGCTCAAGCCTGTGGAAGGGCGCCAGTATTCGTGGCTGCGCGAACTACTCGACATCCTTGAGCACGCCCAGTCGCCGCAAGAATTCCTCGAGCACACCAAACTCGAGATGTTCCATGACCAGGTATTCTGTTTCACACCCAAAGGCGATCTGATCGCGCTGCCCAAGGGTGCCAGCCCCGTCGACCTAGCCTACGCGGTGCATACCGAAGTCGGCAACACCTGCGTCGGCGCCAAGGTCAACGGGCGCATCGTGCCCTTGCGTACGCGTCTGCAGAACGGCGACCAGGTTGAGATCATGACGTCCACGGCCCAGAAGCCGTCGCCGGAATGGGAAGGTTTCGTCGTCACGGGCAAGGCGCGCGCCCATGTGCGCCGCCGCGTCCGCTCGGAAGCCCGCACCGAATATCTGAAGTTGGGGCAGGAGATTCTGGAGAAGACCTTCGCCAAGGAAGGCTATCAGCTCACCGATAAGGGCCTGAAGGGCGTTACCGAAAAGCTCGGCGCGGATTCGATCGAAGAACTCTATGTCAAAGTGGGCGAGGGGCGCCTCGTCGGCCGTGAAGTGCTGCTGGCCGTTTACCCCGGCGCGCGCACCACCGACGACAACATCGTCAACCTGTCCCAGGCACGCCTGCGCCAGTCCCACGAATCAAGCGGCGCCATCGCCATCCGAGGCCTTACGCCCGGCATGGCGGTGCACCTGTCCGAGTGCTGCCATCCGTTGCCCGGCGACCGCATCGTCGGCATCACCGGCGCCGGGCGCGGCATTGAGATCCACACCATCGATTGCGAACGCCTGGAGGAATACACCGAGACGCCGGAGCGTTGGATCGACCTGGCCTGGGACGTGGACCGGGACAAGGACGTGCATATCGGCCGCATCAATCTGGTGGTCGGCAACGAACCCGGCAGCCTCGGCGCCTTGTCCACTGTGATCGCGCGCAATTTCGGCAACATCACCAACCTCAAGATCGTCAACCGGACCAAGGAGTTCTTCGAGATGGTGGTCGATATCGAGGTGCGCGGCGTGAAACACCTGACCAATATCATCGCCGCCTTGCGCGCCACGCCGGCAATCAATTCCGTCGAACGCGCGCGCCGCTGATCTAGCGCTTGCATCAGCGGTTTTAGAAGGCGATATCCCTCTCATGTTCCTGCGACGCGAAAAACTTTCTGTCCTCTCGAAGACCTGGGGGTTCATCTGGCCGCGCTCAGGCTGGAAACGCGCCGTCGCCTATTACTGGCATCGGCTCCACAGGATCCCCGGCACGCCGTCTTTCATCGCTACGGGCTTCGCGATCGGCGCCGGCCTAGCCATGACGCCATTCTACGGCACGCACATGGTGATCGGCGCCGCACTGGCCTGGGCCTTGGGGGGGAGCATGCTGGCGGCCCTCATCGGCGCCCATGTGGCCAACCCCTGGACCGCGCCGGCGCTGTGGTTCGGCGCCTACTATCTGGGCGAGGTGATACTTGAAGGCCATC
Organism: Fidelibacterota bacterium; assembly: GCA_947470105.1. Lineage (GTDB taxonomy): Bacteria > Pseudomonadota > Alphaproteobacteria > Rhodospirillales > Rhodospirillaceae > SHVO01. The sequence continues at coordinate 2,151 of CANISR010000085.1, read as the reverse complement.
TCGAGGTCCGGCCGCCGAATTTCATCCGCGTCTTCAAGGACCTTACTGAATCCGTGCTCAATCTTGACGGCGGCCTGTTCATGCACGGGGTCTGGCCGGTGCTTTGGCCCATGACCGTCGGCAGCATCCCCATGGCCATCGTTGCCGGGATTGCGTCATATTTCATCCTCAAGTCGGTGGTCAGCGTCGTACACGCCAAGCGCGCGGCGCGGATCAGCAAGACGGCGGCCCTGGTAGAAGAGGAGGATGGATGAGCGCGCTGGCTCCCCATCTGCGCCTCGGCATCAACGTCGACCACGTCGCTACCGTGCGGAATGCCCGCGGCGGCGCCCACCCCGATCCGGTCCGCGCGGCTTTGGCCGCCCAGGACGCGGGTGCCGACGGCATCACCGCCCACTTGCGCGAGGACCGGCGCCACATCACCGACGTCGATATCTTGCGCCTCATGGCGGAGATCAATATTCCGCTCAATCTCGAAATGGCGGCGACCGATGAGATGCTTGCCATCGCTCTGAAGCACAAACCCCACGCGGTCTGCCTGGTGCCGGAGAAACGCGAGGAACGCACCACCGAAGGTGGCCTCGACGCCGCCGCGGCGGATAATACGCTGAAGCCTTATGTAGCTAAGCTCGCGGACGCGGGCATTCGTGTGTCCCTGTTTATCGCCGCCGATCCGCGCCAGTTGGATGCCGCGCAGCGCATCGGCGCTCCCGTCATAGAACTCCACACCGGCGCCTACTGCGACGCGCTCTTGGCCTCGGACCGGGAAGCGGAATTAGCCCGCATCCAGTCTGCCGCGGCCTACGCGCTGAGCCTCGGCCTTGAATGTCATGCCGGTCACGGCCTGTCCTTCGACACTGTCGGACCTATTGCCGCTATTCCCGCGGTGCGGGAGCTCAACATCGGGCATTTCCTGGTGGGCGAGGCGATCTTTACCGGCTTCGGCGACGCCGTGAAACGCATGCGCGCTGAGATGGATAAGGCGCGGACGCGCCTCGCTATTGTGCGCAGGGATACTTGATCTCCATGGTCCGCACATGATCCTCGGCATCGGCAACGACATCATCGACATCCGCCGCATTGAGGCGACGCTGGGTCGCTTCGGTGAGCGCTTCATCAAGCGCATCTACACCGAAGCGGAGTTGCGCAAAGCCGAGCGCCGCAAGGGAACAGGAAACGGCTACGCTTGCACCCTGGCGAAACGCTTCGCCGCCAAGGAGGCCGCGTCCAAGGCTTTGGGCACCGGCTTCCGCTCGGGGATCTACTGGCGCGACCTGGGGGTTGTGAACCACGCCTCGGGCAGGCCCACTATCATCATGACCGGAGGGGCCGCCGAACGTCTGGCGGCCATCACACCCGCGGGGCTGCGCGCCCAGGTAGATGTAACCTTGACCGACGATTATCCCTGGGCCGAAGCTTTCGTGATTATTAGCGCCGTGCCAGCATCTTAGGCCCTCATATCGGGCCTAAATCCTTCGTATTCCTTGACTTTTCGGAGCTTCGCTGGCTTCATCCGCCCGATCTTCAGCATCGTTTCGCCACCCTTATTCAGAGCGCCCCTGATGACCACCTCCACCGCTGTACCCGCCGGCAAGAAACGCGAGGGGCTGGGCGAAACCGTGCTCACGGTCGTCTACGCCATCCTGGTGGCATTGGTGATCCGCACCTTCATGTTCGAGCCGTTCAACATTCCGTCGGGCTCCATGGTGCCGACGCTTTTGGTGGGCGATTACCTGTTCGTTTCCAAATACTCCTACGGCTATAGCCGTCATTCTTTTCCGTTCAGCCTCGGGCCGTACGACGGCCGCATCTTCATGACTGAGCCCAAGCGCGGCGACGTGCTGGTGTTCAAATTCCCTGGCGACAACAAGACCGACTATATCAAACGGCTGATCGGCCTGCCCGGGGACAAGATCCGCATGCAGGACGGCCGACTGTTCATCAACGGCCAACTGGTGGAGCGCGAGAAGGTCGAAGATTTCGTCTATCGCGACGACCGCGGCAACGCCTCGCCCCTGGCGCGCTACAAGGAAACGCTGCCCGGCGGCAAGGTGCATTACATCCTGGAGGAGGGCGACCACGGTCCCTTCGACAACACGCCCGAATATGTCGTGCCGCCCGGCAACTTCTTCATGATGGGCGACAACCGCG
>CANISR010000084.1 GCA_947470105.1 Fidelibacterota bacterium | reverse complement strand
GGCAAGCCGGTCGCCGAATTCGAGGAACGATTTGCCGACCTGATCGGAGCGCGATTCGCGATCGGCGTGAACTCCGGAACCGACGCCCTGAAGCTTTCGCTCCGCGCCGTCGGCGTCGGGCATGGCGATGAGGTGATCACGACCGCGAACACCTTCATCGCCACTATTGGCGCCATCGCAGAAACCGGCGCGCGCCCGGTGCTGGTCGACTGCCGCGACGACTTCTGCATGGATGTCAGCCAGGTCGAGGCGGCTATTTCACCACGCACGAAGGCGATCATGCCCGTGCACCTCGCCGGGCAAATGACCGACATGCCCCGCCTTATGGCCATCGCGGAAAAGCACGGGCTTCCGGTCGTGGAAGACGCCTGTCAGTGCATCCTCGGCGCCATTGAAGGACGCACTGCCGGAACATTCGGCGCAGCAGCCGGCTTCTCGCTCCATCCCTTGAAGAACCTCAATGTCTGGGGTGACGGCGGCGTGATCGTCACAAGCGACACAGCGGTCGCTGAAAAACTGCGCCTGCTGCGCAACCACGGCCTCAAGACCCGGGATGAGATATCCATACTCGGGCACAATTCGCGCCTCGATTCCCTCCAGGCCGTGGTGGGAAACTGGCTCATCGGTCAGGTCCACCAGATCACCGATCACCGCATCGCCAACGCGGCGCGGCTCGATGCCGGCTTGCGGCAGATCAGCCAGATCAAAATCCCGCCGCGCGCCGCGGGCCGCAAGCTCGTCTATCACCTGTACATCGTATTCGCGGAACGTCGTGACGAGCTGCTGCAGCATTGCGTGCAGCGCGGCATCGAAGCAAAGGTGCACTACCCCCTTCCGGTCTATCGCCAGGAAGGCCTTGCGCACTTTGGTTACAAGGAAGGGGCGTTCCCCGTCAGCGACAGGCACGCCGGCTCCATGATTTCTCTGCCCGCTCACGAGCATCTTTCCGACGAGCAGCTCGACTATATGTCCGAGGTTGTGCGCGAGTTCTACAGTGGCTGAAATTCCTTACGTACGGTTGAACGCCGACTACGGCGAGATCCGCGCCGACGTAATCGCGGCCGTGGATCGCGTTTTCGGCAAGGGTGACTTTATTCTCGGCGAGGCCGTGGAGCGCTTCGAGCAGGCCGCCGCACGGCCCTGCGGCGTAGCCCATGTGGTGGCGTTGAATTCCGGAACGGATGCTCTGATTCTCGGTATGAAAGCGCTCGGCATCGGTCCCGGCGACGAGGTCATCACCCAGCCGAACTCCTTCGTTGCGTCCGCCGCGGCTATTGTTCACATCGGCGCCACGCCTGTATTCGCCGACGTCCTGCCCGATCAGAATATCGACCCCGACCAGGTCGCAGCGGCGGTGACGCCGCGCACCAAAGCCATCATGGCGGTGCACCTGACGGGCCGCTGCGCGCAAATGGACCGTCTGCGCGCGATCGCCGACCGGCACCGCGTGCTTTTGATCGAGGACGCGGCGCAGGCATTTGGATCAAAGTACCGCGGGGTGGACGCAGGCGCCTTGGGTGACCTGGGATGCTTTTCGGCGCATCCGCTCAAGAATCTCAACGCCGCCGGCGACGGCGGCTTTGCCACCACGAACGACGCCGCCGTGGCCGAGCGTATCCGCCGCCTCCGCAACCACGGGCTGGTCGACCGCAATACCGTTTCTGAATGGGGTTACGCCTCGCGCCTGGACACGCTGCAAGCGGAAGTCCTGCTGATCCGTCTGCAGGGGTTGTCCTCGGTAATCGAACGCCGCCGCGCCAATGCGGCCCGGTACCAAGGCCTCCTCGCATCTGCCCCCGTCTTCTGCCCCCCGGACCGGCCCGAGGAGTTCAACACCTTCCATACCTTCGTTATCCAGGTCGACCGCAGAGACGAGCTGCGGACACACCTGTTGGAAAACAAAATCGGCGCGGCGATTCACTATCCGGTCCCGCTCCATCTGCAGCCGGCCGCGGCGCACCTCGGATACAAGGCCGGCGCATTTCCGGTCACGGAGCGCCAGGCCCAACGCATCCTGAGCCTGCCGATCCATCAGCACCTGGCTGAGGCGGACATTGTCCGCGTGGCGGAATGCATCAGCGCCTTTTACGGCGCTGCGCGGTCCTAACCGCGGCGCTTGCCGGCACCATAAAAGTCGGACGTCAAAACGGCCTGTGATTTCAACTGATGACTGCCGAAACGGTGGAGCTTGGTCTGGCCGAGCATCACAACCTCGAACCGTGGCGCCAGCAATGCCAGGATCGCCGGATCGCGCACATTCAGGCCGCCGGTGAACGCACCAAAGGCCGGCAAGATCAGCCGCCGGCCATCGCCGACAAAACAGGCGCGGGTGATAGGCTTGCCGCGGGTCGCAACCGCGGCCTTCGGGTGAAAGTGGCCGGAGATCTCGCCGATCACATCGCCCGGAGCAGCTATGTGCCGGAACGTGAGGGGGCCAAGGCAGAAGTCGTGCACCACCGCGCCGCCGAAAGTATCCGGCGGCGCCGGGTCGTGATTGCCCACCACCCACAGCCAGTCCACCCGCGCCGTGAGACTGCGCAGCACCGCCATATCGTCGGGATGCAGCCTGTCGGCGGCATGGGTGTCGTGAAAGCTGTCGCCGAGGCAAATCACGCGCGCCGGCCTTACCCGGTCTATGACCGCCAGAAGACGCTGCAACGTCGTCGCCGTGTCATAGGGCGGCAGGAGCTGGCCCTTGGCCGCGAAGCTGGAACTCTTCTCGAAATGCAGATCCGCGACGATCAAGGTGCGGGCGTCATCCCACAGGAGAGCCCCGGACAGATCCGGGACTAACGTCGCACCCTGGAGCTGGAAGATCATGCTCACCGCATGGCCTCCGCGATCAGGCCTTCGCCGGCGTCGTCTAACAGATCGTCGATCATGGCCTTGCCGATGGATTCCTTTCCAATCGTAAGAATCACGGGCACCGCCAAAGGACTGATACGGTCGAGATCATAGTGATCGATGTGGCCACGGGCGGTCACCAGCATAGACGTAAGGCGGTCCAGGTCGATGAGACCCCTGGAAGCATCCGCGCGGGTGGCGCGCAGCAGAATGTGATCGGGCTCATAACGCCGCAGCACGTCATAAATGACGTCGGAATTGAAGTTGACCTGACGCCCGGATTTCTGATGGCCCGGGTGCTTGCGCTCGATGAGCCCGGCGATCACTGCCACGGTGCGGAAGGTGCGCCGCAGCATGTTGGAGTCGTTGATCCACTCTTCCAGTTCGTAGCCAAGGATGTCGGGGTCGAGCAGCGCCGGTATATTTTCGGGCTTCTTCAGGCTCCACACCGCCACCGCATACTCGCCCGCCACAAAGCCCGCCGGCTTGGTGTTCATGCGCAGCATGCGACGCGTCAGCAGAAGGCCAAGGCTCTGGTGGGCGTTGCGCCCGGCGAAGCCGTAGACCACGGTGAAATAGCGTCCACCGCGGGGGAATGTTTCGACCATGACGCGGCCGGGCGCCGGGAGGCCTGAGCGTGATTTCTGAACGTTGAGCCATTCCCGCACTTCGGGCGCTAAAGCCGGCCACAGCTTCGGTTGGTGAAAGAAGCGCTGCACGGCTTCGCCCAAACCCGCCGACAGGGGCAAGCGCCCGCCCATATAGGCCGGCACTTTGGGCTCCTTCCCCGCTCCACGCGACGTGACCGCGACGCCCTCCTGGATGCCGTCATACTTCAGCATACGTCCGCCGAAGATGAAGGTGTCCCCGGGCGACAGGCTGGCGATGAACTGCTCCTCCACCCGGCCAAGCTTGCGGCGCCCCATCCGCACGAGGATGGTCTCGGCCTCGACGATGACACCGACGTTCATGCGGTACTGGCGCACGAACTGCTGATTGCGGATGTGGTAAAAGCCGCTGCTGTCGCAAAACAGGCGGGCGTAACGTTCATAGGCGCGCAAGGAATAGCCGCCGTTTTCCACGAAGCGCAGGGCCGCATCGAAGTCCGTCCGCGCCAGACCGGCGTAGGGTGCTGCGGAAATGATTTCGGCGTACAGGGCATCGGGATGAAACGGCCCCGCACAGGCCATGCCCATGATGTGCTGGCACAGAACATCGAGGGCGCCCGGGCGCGGCGCCTCGCCGTCCAGGGCGCCGGCAAGTACCGCGGTCCGCGCCACCGCGCACTCCAGCGCTTCAAAGCGGTTGCCCGGCACCAGCAAGGCCTGCGACGGCGCGTCGAACCGGTGATTTGAACGGCCGATACGCTGCACCAGCCGCGCGGAGCCCTTCGGCGCGCCCATCTGCACCACAAGATCCACCGCGCCCCAATCGACGCCGAGGTCGAGCGATGACGTCGCCACCACGGCGCGCAGGGTCCCGGCCGCCATGGCGGCTTCGACTTTGCGCCGCTGCTCGCGGTCCAGGGAGCCGTGGTGCAAAGCTATGGCCAGGTTATGGTAGTTGGCTTTCCACAGCGCCTGAAACACCAACTCGGCGGTGGCCCGGGTGTTGACGAAGATCAGCGTGCTGTTGTGGGCGGCGATGGCGCGATAGATGTCGGGAATGGCGTAGAGCCCCATGTGGCCCGACCACGGCATGCGGCCATGGGCGCTGACCACGGAGATCTCGGGTTTGGGCCCGCCGGGCACAGCAATGATGCGGGCGTCGGGGTGAATGTAGGCGGCGAGTTCTTCCGGGAAAGCGACCGTCGCCGAAAGACCGACGCAGTGACTCAGCGGCGCCAGACGCCGCAGCCGCGCGAGGCCCAGCGCCAGCAGATCGCCGCGCTTGGTACCCGCGAGCGCATGCACTTCGTCGACCACCACGCGGCGCAAGCCTTTGAATATTTCGCCGGCGTCTTTATGGGCCAGCAAGAGTGCTAGGGATTCCGGCGTCGTCATCAGAATGTTGGGCGGGCGACGGCGCTGCCGTTGCTTTTTGCCCACGGGTGTATCGCCGGTGCGGCTTTCGGTGGTTATGCCAAGGCCCATCTCGGAAATCGGCCGCTCCACGTTCCGGTGCACATCCACCGCCAAGGCCTTCAGCGGCGAGATGTAAAGCGTGTGCAGCCCGGCGGCGGGCGCGGCAGCAAGTTCAACCAGGCTGGGCAGGAACCCCGACAGTGTTTTGCCGCCACCGGTGGGCGCGATCAGCAAGACGGGGGCGTTCTCGCGCGCCGCGGCAAGCAGGTCGAGCTGGTGCCCATGGGGCCGCCAGCCCCGCGCCGAGAACCAGCCGGCAAAAGGCTCAGGCAGCCCAACCAACTTCCGGCGTGCACGGATGGGCGCCTTGCGCGTCATCATGTTCAAGATATTGGCCCCTGCATGCATTCTTATGTATGCCCGGCGTACCTGGCCGCAATGCAGCCGAAACCTTGCATGCGCGCGAGTTTTACTACCGGTACGGGCGTGCTTGCGTTGCGGCCTATGGGGCCCATTTCAGGGTCATGTCCGCAGCCGCCGCGTCCTGGATCAAAGTCACGCCCGCAGGCCTCGAGGTCGTGCCCGGCGGCTTTGTCATCGACCCCGTTGTGCCTGTCGACCGTGCCGTCATTACCCATGGCCATGGCGATCACGCACGCCCCGGACACGGCGCGGTGCTCGCCACGACACCGACCCTGGCCATCATGAACGTTCGCTTCGGACCGCAGCGCGGCGAGCAAGCGCTGCAATATGGTGAAGCGCTGAAAATCGGCGACGTCACTGTCCGCCTGGAGCCCGCCGGGCACGTGCTCGGCAGCGCACAGATTGTGATGGAATACCGTGGTATCCGCGTGGTGGTGTCAGGCGACTACAAGCGCCGGCGCGATCCCACCTGCCCGCCGTTCGCGGTGACGCCCTGTGACGTGTTCATAACCGAGGCCACCTTCGCGCTGCCGGTGTTTTGCCACCCGGACGACGGCGCCGAGATCGCGCGCCTGCGCGAGTCCCTGCGCCTGTTTCCCGACCGCCCGCATCTGGTCGGCGCGTATGCGCTGGGAAAGGCCCAGCGCATCATCATGCTGTTGCGCGAGAGCGGCTACGACGCGCCCATTTTCCTGCACGGCGCCATGGCGGCGCTATGCAATCTGTATCGAGATTTCGGCGTGGCCCTGGGCGAGCTGACCCCCGTCGCCGGCCAGCCGCAGGCAGCGCTGAACGGCCGCATCGTGCTCTGTCCTCCCGGCGCGTTGGCCGATCGCTGGTCGCGGCGCATGAATGAGCCGGTCACCGCCATGGCCTCGGGTTGGATGCGCATCCGCCAGCGGGCCAAGCAGCGCGGCGTCGAGCTGCCCCTGGTGATCTCGGACCACGCCGACTGGAATGAATTGCTGCAGACCATGCGCGATGTGGCGCCGGGCGAGGTCTGGATCACCCACGGGCGTGAAGAAGCCCTGGCCCGGGCCCTGGAACTCATGGGCGTACCGGCCAAGGCCTTGTCCCTGATCGGCTATGAGGACGAAAACGACGATGACGCGAAGGCCCCGGAACCCGCGACCCCCGCATGAAAGCCTTCGCCGCCCTTCTGGATCACCTTGTCTATCAGCCATCCCGCCTGGGCAAACTGCGCCTGCTGATGGATTACTTCGCCACGACGCCGGACCCGGACCGCGGCTACGGCCTCGCCGCGCTCGCCGGCACCCTGGACATTCCCCACGCCAAGCCGGCGCTGCTGCGCAAACTCATTTCCGCCCGCACCGATCCCGTGCTGTTTTCCTATTCTTACGACTACGTCGGCGACCTGGCGGAAACTATCGCCCTGCTGTGGCCGGCCGGCGGCGAAGCCACGCACCCTCCGGCCCTCGGTGAAATCGTCACCACGTTGCGGGCCGCGCCCAAGTCCAAAGTGCCCGACCTGATCGCGACATGGATGGACAGCTTGGACGCCACCGGCCGCTGGGCGTTGCTCAAGCTGCTGACCGGCGGCCTCCGCATAGGTGTGTCGGCGCGCCTGGCGAAAACCGCCCTGGCGCAGTGGGGCGCCTTGGATCTCGCCGATCTCGAGGAGATCTGGCACGGACAGGAGCCGCCCTACACCGCCGTCTTTGCCTGGGCGGAAAAGCGCGGCGACAAGCCGGCGGCGGCGCGGGGCACCAGCTTCCGCCCCTTCATGCTGTCACAGGCCCTGGAAGAGTCGGAGCTCACGACCCTGAATCCGGCCGATTTCATCGCCGAGTGGAAATGGGACGGCATCCGCGTGCAGGTGGCCGGTTCGACCCTCACGCCGGCCCGCCTGTTCGCGCGGTCCGGCGACGATATTTCCGCGACCTTCCCCGACGTCACGGATGCTGCATCCTTCGACGCGGTGCTGGACGGCGAGTTGCTGGTGCGCGGCGACGGCGCGGACCCCGCTCCCTTCGCGGACCTGCAGCAGCGCCTGAACCGCAAGGTGGTCGCCAAGAAGCAATTGGACACCTATCCGGCCTTTGTCCGGGTTTACGACATGCTGTTCGACGGCGAAGACGACCTGCGCGCCCTGCCCTGGACCGACCGCCGCAAACGTCTGGAAGATTTCATGGAGAAGCTCCCCGCCGCCGCGCAGGCGCGCTTTGATCTGTCGCCGGTGGTGCCGTTTGCGAGCTGGGAAGCGCTAACCGGAATCCGCGCCTCCGCGCGGGGCGCCGCCATGGAAGGACTGATGCTGAAGCGACGCAATGCGCCCTATATCGCCGGGCGCCCCAAGGGGCCGTGGTTCAAATGGAAGCGTGACCCGCTGACGATCGATGCCGTCCTGATGTATGCCCAGCGAGGCCACGGCAAGCGCAGTTCGTTCTACTCCGACTTCACATTCGGCGTATGGCGCGACGACGAACTGGTGCCTGTGGGCAAAGCCTATTTCGGCTTTACCGACGCCGAGTTGAAACAGTTGGACGGCTGGGTCCGCAACAATACCACCGAACGCTTCGGCCCTGTCCGCGCCGTTGCCCCCGGCCTGGTGCTGGAAGTGGCCTTCGACGCCGCGCAGAACTCTACGCGGCACAAATCCGGCATCGCGCTGCGCTTCCCGCGTGTCTCGCGCATCAGGTGGGATAAACCCGCGGTGGAAGCCGACCGATTAGAGACTGTAGCGAAGCTGGTTGAAGGCGCCTGAAGCGCCGCAGGTTTAGCGGCCCATCGGTATCGCCATGCCCGCCAAGCGGTCCTGGAGCCCCTTCTTGTAGCGGCGGCTGAGGCGCAGCCGGGCGCCGGAGTGCAGCAGGACTTCGTATTCGCCCGCGCTTTGAAGTTCGAGGCCGCGGATGCGCTCCAGGTTGACGATGGTTGAGCGGTGAACGCGGACGAAGGTCTCCGCGCCAAGATCTCCTTCAAGCTCCGCAAGTGTGCGGCGAATGAGGTGGGTGTCGCGGCCCACGTGAAGACGTGCGTAGTAGCTATCCGCCTCGATCCAGTCGATATCCGCCACGTTCACGAACAACAGCTTGCCCAGAGATTTGACGATCAGCCGCTGCAGGGCTTGGTGGGGTGCGGGGCTATAGCGGGCAATCTTGTCCTTGGCGCGCACCAGCGCCCGTCCAAAGCGCGCGTCATCAAAGGGCTTCAACAAGTAGTCGAGGGCGCCGGCCTCGAAGGCGCGCAGCGCGTATTCGTCGTAGGCGGTCACGAAGATGATGGTCTGGGGCAAATCGGCGCCCAGCAGCTCCAGCACGTCGAAACCGCCGCACTCCGGCATCTGCACATCGAGAAACATCAGATCCGGCTTGCTACGCTGGATTTCCGCCACCGCCGTCGCACCGGAGTCACATTCGATAATGGGGCCGATATCCGGGTCCTTCTGGAGCAGGAGCGTCAGGTTACGGCGCGCCAGGGGCTCATCGTCCACCACCAGGGTACGGATCATTCAAGTCACCCGCAGCGGGAGCGTCACGACAACCTCTATGCCGTCGTCTCCGATCCGGTTCATGCGGAGGTCCGCTTCGTCGCCGTGCAGGATGCCAAGGCGCGTGCGCAGGTTGGCGAGGCCCACGCCCGCACCTTTGGACTCCTCGTCCTCCGGCAGATCGGCGCCGTCGTTATAAACACCCAGACACAACCCACCGTCCCGCCGCGAGGCCCATACCCGCACGATTCCGCCCGCCACCTTTTTGGCGACGCCATGCTTGATGGCGTTTTCCACCAGGGGCTGGAGCACCAGGCTCGGCACCTGCGCGTCCATGAGATCGGCGGCGAACTCCATGTTGATGCGCAGGCGGTCGCCGAAACGCACTTTCTGGATATTCACATAGCGCTGAAGGTATTCCACCTCCTCCGCCAGCGTCACTTGAGGCCGGTGGGAATCCTCCGACGCGCGGCGCAGAAATTCGCTCAAGCCAACGATCATGTTCACCGCCTCCCCGCTGCGCTGGTCCCGCACCAGGCCGGCGATGGAGTTCAGGGTGTTGAACATGAAATGCGGCTCCAACTGCCGGCGCAGCGCGGCCAGTTGCGCCTTTGAGAGCTCCGCGTTAAGCCGGGCGGCCTCGGTAATCTGGTGCGCGACACGGCCCCGGGAATCCAGGAGATAGGTGATGGTCACGATGAGCGCGTAGGCCGCCAGGCAATTCAGCGCCTGGAAAACCACGGTGACGCGCCAGGTACTCCAAAACATCGGCGGCGGATCGTTTGACCATGGATTGAATATGACCCCGATCCCCGCCGACCAGGCCTCCGCGATGGCCGTGATTGCGACGAGTGCGGCGAGATGCACGAAAAGTCCCCGAACCGTCGGCTTTGGAATGACCGGGCAGCGGCGCGCAAGGCCTATGACCAAGGGTGTCGCCAACGCCCAGGGCAGCCACGTCATGAATTGGGTTATGAACAGCCGTACTTCGCCGCCCTGTTTGCCTTCGTAGGGCAATTTGAACACCGACTGACTGGCTTCAAAGGCGGCGGCCGCCAGCCAAAAGGCCGCGATCCAGCGCCAGCGCATGGGGGCTATGGGTGCCGAGGACTCCGTCATGCCCTCAGCCTAACGCAAATGGCACGGGAAGCTCCAACTGTGCAGCGAACCGCTGGACTGCTGCAGTGAGCTGTCTCTCGCCTTTGGAGGACCGCTCCTAAGCTGCGGCCATGCAACGCACCCTCTGGACTCTTCTGACCTTCTCCGTCGCGGCCCCCGCCGCCGCACAGGACAACGCGGTGGCCTCGGCATCCGATGCCTTCGGCGAGCGCGCGGGGATCGAACAATCCGGCATCTATAGTGAAAGCCAAGTGCGCGGTTTTGACCTCAATGACAGCGGCGCCTATCGCATCAACGAAGCCTACTTCAACCGCGCGGCCCCCCTGGACGATACGGTGCTGGCAGGCGTCGGTGTGCGGGTCGGCGTCAATGCCGCCCAGCTCTCCTACCCCGCGCCGTCCGGCGTGGTGAACTATCGCCTGCGCGAGGCGGGACCCAAGAACGAACTGCGGCTGGGCGTGGGGCTCCGGGACTTCGGCACCCAGGTGATCCAGGGCGACGGCTCCGCGCGCGCTGGGGATTTTTCCATTGCCGGCGGCTTCCTCTGGCGCCCTGTGGCGCGCTTTGCCCAGGGCTATGACGGCTGGGGCATCGGCGCCGGCGGCGTCGCGGCCTGGGACATGGCGCCCGGCCACCGGCTGCGGGTGTTTGGGTCCATGTACAAACGTGGCTACGACGGCGACTACGCCGTCCTTCCCGCCACGGCGGCCATGCCGCCCAACCTCAAACGCCTGCACCAGTATTCGCCGTCGTGGGCTGATACCCATGCCATCAGCTCCAACATCGGCGTGCTCTACAACGGCCGTTTCGGCGCCTTCGCGGTAGACCTGTCGGCCTTTCACTCAGTCTTCGACATCGGTCAGGTGGACTACACCCTGATCGCGTCCGATGCTGCGGGCCGCGCGTCGGCCACAACCTTCCGCAGCCCGTCGAGGGCCAAGACCGCGGACTCCGCGGAGGCGCGGGTCAGCCGGGAGTTCACGGCAGGCGGACTGAATCACCTGCTCACGGCATCTGTGCGTGGCGGCCGCACCATCGCCGGCCTCACCTCCAGCCTCGCAGTGCCGCTGGGATCGTTCGCTCTGCCCGCGGAAGACCCGCCGGCAACGCCTGAGATCCCCTGGACCGGTACCCGGGGCAAGGACACCGTTGAACAAGCGACCGCCTCGGCCGGATATGGCCTGGCGTGGCGGGACCAGGCCCAGGTGCGCTTCGGCATTCATCGGACGCGTTATGACAAGACCGTGCTGTCTGTCGCGGGGGCCCGGAATCAGCGCGTGAGCCAGACCACCAAAACCAATATGTCGGCCCTGGTTCGCCCGACCGACACCCTGACGGTGTTCGGCAGTTGGGTGCGCGGGCTGGAAGAAGCCGGCACCGCGCCCACGGCGGCCACAAACCGCGACGAGGTGTTGCCGCCGGTGGACGCCGAACAGTTCGAGGTGGGTGTGCGCGGCGCCATTGCCTCGCGCCTCACGGTTATCGGCGCGCTGTTCGATGTTTCCAAACCCAGCCAGGGCTTCCGCACCGACAGATCGTTTGGTGTCGTCGGCAAGGTACGCCATCGCGGCGCCGAGATTTCGGTCACGGGCAAAGTTGACGTTGCCACCAGCGTTGTCATGGGCGTCGTGGCCTTCCAACCCAAAGTGACCGGCTCCCTGGTGGACGCCGGCACGGTGGGCCCGCGGGCGCCGGGCATTTCAAGCGTGATGGCGAGCGCCACCGTCGAGCGTCAGCTCGGACACGGCTGGTCCGTGGACGCCGCCGTGAGCCATATGGGGGAGCGTTGGGCGAACACCGCCAACACCTTTAAGGCCCCGGCGGTCACCACCTTAAGTCTCGGCGCCCGCGGCCGCTTCCAGCTCGCCGGGCGGCCTGCCGAGTTCCGGGTCCTGGGCTCCAACCTCACGGGCGTCGAAGGTTATATGGCGCCGCCGTCGGGCACCTTCTCACCCATCGCACCGCGCACCGTGCGGGCCATGCTGACCTTCACGTTCGCGGCGGAGGACTAAACCTTACCTACTTCCTCTTCACCGGCCCGAGGGCCGGCGGCGCCATGCGGTGCTTGGTGGCTTGTTCGTAGATGGACGCCACTTCGATCACCACCGGCTCCTCGCCTGGGCCGGCCCAGAACGAGATCCCATATGGCATCGCGTGCTTGAGTGTCGTCTTGTCGGTGTTGTTGGCGACGGCGCGGTAAGTATCCTGCTTATCGTTCAGCTCGAACTTGGGCTCGTACATGACGCTGTTGAACCCGGCGGGCACCGTGATCTCGGGGATGCCTAAGTCCGCGCTGGTGGGGAATCGGCCGGTCGGGCGGCTGTTGACCGCCGGCTGCCCCGCCCCGCCATGAATCGACGGCGGGAGGGTGATGGTCGGGTTGACCAGCACGTCCAGCCGGTTCTGGCGCATAACTTTGTCCACCACCATACGCATGACCTCGCGCATCTTCATGCGCTGGGTCATCCCCGGCGACGCGATGTCGAACTTGTTGGCCGAGTTCGACATGGAGACCGCGTGAGCCTCTGTATAGTGCTTGGAGTTGGCGGCCAGCGTACCCCAGTCGATGACCCGGCTGTCGCTCCGGCGCAGCAGGTACTGCTCCATGTGAAATCCGAAGCTATGGATCGGCGGCGACACGGTGACGCGACGAATATTGAGGTCCTCCGACAGCGGCGCCTTGCCCTCCGCCAGCTTGGCGATGTAGTCGCGGGTGGTGACGTCGTAGCCATCAACCGCAAAGGCCAGCTTGGCGGACTTGGCGGAGCCCTCTTCGCCGCCGTCGCCGCCTTCCCCCGCGATCTCACCAACCTTGCTGGTGAAGTACTCAGGCATGTGGATGGGCAGGATCTCCGCCAGCGCTTGCTGGAAGGTGTAGGTCATATCCGGCACCCCCGGATCGTTCGGGTACTTGGGATCAAAGGATTCCACGAGCTCGGCGCCCAACTGATCGCGTAAGACCTTCTTGATCTCGGCGTCCACCAGATCGCTCACCGCCTCGTCGTTCTTGGTGTGCTTGACCATGTATTCGCGCACGATGCCGACCCGCAGACCGGCGAGCGGCTTCGCCCCCTTCCGGGCATTGGCGTTGCCGCCGACGAAGGAACTGTAGGGCTCCTTGGAGATCAGGTTTTTCGGGAGCGCGGTGTAGATGTCGCGCGGATCGAAGTAGCCGCGCACCGGATCTTTCAGGGCGTCGAGCACGGCGGCGGAATCCTTGACGCTGCGGCATTGGATGCCCGCGCGGTCGAGGTAGGGGTCCGAACCGATGGCGCCGCCGTAGGATATCAGGCCCTTGGTGGTGACCAGGGCGACGACATTGGCGCGCCAGGCCGGCTGGCGGCAGGAGCCGCCGGTTTCTTCACAAAGAGAGCAGGTCGCGAGGTTGGCGCCGACCGACACCGCGGATCCGGAACTGGAGCCCCCGGTTTCACGGGTGGTGTCGTAGGGATTGCATGCGGCCCCGCCCCACGAGCTGCGCGACGAATTCCCGCCGATGGCCCGCTGCGTGACTTTTGCCGCGGCCGGTCCCGAAGGATTGCTGGGGCCCGCGTTGTATTCGGACAACGTCGCCTTGGCGTAGATGATGGCGCCCTTGGCGCGCAACTGGGCGACCAGGGTCGCGTCCTCGGGCGGCGCATCCATGGCGTAATTGGTATCGGCGCCGCCGGTGGTGCGCATGTCCGTGGTGTCGTAGACATCCTTGAATGAGAACACCGCGCAGTACATGGGCATGGTCTTGAGGTCCGGCGTGCGGCCGTATTGCTTGTCCAGCGCGGCAGCGCGTTCCAGGGCGTCCGGCTGCTGACGGAACTTCTCACAAACCGCCGGCGCGTCGGCCGGCAGCGGCGTGCCGGGCGCCGCGTCGAAGGCGCCCTGACAGGTGACCGAGCGCTCACCGCGGATGTTCAGTGTGCTGAGCGCATTGACCTGGCCGATATCGGGCACGCCCGCGATCATGCCGTACTGCTGCATGACTTTGGGGTCGGACATGGTCGGCTCGAGCCGCCCGTACTCCAGCGGCAGGCCTTTGTATTTGTCAAAGGTCGGCAGCATCTTGCTCGCCGCGACCGTGGCGGTGGGGAAACTCAGGGCGGCGCCGGCGCGCACCGTGCCGGGCTTGCTCTCAATTGGTTTTCCATCTTTGGTCACCAGCGCCGTACAAACACCGTTGTAGGCCTTGGCGCGGTCGATATAGGCCTGCACCACACCCTGGCACGTAACCTCGCCGCTCTGGATCGCGGACTGGATGCCCTCGATGCTGGTTTCTTCGACCTGAAAAGCAAACGCCGTACCAGACAAACTGGCGAACAGCGCGCCAACAGCCGCAGTGGCAACAAGACGGATTCTCACGACGGCGCCCCCGATTGAATGTGGTTCAAGACCCCTGACCCAAACATGCGGCGCGCCCCCCGACAGCGCAGCAGCAGGGAAACTAGAACCTCAACCGTACACCGCGGTTGAAGAACCGGCCAAGGACTCAAAAGACAAGTGAGGGTGGGGTACGAACCCATGCGCGCGAAGCGCGCTAAACAAAAAAGAGACCGTGGGTTCAACTGACCCCACAGGAACGATCGGTAGACTCAATTTCAGAAAATGGCGGTGTGGGCAGTCCGGATGTGCAGAAGCTCCGTTTCCAAGGCCCGAATTCCCTGATAGCAGGGAAAATACAGGCAAAAACTGGCGGATCCCAAGTCCCGTCCCCAGCAATGGGCCGATTTTATGGGCCCTTCTGTCCATGGCGTCCCCTTACCCCCGGCTCCGGAACAGGGAATTATCAGGGAATCGGCGTTTTTCGGCCAGCGACGCCCGACCCGTATCAATTCGCAGGATTTCGGGAGGCTGATCTATGTGCCCGTGAGGCCGCAACCGATTGCACCAACAGCCCAGCTTGCCGCGCCGGCTGCCTGCCAGGCCATCACTGTCAAAACCCCTCGGACCGCACGCGTGCCTGGATATCCTGATCTTGTCCGTCGCGATCGTACCAGTGCGCGATTTCCTCAAGCGTCGCCGAAACTACGGGATGAGATGC
>CANISR010000083.1 GCA_947470105.1 Fidelibacterota bacterium | reverse complement strand
GGCGTGCCGACCCTGTCGCTGTTCGGACCCACCGATCCTGTCAGGTATGCGCCCTGGGGCGGCCGCACGGTGCGGGCGGTGGACGGGGTCATTGCCCACCTCGACGTCGCGAGCGTGCTGGACGCCTTCGCCACGCCTTAATTTTTGCCCGCCTTTCGCGGGCAGGGTTACCTAGCGTTGGAGCACGCCGTCCTCTAGATTGATCTATTATTGGTTGTGGTGCGGACGCATTTGAAAGTTTTCCATCTCATTTCCGGCGAACCCTATGGCGGCGTCGAACGCCAGCTTGAACGGCTGACCGCCGTGTTGGCCGCCGACGGCGCCGACCAGCGGGTCATGCTGCGGGAAAACCCGGAGCGCGCCCAGCGTCTTGCGGCCAAGGGCATCATCCCCATCGAGATGCCGTTCCCCGGCAGCTTTGCGTTCCTGGACCGCCGCCGCATCAACACCGCCATCCGTAAGTTCGCCCCCGACGTCGTGATCTCCTGGACGCCGGACGTGGCGCCCATGGTGGAGAAGGGCAATTTCATCCACGTGGGCCGCCTGGGATCGGAACCCAATCTCACCGCTTTCACGCAATGCGACCGGCTGTTCACGCCGGCGCAGGTGCGGGCGGACGCCGCCGCCAACGCGGGATGGCCGGCGGAGCGGGTCAAGGTGCTGCCCCATCTTCCGCGACCTGAGGCCGACGTAGCGGCGCCGGTGTCGCGCAAGACCTATTACACGCCGCCTACGGCGAAGCTGGTGGTGACCTCGCTGCGCCTGACGCTGGGGGGCGGCCTCGAGGTGCTGCTGGACGCCATCGCGCGCCTGTCGGGTTACTACCTGTGGATCCTGGGCGACGGCGCCGACCGCGCCGCTCTGGAGCAGCTGGCCCATGATAAAGGCGTGAAGCCGCGTGTGCGTTTCATGGGGTGGCAAAATGACGTAACGGCGTTTCTGACGGCCGCCGATGTCTATGCCACGACCGTGCGCAAGGAAGACGTGGCCGACGCGGTGCTGGAGGCCTGGTCCATGGGCGCGCCGGTCATTGCCGCCGACAGCATCGGTCCGGGCCTCCTGCTCCGCCACCAGGACAACGGCATGCTGGTGCCCGTGGGCGATGTGGTCAGCACGGCCGAAGCCATCAAATGGGTTTGTCAGGACATGGCGCTGGCGACGCGCTTGGGTGAAGCCGGCCGCGCGGCCTATAACGCCGCCTATACGCCGGCGAAAATTACACCCGAATACCTGGCCTTCTTCAACGGCCTCGCCGCAAGCCCCACACTCGCGAACCCCTAGCAATGTGCGGCATCGCCGGCATCGTCAGCCGCGACGGCCAACCCCGTGCCGCAGCAGCAATGGCTGCGGCCCTCGCACACCGCGGCCCCGACGGCAACGGTGTTTACTCCAAGGATGGCATCGACCTCGTCCACACCCGCCTGGCCATCATCGACCTTGCCCACGGCGCGCAGCCGCTCATGAGCGAGGACGGCGTGGCGCTGGTCGCCAATGGCGAGATCTACAACGACCCCGACCTGCGGCGGGAACTCGCTGCGGTATTCAAGACCAATTCCGACTGCGAAAGCGCCTTGCATCTCTATCGCCGGGACGGCGTGGGTTTCGCCCGGTCTTTGCGCGGTATGTACGCCATCGCCATTGACGATCCGGTCCATCGCCGCCTGGTGCTGGCGCGCGATCCTTTCGGCATCAAGCCGCTGTACTACGCCGAGACCACGGAAGGGTTTTGCTTTGCGTCCGAACCCCAGGCCCTGATCGCGAGCGGCCTGATCGCGCCGCACCTCAACAGCG
Organism: Fidelibacterota bacterium; assembly: GCA_947470105.1. Classification (GTDB taxonomy): domain Bacteria; phylum Pseudomonadota; class Alphaproteobacteria; order Rhodospirillales; family Rhodospirillaceae; genus SHVO01. Next base: position 13,140 of record CANISR010000083.1, on the reverse strand, counting down.
CGGCGCGTGATGAGATGCTGGGAACGCAATTTTCCGCCGGGCGCGAGACGCCGTTCGCCGGCATTTCACGGGTGCTGCCTGGGGAAACCCTGGTGGTGGAGCAGGGCAAGATCACCGCTCGCTTGCGCCAGGGCGCCATCGCGCCGCAGCCTGCGGCGTCGCGCGACGATGACGCGGCCAGCGCCGCTTTCGGCACAGTGTGGGAAGACTCGGTCGCGGTTCATCAACGCTCCGACGTGCCTTACGGGATGTTCCTCTCCGGCGGTGTGGATTCCACCTGTGTTCTCGCGGCTATGGCCAAGTTGAACACCCAGCCGGTGCTCGCCTTCACGGCGGCTTTTCCGGGTACCGACGTGCATGACGAACGCGCCTCGGCCCGCGCCGCCGCCATGGCCGTCGGCGCCATCCATGTGGAGGTGGAGGTCACGGCCGGCGATTTTTGGAACGCGCTGCCGTCTATCGCCGAAGCCATGGACGATCCGGTGACCGACTATGCGGTGGTGCCCACCTATCTTCTCGCCAAACAGGCGGCGCGCGACGTGAAGGTGGTGCTGACCGGTGAAGGCGGCGACGAAATGTTCGCGGGCTACGGCCGCTACCGCGCGGCCACCCGCACGCTGTTCCCCAAGCGCGCCTGGCGCCGGCCGCTGTTCGACTTCGACGGCCTGCGCGCGCCCATTACCGGCTGGCGCCGCGCTATCGATGCAGCCGAGAACGATGCACGCACAGCGGGATTCAAAGGGCTCGACGCGGTCCAGGCGGTGGACGTGGCCACCTGGCTGCCGGGCGATCTTCTCACCAAGCTCGACCGCAGCCTCATGGCTCACGGCCTGGAAGGGCGCGTGCCGTTTCTGGATCCCAAGATCGCCGCCTTCGCCTTTTCCCTGCCGGACCGGCAGAAAATCCGTGGCCGCGGCAAATGGGTGGTGCGCAAATGGCTGTCGGAAAGCTTCCGCGCCACCAATGCCTTCCTGCCCAAGCGCGGCTTTACCGTGCCGGTGGCGGAGTGGATCGCGGAGCAAGGAAAGCGCCTGGGGCCGCTGGTCGCACGGGCACCCGGCATCGCCGAACTTTGCCATCCAGAAGCGGTGGAGCGGTTGTATTCGGGGCTGACGCCCGGGCGCGCGCCGAAGGGCGGCACAGTCGCCTGGGCGCTCTTGTTCTATGCTTTGTGGCATCGCCGCCATATGCTCGGACAACGTCCGGTGGGCGATGTCTTCGCGACGCTTTCGGCAAAATGAGGTTCCTGTGAGTGAGTCTTTCGATCTGGTGGTTCATGGCGGCACCGTCTTCACGCCGGGCGGTCCGGTTGCGGCGGATATTGGCGTGCGCGCCGGCAAGACCGCGGCCATCGGCGATCTGAAATCCGCCAAAGCCGCGGAGCGCTATGACGCCAGCCAGCTTGTGGTCCTGCCGGGTGTGATCGACGAGCAGGTGCATTTCCGCGAACCTGGCCCCACGCATAAGGAAGACCTGGAAAGCGGCACCCGCGGCGCCGTTCTCGGCGGCGTCACGGCGCTGTTCGAGATGCCCAACACCGATCCGCCCACCACCACCGAAGCCGCCATCAACGACAAGCTCGCCCGCGCCAACGGGCGAGCTTGGACCGACTACGCCTTCTATGTGGGCGCGTCGCCCGAGAACGCGGAAGAGCTGGGCCGGCTGGAACGGCTGCCCGGCGTCTGCGGCGTCAAGATGTTCATGGGGTCTTCCACCGGGTCGCTGCTGGTGGCGGACGATGAGAATGTGGCCCGCGTCCTCAAGTTCGGCTCGCGCCGGGTCACAGTGCACAGCGAAGACGACATGCGCCTGCAGGAGCGCTCCGCCCTGGTGAAGGACGGCGCCGATGTTTCCATGCACGCCGAATGGCGCGACGTGGAGACGGCTGTGCGTTCGACCGAACGCCTAATACGCCTCGCCCGCCAGCATCACCGCCGGGTCCATGTGCTGCATGTGACCACCGCCGAGGAAATGGATCTCCTGTCGGCCCATAAGGACATCGCCACGGTCGAAGTGCTGCCGCAGCACCTGACCCTGGCGGCGCCGGAGTGCTATCAGCGCCTCGGTACCTTGGCCCAGATGAACCCGCCGATCCGGGACGCCCGCCACCGCGATGCCTTGTGGGCCGCCATCAACGCCGGCGTGGTGGATTGCATCGGTTCAGACCATGCCCCCCATACCCTTGAGGAAAAAGCGCGGCCCTATCCGCGCAGCCCGTCGGGGCTCACGGGCGTGCAGACCTTACTGCCGCTGCTGCTCGACCACATGGCGCAGGGGCGCCTCTCGCTCGCGCGCCTGGTGGATCTCACCAGCGCCGGTCCCGCGCGCATCTTCGGCATCGCCGGCAAGGGCCGCGTGGCGCGCGGCTATGACGCGGATTTCACCGTGGTGGACCTCAAGGCCAAGCGCACCATCACCAACGCCTGGATCGCCAGCCGCGCCGGCTGGACGGCCTTCGACGGCATGGATGTGACCGGCTGGCCTAAGGCCACCATCATCCGCGGCCAGATCGTCATGCGCGACGACGCCTTGCAAGGCACGCCCATCGGCGCTGCGGTGAAATTCCAGGAAACGCTGTAGCGCTTACTTGGCGGCGAAAAGATAGCTGCAGGATTCCGCCGAGACCTTTTGCGCCAGCAGACGGTCGTAGAAGGCACCGGCCCGCTCCACCATGCCGTCCACGTCAGCGCCCAGGATCAGGCCTTTTTCGGCGAGGTCCAGAGCCGCGCCCGCGTAAGCCGCCCGGTAGGCGTCGCGGTTGGGGTAGCGCTCGCCGATGGAGGGGCGCGGGTCGTTGGCAGCGAGGCGTTCGTTCTCGTTACGGGCAAAAGGCACAAAGCTGCCGTCGAAACGGGCGAGGCGCTCCGGCGTGCCGGTGGCGGCGTTCATGAGATTCCAGCCGGTGTAGGTGCCGAGCGGCACTGCGATATCCGGCAAACGGATGCCGCCTTTGTCGAGGCCGTCCTTGTCGGGCAGGGGCACCAGCGCCGGGTAGGTCTTCCCCACCTTGGGCGGCACGATGTCCATGATCCCTTCGGCGAAGCGCGCGCCGAAGTCCAGGCGCGGCGGCTCCAGATAGCGGCTGGGCGTGCGCATGCCGGGGATCTTAGGGAAGGCTTCGACATACTGGCTGAGCTTGCCGAGGCTGTTGTCGGAGAGCTGCGGGTAGGCGGACGCCGGCGGCTCCTGCTTCAGGGTGATCCAAGCGTCGAGATGCAGCAGCAGCGAGCGCAAGACTGGGCGCTCGTCCAAGGGGTTCAGGCAATGGGCAAGCGTCGTGGCGCCGGCGGGCCCGGCGATGCGGTGCTGGCTTCCGGCGATGGAATAGATGCGCGCGCGGGGGGCCGGCGCCAGGTCGGCGCTGGCGTCGACGGCAGTATGGGTGAGGGATGCGCCGCGCGCCCAGTATTCGGTAGCGGTATTCACATAGAACAGGCGAGGTCCGGGCGTGGCCTTGTCGAGGATGCTGCGCGGCTCCGTGCCGGGGGCTTCCACCTGCGGGCTGGTGGAGAACGGGAACCAGTCGGTGGGGAAGTCCAGTTCAATGTCCGGGCTAAAGTGGCGGCTGGCCTGGCCGAAGCGCAGGTTGAAGCTGCCCTTGCCACCACCGGGGGCTTTCAGGAGCGCGCCGTCGAAAGCGGAACGGCCGCGGCCATCAGCCACCAGGCCGTAATAGACCATAGACTGCAGCAGCTGCGCCGACTGGGACGCGCCGTAAGCCAACACCGTCGCCGGCGGTACCGCGCCGTTGTCGAGCAGCGGATTGAGGTTGCCGTATTTGTCGGCGCGATCGAAGCGGAAGAACAGCAGCGCGTCGCGGATACCGGCGAGGCCGAGGCCCGCCACGCGCGGCGCGCGCGCCGTGTAACTCACGGTATAGATGAAGCCGGGCCGGAAACCGCCTTCGAGGGTGATGAGCGCCGGGTCATAGACATTCCGTTCGCCGATCTTCTGGCCGAAGGACCAGCGGTTGCGGGCGATGGGCGTGCGCGTACCGTAAGGGCCTTCGCGCAGGGTCAGCACCGCATCGGGATCGTCCGGCTTCACGGGTTCATAGGCGAGAGCCCCGATCCCCACATGAGACGCGGTGGCCGTGTTCTGGGTGACGGTGATCTCGCCCTCGACCCGGCCGATCACGGGCTTCCCGGCGTCGGTGGCCACGGGGAGGTCGGCGCGCAGGCGGTCGCCGCCGGGTTGGATGTCCCACGACCATCCTGTAGCCAGCACCGCGTAGCCCTGCTCCATGAGGAAGCCGTTGCCGGCGTCCGCGGCGCTGATGGGCAGGTTGCTGCCGCTGCCGCTGTTGAACGCAGCCAGGGCGGTGAGATTGCCGCGGTTGTTGACGTCATAGAGCAGGCGGCCGTTGGCCCGTGCCGGATCGACGGGGCGCAGCAGCACGAAATCGGTGGTGAAATGGACGCGGCCTTGGGCGTCACGGGGCGCCAGGCGAATGTCGACCACGGCCTGATTCTCGGGCGCCAGCGCATCGACGGTCAGGTAGAGCTTGCCCCGGATGCGCTCGTAGGCGCCGACATTGCCGAAGGTCTTTGCGGCGGCGAGGGGGATGCGCTCCAGCACTTCGACCCGGTCGACGTCGGCGAGCGCCGGTGCAGCGCAAAGGCAGAGGGCCGTGGCGAGCAAACGCGCGACGCAGGTTTTGATCATAGGCAGAACTCATTTCCCTCGAAGGCGGCCAGTATGCCCAAACGCTGCCGCCGCGCCCATAGCTGGAATATGTGAGATGGGGTGCAACGTTCCACGACTCTTACGCGTCCTTGTTTTCCGGGCCTGCACAAATGAAAACGGCGCCCCCCTTGCGGAGGGCGCCGTTTTTGACGGGGTGGGCCTACTGCAGGACGATCAGGACGTCCTCTTCGCCGCGCTTGACGAACAGGGCGGACGACCGGCCGGAGTCCTTGAGCGCGGTCTTGAACTCCTCGACCGTGTTCACCGGCTTGCGGTTGACCGACAGGATGTGGTCGCCGACGCGCAGGCGCTGGGCGGCCGGGCTGTTGCGTTCGATGGCGGTCACCGTCACGCCTTTGACCTTGTCGTCGGCGCTGGCGGCGGAGAAGGTGGCGCCCTCAAGTTCCGGGCGTTCATTGACCTTGGCGACTTCCTGCTCGGCCGGGGCCTTGCCGATGGTCACCTTGATGTCCCGCTTGGTTTTGTCGCGCAGGATGGTGAGGTTGATGCTGGTGCCCACCGTAAGCATGCCGATGCGGTTACGCAGCTCACCGGAGCTGTGCAGCGGCTTGCCGTCCAGGGCGATGACCACGTCGCCGGCCTTCACGCCGGCGGCTTCCGCGGGCGAGCCCTTTGCGATCGTGCCGACCAAGGCGCCTTCGACCTGGTCCATGCCCAGGTTCTTGGCGAGCTCGGGGTTCATGTCCTGGATGCCGACGCCGATGATGCCGCGCTTGACCTCGCCGTATTCGGTGAGCTGGGCCATGACGCTCTTGATCATCGAGGTGGGCACGGCGAAGCCGATGCCGACGTTGCCGCCGCTTGGTCCGACGATGGCGGTGTTCATGCCCACCAGCTCACCCTTGAGGTTGACCAGCGCGCCGCCCGAATTGCCCGGGTTGATGGAGGCGTCGGTCTGGATGAAGTCCTCGTAGTTCTCGATGCCCATGCTGGCGCGGCCCTTGGCCGAGACGATGCCGGAGGTCACCGTGTGGCCGAGGCCGAACGGGTTGCCGACGGCTACGACATAGTCGCCGACCTTCATCTCGTCGGAATCGCCCATGGGGATGGCGGTCAGGTTCTTGGATTCAATCTGGAGGACGGCGATGTCGGTCTGGTCGTCGCTGCCGATCACCTTGGCTGTGAACACGCGGCGGTCGGACATAGTGACGGCGATATCGGTCGCGTCCTCGATCACGTGATGGTTGGTGAGGATGTAGCCCTTCTTGGCATCGATGATGACGCCGGAACCCACCGCGGAACGCTCCGGCATCTTGCCGCCATTGGGGCCGCCGAAGAAGCGCTTGAACATCGGATCGTTGAACAGCGGGTTGTCGGCGGAGACCTCAACCTTCGATTTGACGGCGATGCTGACGACGCCCGGAACCACTTTCTCCACCAGCGGCGCCAGCGTCGGGATGCCGTCGCGCGTCGGGATCGCACTCTGGGCGGCTGCGGTCACCGTCGGCGCGGTGAACGACAACGCCGCGGCGGCTGCCGAGACGAGGACAAGATTATGGAAGCGGGCGCTCATGGATATGGTGGCCTTTCGTGGTGGATACGGGCGAATGCGTCTGCCCTGGACGGTGGAGCTGCAGTGAGACTGATGTTACCGGGCGGGGCCGCGGGATCAAACGTGGTAACAGCTATTTAATGTCGATATTGGCGTTCTAGACCCTGATTTTACTGCGCTTTTTACAATCCGGCGATGCCCGGCAATGTAACCCCGCTCCCGCGCCTTTGAAGCCGCCTGCACGCGCGGTCGCTTGACTGCGGGAAGGCGGGCGTCGACCGTAGCAGTCCACTCAAGTTGGGGGCCGCGATCCATGACGAATTCCTCTCTCAGCCGCGCTGCGTTCCTCAAGCTCGCCGGCTTTGCCACCGCCCTGCCGCTGCTGCCCACCGCCACCCTGGCGGCGGAGGCGGTGGCCACGCGCCCCATCCCCAAGAGCAAGACCGGCGAGCAGTTGCCGGTCATCGGCCTCGGCACCGCACAGGAGTTCGGCGTGCGCAGTGACGCTGGCAACATGGAGGCGAAATCCAACGTCATCAAAACCCTGGTCGACAAAGGCGCCAAGGTGCTCGACACGGCTGCCTCCTATAACGACGCCGAGGCTGTCTGCGGCGAATTCATGGAGAAGCTGGCGGTCAGGCCCAAGATTTTCATCGCCACCAAGTTCGGCGAGAACGGCAAGGCTGCGGGCCAGCAGTCGGTGGAGAACTCCTTCAAGCGCCTGCGCACACCCATGATTGACCTGATGTATGTGCACAACATGATCGACGTGGATACGCACCTGCCGTCGCTGAAGGAGTACAAAGCCGCCAACCGTATCCGGTATTTCGGCGTCACCTCCACCGGCGGTAACCAGGACCGCCTCACCACCTGGATGGACCAGATCGACTTCGTCGAGTTCGCCTATTCGGTGGATTTCCGCGCCCCGGAGCAGCGCCTGCTGCCCATGGCGAAAGACAAAGGTGTTGCGGTGTTCGTGGCGCTGCCCTTCGGCCGCAACCGCCTGCTCAACAAAATGCGCGGCAAGGACGTGCCCACCTGGGCCAGGGAAGAACTGGGCTGCAAGACCTATGCGCAACTGGCGCTCAAGTTCCTGGTATCCCACCCGGCGGTGACGGTGGCCATTCCCGGCACTGAAAACCCCGGGCATATGGCCGAGAACATTGAGGCCGGCATGGGCCCCATGGCGGATGAAAAGCAGCGGGCCCGCATCGCGCAATTGTGGGAAAATGCCTAGCCCGAATAGGTGCCTTTTCTATCCCTGTGCCCAGGAGAGAACATTCTTCTAAAAACAGCTTATCCGTTGAAGGGAGTGGGTTTTCGGGAAGACTTGAACGCGTCCCGAGCCGAATTTGCGGCTCGTCGTGCAACTAAGGCGCAAACGTAGCAGTTGAACCGACCTGTCCAAGGTGACGTGCGCGCCGGATTGCGCTAAAACGCTTGGGCACATTTAAAAACAACCAAGCATGCCCATCCGCTGCGGGAAAATTCCGCCAGCGGATTGTTTATGTAAGAGGGATGGCCGTAGTTGTGAGTTCCCCCGCCACCACGCGCGGTACCTGGATGACGCACACGGTCCTGCCCGGCTTTGGGCTGACCATGGGTTTCACCCTGGTCTATCTCAGCCTGATCGTGCTGCTGCCGCTGGCGGCGCTGGTCATTCGCGCCAGCGGCCTCGGCTGGGACCAGTTCGTGGAGGTGGTAACCGCGCCGCGGGCGCTGGCCGCCTATCGCCTGAGCTTCGGCGCCGCCTTCATCGCCGCGTCGGTCAATATCGTCTTCGGCGTCCTGGTGGCCTGGGTGCTGGTGCGCTACCGCTTCCCGTTCAAGCGCCTGGTGGATGGCCTCGTTGACCTGCCGTTCGCCCTGCCGACGGCGGTGGCCGGCATCGCCCTGGCGACGTTGTTCTCCAAGAACGGTTGGATCGGCCGCCTCGTCGAACCGCTGGGATTCAAAGTGGCGTTCACGCCGTTCGGCGTGGTGATCGCCCTGGTGTTCATCGGGTTGCCTTTCGTCGTGCGCACCGTGCAGCCGGTGCTGCAGGATCTGGATAAAGAAGTGGAGGAGGCGGCCGCGTCCCTCGGCGCCGACCGCTTCCAAACGTTCCGCCACATCATCCTCCCCAGCATTCTGCCCGCGGCCGTGACCGGCTTCGCGTTGGCCTTCGCCCGCGCCATCGGCGAATACGGCTCGGTGATCTTCATCGCCGGCAACCTGCCCATGAAGTCCGAGATCGTGCCGCTCCTGATCATCATCAAGCTGGAGCAATTCGACTACCGGGGCGCGGCCGCCATCGGTGCCGCAATGCTGGCCGCTTCATTCGTGCTGCTGCTGGTCATCAATCTGCTCCAGCGCTGGAGCCGCCGCCGCATGGGTGGGGCATGATTGCTAAAAATTCCGGCGAGGAGATCTTCCGCACCAAGATCAATCCGATCACCGAAGGCCGCGCCATGCGGATCGGCCTGATCACCGCGTCGCTGGCCTATATGCTGCTGTTCCTGGTGCTGCCGGTGGTGACCGTGTTCGTCGAGGCGCTCGGCAAAGGTGTTGGAACCTACTTCGAGGCCATCAAGGACCCGGCGGCCCTGTCGGCCATCAAGCTGACCCTGCTCACCGCCGCTATCGCCGTGCCGCTCAACATGATCTTCGGCGTCGCTGCCTCCTGGGCCATCGCGAAATTCGACTTCCGCGGCAAGAGTGTGCTCATCACCCTCATCGATCTGCCGTTTTCCGTGTCGCCGGTGATCTCGGGCCTGATCTATGTGCTGCTGTTCGGCGCCCAAGGATTCTTCGGCTCCTGGCTGGCGGAACATGACGTGCAGATCGTGTTCGCCGTGCCGGGCATCGTGCTGGCCACCATCTTCGTCACCTTTCCCTTCGTCGCCCGTGAATTGATCCCGCTGATGCAGGAGCAGGGCACGGAGGAAGAAGAAGCCGCGCGCTCCCTCGGCGCCGGCGGTTGGCAGACCTTCTGGCGCGTGACCCTGCCCAATATCCGGTGGGGCCTGCTCTACGGCGTGCTGCTGTGCAACGCCCGCGCCATGGGCGAGTTCGGCGCGGTATCGGTGGTGTCGGGCAAGATCCGCGGCCTCACCAACACCATGCCGCTGCATGTTGAGATCCTCTATAACGAATACAACATCGTCGCGGCCTTCGCCGTGGCCTCGTTGCTCGCGTTCCTCGCCCTGGTCACTCTTGTGGCCAAAGGTCTGTTGGAGTGGGCATACGGCCATGAGCTGGGCGGCTCGCGTACATAAACGCGGCGATAGGAAGTACCCATGGTTATCGAAGTCCGTAACGTCACCAAGAAATTCGACACCTTCACCGCGCTGCGCGGCCTGAACCTGCAGGTTCAGCCGGGCGAGCTGGTGGCGCTGCTGGGCCCCTCGGGTTCGGGCAAGACCACACTGCTGCGCGTCATCGCCGGGCTCGAGTTCGCCAACGAAGGCCAGGTCCTGTTCGACGGCAAGGATGCCGGCAGCCGCCATGTGGGCGAGCGCCGGGTCGGCTTCGTGTTCCAGCACTACGCCTTGTTCCGGCACATGACGGTGTTCGAGAACGTGGCCTTCGGCCTGCGCGTGGTGCCGCGGCAGCGCCGCATGTCCGACAGCGACATCAAGAAGCGCGTCCTGTCGCTGTTGTCGCTGGTGCAGCTCGACCGTCTGTCGGACCGCTATCCGACGCAGCTTTCCGGCGGCCAGCGTCAGCGCGTAGCGCTTGCCCGGGCCCTCGCGATCGAGCCGTTGGTGCTGCTGCTGGACGAACCTTTCGGAGCCCTGGACGCCAAGGTGCGCAAGGAATTGCGCCGCTGGCTGCGCCGCCTCCACGACGACATGGGTCTCACTTCGATTTTCGTCACCCACGACCAGGAAGAGGCCTTGGAACTCGCCGACCGCGTGGTGGTGATGAACCAGGGCGCCATCGAGCAGGTGGGCACGCCGGAAGAGGTCTACGACACCCCGGCGACGCCGTTCGTGTATGAGTTCCTGGGCAACGTCAATCGCGTGCCGTGCCGCATCAACAACGGAAAGGTTTCGCTGTGGGGCATTGATGTGGCCGCCGAAACCCACGACGGCACGCCGATTCCCGAAGGCGACACGGCGGGATTTGCTTACGTCCGCCCTCATGATATCGAGCTGACACCGGTCGGACAGGGTGAGCCTGCCGTGGTGCGCCATGTGGCGGCCGCCGGCCCGACGGCGCGGATCGAAGTCTCGGTGCAGGGGGTCGTGCCCCTCATCGAGGCCCAGCTCAGCCGCAAGCGTTACCTGGAACTGGGCCTGAAAGTCGGCCAGCAGGTGGGCATCGCCGCCCGCGCCGCGCGAGTCTTCCCGGCGTCCGCCTCGCCAAGCCCCATGGCCGGCAGCGTTTCAGGCTGAGACCTTATGCCCCCGCCGGGGTTATGATCCCCACCGGCGCCATCACGTATACGAACCTCCGCGCCACTTCCCCGTGTAAGGATGCCGTAATGGTTTCTGCTATCCGGTCTTTCCTGATTCTGCTGGCTGCGCTCGGCCTGGTCGCGGCCGGTCCGGCCCGCGCCCAGGAATCGACCGAGCCGCCGGTACCGCGCGCGGCCCCCCGCGGCATCGTCAGCCAGGAAGTCCTGCCCCGGGCCGGGGGCGTGCTGGTGTTCGGCGGCACCCGCGGCGTCGGGCTTGAGGCGGTGAAAGAACTGGTCAAGCGCGGCGAGAAGGTGACCGTGATGGCGCGCGGCGCCTCCGACACCGCGGCGCTCAAGGCGCTGAACGTCAACCTCGTCCCCGGTGACGCCCTGGTGTCCGACGATGTGGTCAAGGCCTTCGCCGCGGCGCCTTATCGCGTGGTGGTGTCGGCGCTCGGCGGCAAGGACGACAATTTTAAGGTCGACGTGGACGGCAATCGCAACGTTGTCGACGCGGCCAAATCGGCGAAGATCCCGCGCGTGATTATGGTGAGCGCCATCGGCGTCGGCCCGACGTCCCTGGCGCTGCCCTGGTATCTGCGGCCGTTCATGAAAGAGTTCTTCGCCGCCAAAGCCACGGCCGAGGACTATCTGCATAAATCGGGCGTGACCTTTACCATCGTGCGGCTGGGGCGTCTGGTGGACAAGCCCGCTTCGGAAAAGGCCGCCCTGGGCGACGACCCCATGGTCTTCAGCGCGCTCACGCGCGTCGATGCAGGGCGTCTGGTGGCCGACGTGGTCAAGAACGAGGCCACCGCCAACAATAAGGTGCTGACGGCCTTCGACCCGGCGCGGGCGACCTTCATGGGCATCTTCTTCTACATCTGAGGAGCAGGCGATGGCGGTGGGTTGGATTTATCTCGCCCTGGCGGGCGTGCTTGAGGTCGCCTTCACCACGGCGCTCAAATACGCGGAGGGGTTCACCCGCTTGGTGCCGAGCCTGTGCTTCGCCGTGGCCTATATCGGCAGCGCCTGGCTGCTGTCGCGGGCCGTTGCGACCATCCCGCTCGGCACCGCCTACGCGGTCTGGACCGGCATCGGCGCCGTGGGCACCGCGTTGGTAGGCATCTGGCAGTTCGGAGACCCGGCGACGCCGCTGCGGCTCGCGTTCCTGGCCGTGATCATCGGCGGAATTATCGGCCTGAAACTGGTCTCGCCGGCTTAAACATTATTCTTAGCGGCTGACCCGCTCCGTGCGCGGCGCGGCCGTATTGTCAGCCACCGGCTTGTCCGGGTGCACGATGTAGACCTGCTTGAACTTCACATCCATGGCCGACGAGATGGCGGTGTTCTGACCTTTGGCATCCGGATGACCATCCGCGAGTTTCGTCAGGGACCGCCAGAGGGACGGCGACGAGACCTGCCCATAGTTCTGGTGATGGGTGGCCCAGCCGTTGTTGAGCTGCAGGTACCAGGACCACACATCGGAGTATCCGCCGATGAAACCCTCGGCGGTGTCGGGCATGAGGGCCAGGTGAAAGCGCGCATCCTTCATGACGTAGGTGCCAGTTGAATCGAAAGCGATGCTTTCGGCCACGCTGAAGTCGCCGGTCTGGGTGTCCAGCACGCCGTCCTTGATCCGGCCTTTGAACGTGTAAATGAATTCCTTGCCCCAACGCGCATCCACATGCTGTGTCGCGCCGGGAATGTAGTTGTCGCCGCCGGCGTCGTTGAAGAGTCCGTCGAGGCCGCGGTAGGTGGTGACGGTGACGTCGTCGTCGTTCACCAGGTCGTCCACGTCAGTGATCTCGATCAGCAGGCGGTTGAACGCGAAGCGGCGCATGGCGTTCTCTTCGTAGAACGTCATATAGGGCTGCGAGTTGTTGTAGCCCGCGAGGCAACCGATGGCGCGGTAGAGCTGGTTGTCGATGCCCTTCTCGCCGTCGGGGCTGGTGAAGTCGTTGGGACCCACCTTGCCGTCGAGGTTCAGGCCCGTGCCGATCTTGCCTTCCACTTCACGGAAGGGATACGGCTCCGGCGTGCGTGACGGATGCCAGGTCTCGCCTTCCCATTTCAATTGAGTGTCGAGAACCGTGCGCTGGGTGCCGTCGTCGGGATAGAGAAGTTTGAACTGCTCGCGCTCGCCGTCGTTGACGCCGTGAGGGCATTCCTGCTTCGCACCGGGTGTGGTGTACACCGCCCATTTGCGATGCGTGAGCACGTAACCGATGGTGCGGCTCTTCACCCCTGTGGCGGCGGCGGGTTCGGCGGCGCGGCTCGCACCCGGTGCTGCCGCTATCAACGCCGTCCCGATCAATGTCCCGATCAAGGTCCCAAGTGTCAGGCCAATATACGGTTTCATGCTGGTCTCCGGATAACGTCCCGCCGGGCTTCAGTGCGCCAGCAGTGTATAGGGTGACGCGCCGTGTGGCACGCGTCATGCGATATCGGCTGGAATGTTGTTTAGCTCCGCTAAACTCCCGCCCTTACGGCCTTAAGTGCGAGGATTCCCGCGCAATCCGGTGTCAAAATCCCGTGAGCCCCGCGTGTTGGTTTC
>CANISR010000082.1 GCA_947470105.1 Fidelibacterota bacterium | reverse complement strand
GCCGGGGACCGACAGCGCGCCGTACTTGACGGCGTTGGTCGCCAGTTCGGAGATCACCAGCGCCAGCGGGATGGCCCGGCGCGGCTCCAGCCGGAGGGACGGGCCCTCGAGACGCAAGCGAGACGAGGTTGCGTCGGCGTGGGGGCTCATGATGGTGCCGGCGATGTCGCGGATGTTGGCGTAGTCCCAGTTCTCGTTGGTCAGCACGTTGTGGACGTGGGCCAGGGCCATGATGCGGTTTTCGATGGCGCCGCGGGCGTCCTCCACCGAACCGACGCTGCGTAAGGTGCGCGACACGATGCTCAACACCGAACTCAGCGTGTTCTTGACGCGGTGGTTCAGCTCATTGATCAGGAGCTCGCGGTTGGAGTCGGCGCGGATTAGCTGGGCGCCCAGCCGGCTCGCGAAGGTCATGCCGATGATGAGCAGGATGATGCTGACGCCGCCGGTCACGGCTAGGTAGCGCAGGGCGGGCTTGCGGATGGAATCCGCCGGCATACCGAGAGCGAAGGTCCAGCCGGAGTCCGGTGAGCGGTTGAAGGCTGTGAGCAGCGGCTTGCCTTCGAGGGAGACGGTCTCGGTGATGACCTCGTCGCCGGTGGCGAGCGCGGCGATCAGGGTATCCGAGGCCCGCGTGATGCTGTCCGCGGCGACGGCGGGGCGGCGCGCTACGTGCTGGCCCTTGGTGTCGAGAATGGTCGCGACCCAGCCCTCGGGCAGGGCGAGCTGCTCGAGGTAGTCGACAAAGCGCGCCCGCGGCGTGCTGAAGCCCAGGTTATAAATCACTTTGCCGTCACGGAACACCGGCACATCCACGGTAAACACCGCGAGGCCTGAGATGGGGCCAATATACATGTCGGAGACCACCGGTTTGCCGGTGTCGAACACCTTGGCGACCACATCGAGCGTATTGCGGCGCACCGGCGGCTGGCCTGGGGCAACGCGGGTGTTGAATAGCTGCAAGCCCTCGCGGTCGGATATGGACACGGCGGTGTTGCCCGGATAGCGCTCGCGGAAGCGCTCGGCCTCGGCGCGGAAGTCCTCCATCGAGCCGTCTTGCAGCGCCGGCGATATGGCCAGAACTTCCAGGCCGGCGCGCAGGTAGAACAGCTCGCGGTCGACGGTGGCGATGCCGCTGCGGGTGATCTGCAGCACCCGTTCGGTGGCGGCGCGCTCGGAGGCCTGGTAGTCCCGGACGACGTTGAGCATCGACATGATGGACAGCGGCAGGATGGTGCCGATGACCAGGATGAAGAGCTGGGTGCGCAAAGACCGCGTCGGCGAGAGCTGCGGAAACGACGTGCTCAGTACCGGTAGTTTGCGGCTGGAACCAGCCGTCGTCTCAGCCATTGGTGGACCCTCGTTACCCGGCATTACTGGTAGCGCAACAGCCCCAGCCAAGCCAGCCGCTCAGTCGGGTAGCCGGAGGGTGGCGACTACCAGTGACTGTAGAGCCCTGGCTACTGTTCTCTATTTTTGGGAAGGCGCCCTATTTGACGGTAAATGCCACGCGCCAGATGGTGCTGTTGCCGTCTTCGCTCACCAGGAGCGAGCCGTCCTTCATGACGGTCACGCCCACCGGACGGCCCCAGACTTTTTCCTGGTCGATGACAAAGCCGGTGAGGAAGTCCTGGTACTCGCCCACAGGTACGCCGTTGTTGAGCTTCACGCGTACGACTTTGTAGCCGGTGCGCGGGGCGCGGTTCCAGGAGCCATGCAGCGCGACGAACGCGTCGCCGCGGTATTCGGCGGGGAAGGCCGAGGCGCCGGTGATCTGGGTGGGATAGAACGTGGTCTGCAGCGCCGCCGAGTGGGACTGGAACAGCACGTCGGGGACGGTGACCTTGCCCTTCAAGTCCGGGCGCGCGCCGGCGAGGCGCGGCTCCTCGTTGTCGCCGAGGTAGTACCAGGGCCAGCCGTAGAAATTGTTTTCCTTCACCCGCGTCAGGTAGTCGGGCACCAGGTTGTTGCCCAGGGTGTCGCGCTCGTTGGTGGAGCAATAAATGTCGCCGGTGGCGGGGTTCTGATTGAGGCCCACACAATTGCGGATGCCGTTGGCGAAGGGCTTGCGGTCCTTGCCGTCGGGCGTGAAGGAGATGACAGAGGCGCGGCCCGCTTCCGCGCCCCAGGCGCCGCCCATGCCGTTGGTCTTTTCCCACGCGGCGATATCGGCGGCGGATTTCGGCTCCATGAGGCCTTCGGCGAAATTCGACTGGGATCCCACCGACACCAGCATGCGCGCGCCATCTTTGGTGAAGGCGATGTCGCGGGTGGAATGGCCGTTGGCGGTATCGGCGAGCTTGGCGACGATAACTTCGGCAGCGCCCGAGGCCTTCATGTCGCCGGCCTTATATGGGTAACGCACCACGCGGTTGGTCTCGCCCACATAGACCCATTGCGGATTGGCGGCGGGGTAGAACGCGATGCCGAACGGATTGGTGAGGCCTTCGGCGAAGGCTTCGGCGCTGGCGGGCTTGGCGCCATCGGCGGCGGGGCGCAGCACGCGCACGCGGCCGGCACGGCTCTCGGCCACGAACACATCGCCATTGGGGGCTACGCGGATGGTGCGGGGGCCGTCGAGGTCGTCGAAGAACTCGGCCACGGTGAAGCCCGCCGGCACGCTGAGCTTGGCATTGGCGGGGCGGTCGGCCACCTGTGAACTGTTGCGCACGGACTCCCGCTGATTGGGCTTGGGCAGGTCGGTGGGGGTGATGTGCCGGGTGACGCCGGGCTTGTCGCTGGTCCAATCGCCCAGGGCCTCGGCGCCGGTGAGAACGGGGGAGGCGGCCATGAGCCCCGTGGTCGCAACGACGGCGGTAAGGGCCGTGCCGGCGAGGGCGGCGGCAGTCCAGGTGCGGATGGTCATGGCGATCTCCGTGCGGCTGAAGGGGGTGGGCAAAATATAGCAGCCGGAACGGAGACAGGCGAATCAGGAGCGGGGATATCACGCAAACGCGAAAAGGGCTTCAAAAGGGACCCTTCCCGGTGCAAGAACCGTTACCGTTGCCGTTCCGACCCACCCCACGAGAAACCGATGGCCTCACGCAAGATCAATACCCTGAAGAAGTCCCGCAAATTCATGGCGTCCTTGCGCGAGGAGCAAACCGGGGTCGGTATAGACCGCGATATGGAGATCAAAGCGCTGGCGAATTTCCTCGGCGAGGCCGGCGTCAATTGCGGAGATCACACCAATGCGGCGCTGGCGCGCCTCATCCTGGATTTTCTGGCCGATCACAAGACGCACTGACGCCCCGGGTTAACCGGGCGCGTCTTGCAGGGCCGACTGCGCGCGCGCCGCCAACGCGGCGGCGAGGCGGGTGCGGGCCGGCGTGATCTCGGCCATGCGCCTCGCAACGTCATCCAGTCCGGTGGC
Organism: Fidelibacterota bacterium; assembly: GCA_947470105.1. Lineage (GTDB taxonomy): Bacteria > Pseudomonadota > Alphaproteobacteria > Rhodospirillales > Rhodospirillaceae > SHVO01. Next base: position 11,604 of record CANISR010000082.1, on the reverse strand, counting down.
GGCCTCGATGGCGGCGCCGATCTCGGCCAACTCCAAGGCGCCGAACTGGCGGCAGGTGCCCTTCAGCCTGTGGCCGGTGCGCCGCGCCGCTTTGAGGTCTTCGGCCTGGACCGCCGCCTCGAGCTTTTCGCCGTCTTCATTGAGTCCATCGCGGAAACTGTCGAGCAGCCGCGCGAGGGAGGCTTCGCCGATCACGCTCCCCAGGTCGTTCAAGGCGGCGTCATTCAGCGCCGCCACGGGCGGCGGCGGGGCGTTGCCGGCCTGGACGGCCTCGTCCGGCGCCGTCTGGCCCCGTGTCTCGATGGCCTTGAACAGGGTCGGCCAGTGGGCCGGTTTGGCGACGATCTGGTCGACGCCCGCCGCCACGTAGGTTGCGCGCTGGCTTTCCGTGAGGCCGGCCGTGAGCGCGACGATGGGGATTTTGGAGTGCGGCCCGTCGAGAGCACGGATCAGGTGGGTGGCCTCGCAACCGTCCATGACCGGCATATGCATATCCATCACCACCACGTCATAAACCTTGGCCTGCACGGCCTTCAGGGCTTCGAGGCCGTTCACCACCGCGTCCACCGTGTGGCTGCGTTTACCGATCATCTCCTGCATCAGGTCGCGGATGGCGTCGTTGTCCTCGGCCAGCAGGACGCGCAAGCGCGCGCGGGACCGAGCTGTGTCGGCGCTATGCGTTGGATCACTGCGCCCTTGGGCGCAAGGACGACGGGCGCGGAGAGGCGAAATGTGGAGCCCTTGCCGAGTTCCGAGCTCACCGTCAGTTCGCCGCGCATGAGGTTGGCGATGCGCCGGCTGATGGCCAGACCCAACCCGGTGCCGCCGTAACGGCGCGTGCGCACGTTCTCGCTCTGGACGAAGGGATGAAACAGCCGGGCCTGGTCGGTTGAATCGATGCCGATGCCGGTGTCGCGGACCTCGATGATCAGCGTCCCACGCCCCGCCGCGATGCCGGTCTGGCGCGCGGCGATCGACACTTCGCCGGCTTCGGTGAACTTGATGGCGTTGCCGACGAGGTTCTGCAGAATCTGGCGCAGGCGCGCGGGGTCGCCCATGACGGCATCTTCGGTGACGGCGTTTTCGATGCGGACCGACAGGCCCTTCTCCGCCGCCAGCGGCGCGAACAGGTCGCCCACCTCGGCGAGAACATGGCCCACGCTATAGGCGATGCTGTCCATGCCCATCTGCTGCGCCTCCAGCTTGGCGAAATCCAACAGGTCGTTGAGCAGCGACAGCAGATTATTGCTGGCGGTGGCGATGCGGCCCACTTTCTGCGCCTGGCCCGCCGACAGAGCCTCCTGCTGCAGTAGTTCGGCGGTGCCGATGACGGCGGTCATGGGGGTCCGCAGCTCGTGGCTCATCATGACGAGGAAGTTGGACTTGGCCTCGCTGTCGGCCTCGGAGCGCGCCAGTTCGGCGGTCAGCCCCCGGCTCAACTGCGCCACGGCGATCACGGGGCCGGCGGCGGCGATGGCGATGGAGGCGCCCCGGGACAGCCATGTGGTGATGGCCATGCCGGCGGTGTAGGTCGGGATGGGAAACATACTGGCCTGGATGGCGAAATAGTTACCGGCGGTGATGAGGAGCGCCAGGGCCGTCGCCGCAATGCCGGCGCCGGTGCCATAGAACACCGTCGCCATGGCGCTGGCCGAAATGAAGAACACATAGGACGTGGGCGCGGCTGTGGCGAGCTGTCCGATCCATCCCAGTCCGACCAGCAGCGCCAGAATGGTGTTGGCGCGCAAGGCGTAGCTGAGCCGCCCGCGATTGAGGGTGATTCCCTAGATGGTCAAGGCCGCGATGGCCTGGCCGGTATATTGCGGGCGCCAGCCGATTTCCAGCGCGCGCGAATAGCTGATGAGCAGTGCGGGAATCACCAGCCACGCAAGGACCACCAACGTGGTGTCGCACACGTCGGACTTGATGGCGTTGATGGATTTTTTAGGCCCGTCCACGAACACCTGCACCGATTGCTTCGCCCGTCTCAGCAGAGGCGACCCTAGCATGGGGACACAGGCCGTGGCGTGGGGCTTTGACCTGGATCAATGAGGAGAACGCTGGGGTCAGGGCTCTTTCGGCAGCGATGTAAAGTAAGCGATCAGGTTGTCGCGGTCTCTTTTTTGCGCCACTACCTCGACCATGGCGGTGCCCTGGATCAGGGCCGGCGGGTTGGTGAGAAATTTTTCCAACGCGGCAGCGTCCCAGACGATGGGCGAGGCCTTGATGGCCTTGGTGTAGCCGAATTTCTTGTCGCCCTTGCCGGCCGGACGGCCGATCAAGCCATAGAGCGTGGGGCCTTGCGCGCCGCCGTCGTCTGTCGGCTCGGCGCTGTGGCAGACCATGCAGGTTTGGCGGAAGTAGGTCTTGCCGGCGGCGACATCGGCGGCGAAGGCGGATGCCGCGAAGACGAGCGGGGATGCGATCAGCGCCAGCGCCGCGAGGGCTAAGGCTTTACGATGTGCCATTGGCCTTGGGTTTCCTTGTCCGTCGGCGGCGGTGTTTCGCCGTAGCCGAAGGTGTAGAGCGGTTTGCCCTTATAGGCCCATTGCTTGTTGCCGTCGTCGCGGGTGACCAGGGTGAAATCCCCCAGGTTGCTGGGGTTGCGGTCGTTCGGGTACACGGGCACCCAGATCTCGGCGCAGTGGCCGTTGCAGTTGGACTTCATGGGCGCGTCTTTGTCCCAGGAATAGAACGGCTGGGCGTAGGTGTTCTGGAAGGATATGGCGCCCTTGGCCTCCTGGACCATGCTTATGTCCACGGGCACGGCGGTATTGGCGTCGATGGCATATGCACCCGCTGAACTTAAAAAGTTCGCGGCGAGCAGAACGGCGGCGAAAATGGCGCGGACCAGCATGAATGCCTCCCAGGGTCGCTAACTCCCGGCAGCTTATCAGGAAACCCATGCCCGAAAATACCCCACGCGAAATAGGTGGGTCATGACCGGCAATCACTTGCGCGGACAAGGGGGGCGTCGCAGAGTTCGCCAAGACAACCGAGAATAGTCAGGGGCAGTGGCATGCACAAGGTTTCCAGGCGGACAGTTCTGAAATCGGCCGCCCATGTCATTCCAATGGCTGCGGCGCCCCTAAGCTTGATCGGCTGCTCCAAGGCGCCGCCGGGGGTGAAGGACGAGGCGCTGCTGGAACTGGGCGCGCGGGAAGCGGTGAAACTGATCGCCACGGGCGACATCAAGGCCGAGGCCTACGCCAAGACGCTCCTCGGCCACCTCGCCCGGCACAAGGATCTGAACTGCGTCATCACCCTCGACGAAACCCGCGTGCTGGAAGCGGCGCGGGCGGTGGATGTGGCGCGCGGCAAGGTCGAGAAGCTCGGACCGGCGGCGGGCTTGCCGTTCGCGGTCAAGGATCAGATCGACGCGGCCGGCTATCCCACCACGGGCGGCAACGGCGCGCTGAAGGGCAACATGCCCAAGGTGAGCGCGCCGGTAGTGGAGGCGGTGACGCGCGCCGGCGGCATCGTGTTCGCCAAGACCGCCATGCCCGATATGGTCGCGGGCGGCAGCATCATGGCGACCGACGCCAGTTCGAACCGCGACTACGGCAATCCGCGCAATCCTTACGACCAGTCGCGCATCACCGGCGGGTCTTCGGGGGGCAACGGCGCCATAGTCGCCGCGCGCATCGTCCCCGCGGCCATCGGCGAGGACTCCACCGGTTCCGTGCGCTTGCCGGCGGCCTGCTGCGGCATCGCCGGGCTGCGGCCTTCCACCTTCAGCATCGAGAACGCGCTCAACGGCGCCAACAAGAAGCGCTGGTCCGACGGCGGCATCGTCGTGCCGCCGGCGGGGTTGATCGACACCTTCGGCCCCATGGCGCGCACCGTGGCCGACGTGGCCTGGCTCGACATGCTGGTAACCGGCGAAACCGCACCGGTGGTGGACTTGAAAGCGGTGCGCATCGGTATTCCCACGCCGGAGTACTGGGATTCGGAATTCATCGACCAGGGCCTGGCCATCGTCATGCGCGCGGCCTTCGCCAAGCTCAAGGGCGCCGGCGCGCAGTTGGTGGAGGTGGATATCAAGGCGGTGCTCGAGATTGCCAACGCCCGGCTCAACCAGGCGCTCCGCCGCCCGAGCGGCCGCGACCTCGCCGGGTGGCTGGCGCAGAATCTGCCGGGCGTGACTGTGGAGCAGGTCTATGCCGGCCGTCCCATGCCGAACGGATTGCAGATCGAGCCCATGAGCGACGAGGAGCGCACGCAGATCCTGACCGCTGCATTGCAGGACTACACCGCATTCTTCCAGAGCAGCGGCATCCTCGCCGTCGCCATGCCGACCCTGCCCGTGCCGGCGCCGCCCCTGGACGAAGCCGGCGCGATGCTGGAATCCTTCCCGGTCAACGGCAAGACCCAGCACAACCGCAAGATCATCCCCAACAACCTCAACCTCAGCCCCCGCATCGGCGCGCCGGGCCTGAGCATCCCCGCGGGGCTGACCGACGGCTTGCCCGTGGGCTTACTGCTGGAAGGCCTGCCCGGCGACGATGGACGGTTGCTCGGCTTGGGCATCGCCGTGGAGAATGTGCTGGGCCACATCCCGGGCCCGACGTTCAAGGGGCATAAGGCTTAGGGCTGCGCCATAGATCTCCGGTCACAGCCGGCCTAAGGCGTGGTGCGCCCCGATCTTCCGACCATGCCGGTGGCGACGGGGTCGCGCTTGCGGGCGGGTGTCTCGGAATAGGTCGTGACGAAGTCGCCGCCGCCGAACAGGGTGGCGGCGATGCAGACCGGATTGATCATGAAGCCCGCCAGGCATGGGACCATCAGCGGCGATTCCAGCGCCTTCTGGTCGCGCTCGAATTTGCGGGCGAGCGCTTTTTCTTCTTCGGTCGGCGGCAGGTTGGGCAGTGGGCCCACGGGCAGGTCGCGCATCATTTTGGCGCAGCGCTCTTTGTCCTCGGTGTAAAGGCCGCTGTCGAGAGGGCAGCCGAGATATTGGCGCAGCACCGTAAGCCCGGGATCGGGCGCGGCGGGTGTGATGACCGGAGGTGTGGGCAGCGAGAAGGTCGGCGGCGGCGTGAGGTTCGGAGTGAGGGTGGCGGGGCCGGGCAGGGCGGGGCCCAGGTCCTGAATCCGCGGCAGCATGAATACGGTGACCGGCGGCCGTTCGGCGGTTTTCTCCGGCGGCGGCGGGCGAAGGGCCAGCAACATGTGCACGACGGCAAGATGCGCGGCCAATATGGCCAGCGCCAAAACCGGTTTTCGTGCGTGCGGGTAAATCCCCATGCGGCCCCGAAGCCCTCCCGAGCGAAAGTTTATGAAGCGCGTTAGGAACATTTCCCGTGACGAAAATGACATTACAGCGGGGTCATGCGCCTTTAGGATACCGGCCATGAAAAACCTGACTTTAGCGGCCCTTGTTCTGGCTCTTTCGATAGGGGCAGCCCAGGCGGCGCCCGATCTGCAGCGGCTGGAGAGCCGCATGGCGGTGGAGGCGGCTGCCCATCCTGCCGGCGGCATGACTGTGGGCCTAGTGGCGGGCGGCAAGCTGGCGTGGACCAAAAGCTACGGCTTCGCCGATATGGAACGGCGCGTGGCCGCCAATGCCGATACGGTCTATCGCATCGGATCCGTCACCAAGCAGTTCACCTCCATCATGATGCTGCAGTTGATGGAGCAGGGGAAAGTAAAGCCGGACGATCCTGCGCAGCGCTATCTGCCGCAGGTGGCGCTGGTCAAAGGCGCCGGTGTGCCCTTCACCCTCGAGCAATTATCGGCACATCGATCGGGCCTGTCACGGGAACCCGACCAGAACCTTTTTGTGTCCGGGCCCATCACCGGTTGGCGCGACACCCTGGTTGCGGCCTTGCCCCACGTAAGCATGCAGTTCCCGCCGGGCAACCGCGTGAGCTATTCCAATATCGGCATCGCCGTATTGGGCGCGGCCTTGGCGAGTGCCGCCAACGAGCCTTATGTGGACTATGTGCATAAGCACATCATCGCGCCGCTGGGCCTCACGCACACCTCGTTCACCCCGGACAAGGACATGCTCGCCCACCTGGCGCGCGGCTATCGCCCCAAGGATGGCGGCGGCGATTCCGCGGCAGCGCAGAAGGAACTGGAATCGGGCCGGGGCTACAAGATCCCCAACGGCGGGCTGTTCTCCACCGTTGGCGACCTGGCGGCGTTCCTGACCTTTGAGATGGGCCACGGTCCGCGCGCGGTGCTGGCGCCGGAGACTCTCGCCGCGAATTTCAGGACGACCTATCCCATGGAGGACGAGCACGGCTGGAATTACGGCCGCGGCTTTTACCGGGCGGCCGTCAATGGCCAGACCATCATCGGCCACTGGGGCAGCGTCGCCGGCTATGCGGCGGCGGCGTATTTCGATCCCGACGCCCAGGTGGGGATCGTCATTTTGCGCAACTCCGACCCACGGGTGAGCAACGATGTGATCGTCGACGCGCTCAGGATCGCGGCGGGGAAGTAGAGCCTAGTACTCCGAGAATATCCGCCGGATTTCCGTGGGGTCGCTGGTTTTGGTCAACGCCAGCATCAAGAGAATGCGAGCCTTTTGGGCATTGAGGCTGTCCGCCGGGATGACGCCGATTTCGTCGTATTGGGTGGTGGCGTAGACCCGGCCGTTGCCGGTGCGGGACGACCGCACCAGGATCGGCTTCGGGCCTTTGCCCATGGACATGGTCTTGATGGCGTCCTTTTCGATCTGCGACAGGCCGCCGGCGCCGGTGCCGGCGAAGACGATGCCTTTGTCGCCGGCCTTCACCAGGGCTTCGAACATCTCTTTGCGGGGCTGGATGTAGGACAGCAGGATATCCACCGCGGGCAATTCCCTCAGCGCGCGGACATCGAACTCGGAGTTGATGGTGTGGCGCTTGGTGGGCGTGCGGTAGAACGCCACCTTGTCCTCGTCCACATAGCCCAGGATCCCCAGTTCCGGGGCCCGGAAGGTCTCCACTCTATATGTGTTGGTCTTGGTGCCATCACGCGCGGTGTTGATCTCGTCGTTGAGGACAATCAGCGCGCCTTTGCCGCGTGCGTCGGGCGAGGCGGCCACGCGCACGCCGTTGAGCAGATTGAGGGGGCCGTCGGCGCTGATGGCCGTGGACGGGCGCATGGAGCCGATGATCACGACAGGGCGGTCGGACTTGACCGTGAGATTGAGGAAGTAGGCGGTTTCCTCGAGGGTATTGGTGCCGTGGGTGATGACCACGCCGGCCACCTTGGGGTCGGCGAGGGTCTCGTTGATCCGCCGCGACAGGGTGAGCCAGTGCTCGATCATGATGTCGCCACTGCTGACGTTGGTGACCTGCTCGACCTTGATCTCGGCAACGTCGGCCAGTTGCGGCAGGCTCTTCACCAGGTCCTCGCCGGTGAGCGTGCCGGACTTGTAGTTGGAAAGATCAGTGGGCGATGATCCGGCGCCGGAGATGGTGCCGCCGGTGGAGAACACCCACACCAGCGGCTTCTCGGCAGCAGCGTAGGCGTTCGCGCCCGACAAAATCAGCGCGCAGGCGAGAATCCATTTGGTGAGATGCATGGTGCGTGTCCCCGTAAACGACGTGCCCTTTTTCACATCTGCGTAACACAGTGCAACAGAAACTGTCACCAAGATCACAACCCGTTCAGGACCGCGCGACGCACGGAGATGTTCGTGGCCCGGTGCGACCCTATTGGCTATGGGTTTTTCATCGCTGTTACATCAACTGAAGTGTTTGGGGTCTCATGTCTCGTATTCGTACTCTCGGCGTTGCGTTCTCTCTGGCTTTCGCGGGTCTCGTCGGCGGTCCGTCGCTGGCCGCGGCGCCCGCACCCGATCTTGAAAAGGGCAAGGCGCTCTATGCGGAATGCGCGGCCTGCCATGGCCTGGGCGAAAACATCGTCGGACCCCGTCACTGCGGCGTCGTCGGCCGCCACGCCGGCTCGGTGCCGGACTTCACCTATTCCGACGTCATGAAGAACTCGAAGATCGTATGGACTGATGACAAGCTGCACGTCTTCCTGACATCGCCCTTGAGCTATCTCTCGGGGACCAACATGGGCTTCGCCGGCCTATTCGACGTTGCTGAGCGCAACGATCTGATCGCCTACCTGAAGCAGGTCAGCGACGACCCGTCCTGCGCCGCGGTGCCGGCGGAGCAGAAGGGCAAGCGCTAAGGCACACTGAAAAGTCTGGGAGAATTCTGGGCGGGCCGGGGCATAACTCCGGCCCGTATCAGATTAGCAGCCTTAAAGAGACCGCTGATTGACGCGCCGGGACAGCTCTTCCGCCGACTCTTTGCGCTCAGAGTAGCGGTCTACCAGATAGGCCGCATTGCCCCGGAGCAGCAGCGTAAACTTCACCAGTTCCTCCATCACATCGACCACGCGGTCGTAAAAGGCCGAGGGCTTCATGCGGTCGTTTTCGTCGAATTCAAGATAGGCCTTGGGCACCGACGATTGGTTGGGGATGGTGAACAGCCGCATCCAACGTCCCAAAATACGCAACTGGTTTACCGCATTGAAGGACTGCGACCCGCCGCTGACTTCCATGACGGCCAGCGTCTTGCCCTGCGTGGGGCGCACGGCGCCGAGGGTCAAGGGGATCCAGTCGATCTGCGCTTTCATGATGCCGCTCATGGCGCCGTGGCGCTCGGGAGAGCACCAGACCATGCCCTCGCTCCAGATGACATTGTCCCGTAGCTCCTTAACCTTGGGATGGGTCTCGTCGGCATCCGGTAATGGCAGTCCGTCGGCATGGAAAATGCGCGTCTCGGCGCCGAAATGCTGGAGCAGGCGTGCCGCTTCCGCGGTGAGCAGGCGGCTGAAGGACCGTTTGCGGACCGAGCCGTAGAGCAAAAGAATTCGCGGCCCGTGGCTGATCCCGGCCGCCCCCGTCAGCTTCTCCCGGTCGATCTCGCGCAGGCTATCCCTGTCGATGTTCGGCAGTGCTTCGATTGAATCAGCCAACCCGGTGTCCTTCCGCGTCGATGAGCAGTTGGCCATCCTCTTTCAGGAACGGCCCGGCGGGAAGGCGATCGAGGATATCCAGCACGACTTCGCTGGGGCGGCACAAGCGGACCCCAAGCCTGGTGCAGACAATGGGACGATTGACCAGAATGGGATTGGCGACCATGGCCTCCAGCAGCTTGTCCTCGGAGACGTCCGGTTCAAGCAGGCCGAGGTCCTTGGCCGGCGATTTGGTCTCACGCAGGGCTGTGCGCGCCGTCAGGCCGGCAGCGGCAAAAAGGCCCAGGAGCTGCGCCCGCGTCCAGCCGGTCTTGAGATATTCGATGATCGTCGGCGTATAGCCCGCAGCCTCAATGATGCGCACGACGTTGCGGGACGTGCCGCAGTCGGGATTGTGGTGAACGACGATATCCATCCGTAGATCCTCAAGGCCTATTGTTTCGGGGCCGGCAGCGTGAAGGCTGCGGCCGCGCTGGCGACCAGCACCAGGCCCAAGCCGAGACACTGCGCGAGAACGAACCCCGGAACATCTGCGGGGCGGATGCCGGCAAAGGTGTCCGTCAGCGCCCGCGCGACCGTGACGGCGGGGTTGGCGAACGACGTGGAGGCCGTGAACCAATAGGCGCCGGTGATGTACAGGGCCACCGCCTTGGCGGTGGCTTCGATGCTGTATGCGTGGCAGCGGAGAATGACTCCCAGCAGTCCCACAGTCGCGACGATCTCGGCCACCCATTGGGCCGGGCCGGTGCGGACATGCGCGCTGGTTTGCAAAAGCGGCACATCAAACATGAGATGCGTAACCCACACGCCAATAACCGCCCCAAAAAGCTGCGCCGTGATGTGCGCGGGCACGGCTTTCCACGGCATCTGGCCGAAATATGCCGCCATAACGGTCACGAGCGGATTCATATGCGCGCCGGAGACGGGGGCGAAACACACGATGAGCGGGTAAAGCGCGCATCCGGTGACAATGGCATTGGCGAGCAGCGCCAAACCCACATTGCCCCCGCACAACCGTTCGGCGGCAATACCCGACCCCACCACGGCGATGAGCAGAAACGCGGTCGCCGTCAGTTCGCCGGCGACGACATAGCCAATATTCTTGTTCATACCCTACAGTCTCACCGCGTTTTGCCGATATCGCGCAGCTTGTCTTGAAGTTCGGCGCGCTTGAGTTCCCTGAACCGGAACGTCAGGAAGTACTGGATCTTGCTCTGCAAGGTCATGAACGCCGTCTTGAAGGCTTCGCGCTGTTCGTCGGGGCTGCCCGTCACCGCGGCAGGATCGGGGATGCCCCAATGGGCCTGCATCGGGTGGCCCGGCCATATGGGGCAGACCTCGCCGGCCGCCTGGTCGCAGACCGTGAGGATGTAGTTCATGTCGGGAGCGCCGGGCTTGGCAAATTCATCCCAGCTCTTGCTGCGAAGGCCTTCGGTCGGCAGGCCAAATCGCTCCAGCGTTTCGATGGCGAGGGGATGGACCTGGCCCTTGGGAAAACTTCCGGCGCTATAGCCGGTGAAGGCGCCCTTGCTCCAGTGATTGAGGAGCGATTCCGCGAGAATGCTGCGCGCGGAGTTGCCGGTGCAGAGGAAGAGTACGTTGCCCAGATGCTCAGTCACGTTTTGCTCTCGATCCTTTGGGTTTCACCGCGGGTTTGCACACGGGCGCGCATGTCTGCCCGCCACAGCAGTTTTCCGTGAGGAAGGCGACGAGGTTGTTCATCTGTCCGAAGTCGGCGGTCTGGATGAGCCGCCGGCCCTCGCGGCGGGCGGCCACCAGCTTGGCGTGCTGGAGTTGCGCCAGATGAAACGAGAGGGTAGCGCCCGGCAAAGCGAGCTTCTTGGCGATCACGCCGACCGTAAGGCCACCAGGGACGGCCTCCACCAGGAGCCGATAGATGGCGAGCCGCCCCTCATGGGCCAAAGCCCCGAGGGCGGCGGCAGCGGTATGATATTCCATATTTCTAGATATATCGAAGTATTGGCGGGCGGACAAGATCGCGATGGGGCGGCACGCGCGATTCCAGCTCGCGCTGCGATGCACCTAATGGAAATCAAGGACATGGCGGCGACGCGGGAAGCGTCGTCGCCACAATCGTTCGTGAAGAGTGTGGTACTTTAGGGACAATGCCCTCGTGCCCACCAGGCTACCGCTATTAGGTGTTGGTTGCTGTCGGGGCGCGATCTGCGTGTTCATAATGTAGAGGTTCAAGAGGTAGAGGTTCGAATCGGGCTTTTGGAAGATCGCGTTGCGTCAACTTTCAATATGGAGGTTTGCATGCGGAAACTTTCTGATTTGCCGGGACTGGAAGACTGGACTGATCTGATTATCGGCTGTGTCCTGTTCATCTCCCCCTGGGCCCTGAACTTCTCCGATCTCTCTGCCCCGGCCTGGAATGCCTGGTTCAGCGGCGCCATCATCGCAGTGCTGGCGGCCTACTCCCTGTTCGTCGCGTTGAAGGAATGGGAGCACTGGAACGGCATTGCGCTGGGGGCCTGGCTCATGGCGGCGCCCTGGGTTCTGGACTTCGGCGCCATTCCGTCGGCGACCGCGGTGCATATGGTGCTGGGCTTGCTGCTCATCGTCACCGAAGGCTGGGAAATCCGGCACTACCGGCAACACCACCACTCGGACACCGTAGCGACCTAAATATTGGCAGTCCTCAACAGCCGGCCG
>CANISR010000081.1 GCA_947470105.1 Fidelibacterota bacterium | reverse complement strand
GGCGGCTCCTGAAAACCAAAACGGCCACCCCATCGCTGAGGCGGCCGTTTAGTTCGGAAATCTTGGGCTTTTGAATTGGTCGGAGTGACAGGAGTTGAACCTGCGACCCCTGCCTCCCGAAAGCAGTGCTCTACCGGGCTGAGCTACACTCCGCCGGAGGCGTGCTTATAGCGGGAGCGGGGGGCGGGGCGCAAGCCGCACCTGGGGCTTTTCTGAGCCCCTAAATACGCGCCAATTCAAGGGCCTAAGGCGCCCGGGACCCGCCTAATAGGCGCGGTCGATGCAGAAATCGATGATGTCGAGCAGGGCGGCCTTGGTCGGGCTCTCGGGGAAGATGCCCAAAGCGTCCCGGGCCACCGCGCCGTAATGGCGGGCGCGGTTGACCGTATCGGCCAGGCTGCTGTGGTCCTTCATCAGCTCCATGGCGCGCGACAAATCGGTCGGGGTCTGGTCCAGGTTCTCCAGGGTGCGCTTCCAGAAGGCCCGCTCGCCCTCGTCGCCGCGGCGGAACGCCAGGATCACCGGCAGGGTGATCTTACCCTCGCGGAAATCGTCGCCCACGGTCTTGCCAAGTTCGGCCTGGCGGGCGGAATAGTCGAGCACGTCGTCGATGAGCTGGAACGCAATACCAAGGTTGAGGCCGTAGACCCGCAAGGCTTCCTCTTCCACATCCGGGCGTTCGGCGACCACGGCGCCGATGCGGGCGGCGGCGGCGAACAGCTCGGCGGTCTTGGCCTGGATGACTTCGAGGTACTGGGCTTCGCTGGTCTCGGTGTCGTTGGACGTGAGCAACTGGTGCACTTCGCCTTCGGCAATCACCGAAGACGCCCGCGATAGGATCTGCAGCACCTTGAGGGCGCCGTCCTCGATCATGAGTTCGAAGGCGCGGCTGAACAGGAAATCGCCCACCAGCACGCTCGACTGGTTGCCCCAGATGGCGTTGGCGCTGGACTGGCCCCGGCGCAGGTCGCTGTCGTCGACCACGTCGTCGTGGAGCAGGGTGGCGGTGTGGATGAACTCGACGCAGGTGGCGAGCTTGATATGGCGTTCGCCGCTGTAGCCGCAGAGCTTGGTGGCGGCCAGGGTCAGCAGCGGCCGCAGGCGCTTGCCGCCGGCGGCGACGATGTGCCCGGCGAGCTGCGGGATCAGCGCCACCGGCGAGTGCATCCGCGCGATGATGGTGCGGTTGACCGCCTTCAGGTCGTCGGCGACGAGATCGGTCAGGGTGTCGAGCGCCTTGGATTTGGCGCGACGGCTGGTTTCAAGATTTACGACGGTCGCCAACAGAGTCTGCCTTATATTATGCGCCGTACCGGTTCACCGGCACGGGCTTTTCCCCGCGTTCGTGTCAATTCTACGCGGCGGCGTCACCGTTGGGCACCCTGTTTTTTGGCGATATCTGGCATGATCGAACTGCTGCGGACCGAAGATCCGGTGTTGCTCTCGGCACTGAAAGCCGCCCTGGACGAGGCGGGAATCGGGTCGGTCGAGTTCGACGGGCCCATTGCCGATATCTACGGCGCGGTGTTTCCCCGCCGGCTGATGATCCTCGAGGACGATCTGAAAGAGGCCCGCGCCATTGCCGCCAGCCTCGCGCCCGATCAATTGCCTGATCTATGACCGAAACCACCGACGACAAGCTGCTCGACGGGCGCGTGATCCTGCGCCAGCCGGTGCAAGGCTACCGCGCAGCCATCGACCCGGTACTGTTGGCTGCGGCCATACGCGTGACGGGCCGTGTGCGCGTGCTGGATGCCGGCTGCGGCACCGGCGCCGCCGCGTTCTGCCTTGCCGCGCGGATGCATGAAGCCGACATCACGGGCCTCGAAATTCAGCCGGCCTATGCCGCTTGGGCGCGGGAGAGCGTCGGCCTCAACACTGTCCAGGACCGCGTGCGGATCGTGGACGGCGATCTCGCGCGGCCGCCGGACCTTGGGGCGTCCTTCGATGTGGTGATGAGCAATCCGCCGTTCGGGCAGGACGGCACGCCGCCGCCTGATTTGGGCCTCGCCACCGCCCATATGGAAAGCGCCCTCACCCTCGCCGGCTGGATCAAGGCCTGCCTGCGGCTGCTGAAGAACAACGGGCGGCTGGTGATGATCCATCGCGCGGACCGGCTGTCCGAGATCTTGTCCGCCCTTGTGCCGGCGGCGGGCGACATCCGCGTGCTGCCGATTTTTCCCAAGGCCGGCGAACCGGCGCGGCGCGTCATCGTGGACGCGGGCAAAGGCCGGCGCACACCGGACACCCTGCTACCCGGCTTGCTGCTCCATGAAGGCGACGGAAAATACACGCCCGCTGCCGATGCTGTGTTGCGGGGCGGAGGGCTGGGAGCGTCAATTTAAAAGGCTTTGCCCATTCCTTTTGAAAAGCGCGCACCCTAAATTAGACCGATGGAACTCCTCGACCAGATCAACGACCTGTTCGCCCGTTACGGCCTGGCCCGCGAAAGCACGCCGGCGCCGGCGGTGGCGGTGATTCGCCTGCAGGGCGCCATCGGCGTGGGCGGGGGCATGGGCCGGCGGGGCTTGAGCCTTGCGAGCCTCGACGCGTCTCTTAAGAAGGCATTCTCCAAGCGCGTGCGCGCCGTGTGCCTGGTGATTAATTCCCCCGGCGGGTCGCCGGTGCAGTCCTCGCAGATCGCCACCCGGATCCGGCAACTGTCGCAGGACGAGAAGATTCCGGTGTTCGCTTTCGCCGAGGATGTGGCCGCTTCCGGCGGCTATTGGCTGGCGCTGGCCGCCGACGAGATCTATGCCGACCCCATGTCGGTGATCGGCTCCATCGGCGTCATCACCGCCAGCTTCGGCTTTCAGGACCTGATGGAAAAGATCGGCATCGAGCGCCGCGTGCATGCGCAAGGCACGCAGAAGGGCATGCTCGACCCGTTCCGCCCCGAAGACCCCGAGGACGTCAAACGCCTCACCGACATTCAGATCGATATCCACCGCCAGTTCATCGGCGCGGTGAAACGCCGCCGCGGCGAGCGCCTGACCGGCGCCGACGAAACTCTGTTCAACGGCGACATCTGGACCGGCGAGCGCGCGTTGGAACTGGGCCTGGTGGACGGCCTCGGCGACATGCGCACGATCATGCGCCGCAAGTACGGCGCCGAGGTGCGGTTCCTGATGATCGAACGTCCAGGCGGCTGGCTGTCGCGCCGTTTCGGCGGCGGCAGTGGCGTTTACGCGCCGGACGCGCCCGCAGGCTTCGCGTCGGATTTACTCACCGCCGTGGAAGAACGCGCCCTCTGGGCCCGGTTTGGGCTATAACCACTCGTGCTCAAACTCATATTCACCATCGGTGTGGTCTACGCGGTCTGGTACTCGTTCAAGAACTGGGCGCGGATTTCGGCCGCCTATAAAGAAGTCCAGGACGAGAAGGCGCGCGCGGAAGGGGCGGAGATCAAGTCCAAGCCGCGCCAGCCTGTGGTGCAAGACCTGGTGCCCTGTCCCAAATGCGGGTCCTATGTGGCCGCCGGAGCAGTCTGCTCCTGCGAAAAGGCCTAGAGCACCTAGATCTAAGGCCGATTTGCTTGATTCCAGGGGGCTCAGCGGTTAGCGTCCGCCGCTCCGTTGCCCCCGATCAAAGCAGTGCCATGCCCGCCGCTAAGCCCCTGAATTTCCAGTCATTGATCCTGACCCTCCAGAATTTCTGGGCGGAGCAGGGCTGCGTCATCCTGCAGCCTTACGACATGGAAATGGGCGCTGGCACCTTTCACCCGGCCACCACCTTGCGGGCGCTTGGACCTGAATCCTGGAACGCGGCCTATGTGCAGCCGTCGCGCCGGCCCACGGACGGGCGCTACGGCGAGAACCCGAACCGCCTGCAGCACTACTATCAGTACCAGGTGATCATGAAGCCCTCGCCGCCGGATCCGCAGGGGCTTTATCTCGACTCACTGCGCGCCATCGGCATCGACCCCATGGCTCACGATATCCGCTTCGTCGAGGACGACTGGGAAAGCCCGACCTTGGGCGCCTGGGGCCTCGGCTGGGAAGTGTGGTGCGACGGCATGGAAGTCACCCAGTTCACCTACTTCCAGCAAGTGGGCGGATTGGAATGCGATCCCGTCGCGGTGGAACTCACCTACGGCCTCGAACGCCTGGCCATGTATGTGCAAGGTGTTGAGAACGTTTATGACCTGGATTTCAACGGCCGCGGCGTGAAGTACGGCGACGTCTTCAAGCGCGCCGAGATCGAATACTCCGCCCATAACTTCGAGCATGCCGACACCGCGATCCTGTTCACGCGCTTCGCCGACTGCGAGAAGGAATGCCGCGCGCTGCTCGACGTGAAATTGTCGTTGCCCGCCTATGACCAGTGCATCAAGGCGTCGCACACCTTCAACCTGCTGGACGCCCGGGGCGTCATCAGCGTCACCGAGCGCGCCGCCTATATCGGCCGGGTGCGCGCATTGGCCAAAAGTTGTTGCGAAGCCTGGCTCGCCAACGAATACAGGCGGGCATAGTCATGGCCGAACTCCTGCTCGAAATCTTCTCCGAAGAAATTCCCGCGCGCATGCAGACGCGGGCGGCGGACGACCTGGCGCGCCTCATTGGCGACGGCCTCAAGGCCCAGGCGCTGACGCCCACCAAGATCGAGGCCCACGCCGGCCCGCGCCGCGTGGCGGTGGTGGTTGACGGCCTGCCCGAAGCCCAGCCGGAATCCAGCGAAGAGCGCAAAGGCCCGCAAGTGGGCGCACCCGATGCGGCCATTCAAGGGTTCCTGAAAGCCAGCGGTCTTTCCAGCCTCGACCAGGCCGAAGTTCGCGACATGCCCAAGGGCAAATTCTATTTCGCGGTGATCAAGCGCCCCGGCCGCCCGACGGCGGTGGTGCTGAAGGAAATCATCGAGGCGGCGTTGCCGCAGTTGCCGTGGCCAAAATCCATGCGCTGGGCCACGAACCCCACCCGCTGGGTACGTCCGGTGCAGGGCATTCTCTGTCTGTTCGCGGGCAAAGTGGTGCCCGTGAGCTTCGCGGGCCGTACCGCGAGTGACGAGACCCAAGGCCACCGCTTCCTGTCGCCCGGCGCGATCAAGGTGACGGATTTCGCCGACTACCGCGACCGTCTCGCCAAGGCCCATGTGCTGGTGGACGCCGGCGCCCGGACCAAAATCATTGTCGCCGAACTGGCGAAGCTTGCGGCCGCCGAGAAGCTGACGGTGCAGGATGATCCGGGCCTACTCGCCGAAGTCACGGGGCTGGTCGAATGGCCGGTGCCGCTCCTAGGCACCATCGACGCCGCCTTCATGGATGTGCCGGCGGAAGTTCTCACGTCCGCCATGCGCAAGCATCAGAAGTATTTCGCCCTGAACCGGGCCGATGGATCGCTCGCAAATCGGTTTGGGGTCATCGCCAATATGACCACCGCTGACAACGGCAAGGCCATTGTCGCCGGCAACGAGCGCGTGCTGCGCGCGCGCCTGTCGGACGCCAAGTTCTTCTGGGACCAGGACCGGAAAGACAAGCTTGAGAGCCGGGTTGAAAAACTCAAGGAGCGGGTGTTCCACGCCAAACTCGGCACCGTCTTCGACAAGGTCGACCGTATGGGGCCGTTGTCGGAATGGCTGGAGCGGCTGGTGCCGGGCGCGAAGCATACCCGCCGCGCCGCCCGCCTCGCCAAGGCCGATCTTTCCACCGGCATGGTCGGCGAATTTCCCGACCTGCAGGGAATCATGGGCCGCTACTACGCGCTCAATGACGGCGAGCCTGCCGCCATCGCCGACGCTATCGCCCAGCATTATTCACCCTTGGGTCCCCACGACCGCTGCCCCTCCGCGCCCGTGAGCGTGGTAGTGGCGCTGGCCGACAAGATCGACAGCTTGGTCGGGTTCTTCGCCATCAACGAGAAGCCCACGGGCTCGAAGGATCCGTTTGCACTCCGCCGCGCCGCCCTCGGGATCATCCGCCTGATCCTCGAGAACAAGCTGCGCCTGCCGCTGCTGGCTGCTTTCGAGTATGCGCTCGGCGCCTACGACGCCAACGCCGACAGGGCCAAGACCGCCCGCGAGCTGTTGGACTTCTTCGCCGACCGCTTGAAGGTTCATCTTAAGGAAGCGGGTGTGCGCCACGACCTCGTGTCAGCGGTGTTCGCGCTCGGCAACGAAGACGACCTCCTGCGCCTCATGGCCCGGGTGGAAGCGTTGACAGCTTTCCTCGCCACCGACGACGGCGCCAACCTGCTGGTGGCCTACCGCCGCGGCGCCAATATCGTGCGCATCGAGGAGAAGAAAGACAACGTCAGCTACAAGGGCGATGTGGCTGCCGGCGATCTCGGCGCCCCTGAGGCCGATGCTCTCTTGAAGGCGCTGGCAACGGCTGAAACCCAGGTGGACGCCGCCCTGCACCGCGAGGACTTCGTCGCCGCCATGACCGCCCTGGCAGCGCTGCGCCGTCCGGTGGACGCCTTCTTCGACAAGGTCACGGTCAACAGCGACCAGCCGGCCCAGCGTAAGGCCCGCCTCAGGCTGCTGGCCCGCATCGGGGCTGCTACCGGCCGGGTCGCGGATTTCGCTCAGATCGAGGGATAGGTTAAGCTGGCTCTTCGCTTTTGGGGGAGGGGAAGCATGAACCGGCGTCAATTCCTAGGAACAGCAGCAACACTTGCGGCGCTTGGCGCCGTGCCGCGTGCTTTTGCCGCGGCGGCCTATGATCTCGTCATCAAAGGCGGGCATGCGATCGATCCCGCGTCGGGCTTGAGCGCCGTGCGCGATGTCGCTATCGCGGGCGGAAAAATCGCTGCCGTGGCGGACAAGATCGACGCCGGTGCGGCGCAGGTCGTCAACGCCGCCGGTAAGTACGTCATCCCCGGCATGATCGACGTCCACTCTCACGCCGGCGCCACAAAAGATGGCCCCGCGCTCAATGTCGCAGACGGTGTGACCGGCTATGTGGACGCCGGCAGCAAAGGTGCCGCCAACATCGATGACGCGGTGGCGGTGGTGAAAGCCGGCCCGCAAACCGGGCGCATCCTGATCAATATCGCCAAGCCGGGCGTGACCGGCGGCGGAGCCACGGGCGGCGAATTGATGGACATCAATAACGCCGACGTCGGCGCGGCCCGCGCCGCCATCGCCAAGCACCGCGACCTCATCATCGGCATCAAGGCGCGGCTGTCGGCCAATGTGGTCGGGAAGAACGACGTGGAGGCGCTGCGCCGCGCCGAAGAGGCGGCGGGCAGCCTCCCCGTCATGATCCATATCGGCCAGTCCGCATCGCCCTTGTCCCAGGTCATGGGGCTCCTGAAAAAGGGCGACATCGTCACCCACCTGTTCGCGCCGCCGCCTGAGGCGATCATCGACGAGGCCGGGAAAATCCTGCCGTCGGTGCTGGAGGCGCGGGCGCGCGGCGTCTGGTTCGACATGGGCCACGGCCGCGGTGGCCACTTCCGCTGGGACATGGCTGAGAAAATCCTGGCGGCCGGCTTCCTGCCGGACTCCCTGTCGACCGACTGGACGCCCGAAGGCCGTGTGGCCCAGTTCGTCGATCTCCCCACCGTCATGTCAAAATTGATGCTGCTCGGCATGACCCTGGAGCAGGTGGTGGCCTGCACCACCAGCAACGCCGCCAAGATGTTCGAGGTCTTCCGCGGCAAGGGCACCCTCAAAGCCGGGTCGCCAGCCGACGTGGCGCTGCTGGAAATGCGGAGCGGGGACTTCGAATTCCTCGACAACTACGCCGGCAAGCGCACCGCGAAGCAGAAGCTGTTCCCCGCCGGGACGGTCCTGGCCGGGAAGTGGATTCCCCGCGCTTAAATTTTTGCCCGCTGATTTTTTTCCGCCCGGGGAACACATTTTTGCCTTACGCCCGTTGTAAGTACGGCTTTCGTTAGGTAATCAAGCCAAGCTTGAGACCGTAAAGAAAGCGTACCTTACAGGAGCGGCCGATGCGCGATGATGCCTTGGAACGGGCTATTACCCAGGTGGGCGGCGTCGCCGCCCTTGCACGGGCAATTAACGTTACGCCTCAAGCGGTTAGCCAATGGGACCGGGTCCCGGCGGAACGCGCTCTGGCGGTCGAGAAGGCCACCGACGGCAAGATCAGCCGCCATGACCTGCGCCCGGACCTTTACCCCTCCATCCAGGACGCCAGCGCCGACTCCGCGCCGGCTGTGACCGGGGCTGAACGCTGGGTCTACGGCTTTGGCGCGGGCAAGGCCGAGGGGAACGCCGGCATGAAGAACCTCCTGGGCGGCAAGGGCGCCAACCTGGCGGAAATGAGCGCCATCGGCATCCCGGTGCCCCCGGGCTTCACCATCTCCACCCCGGTCTGCACCTACTTCTATCAGAACGGCAAACAGTACCCGGCGTCGCTGAAGGCCGAAGTGGAAACGGCCTTGGCCAAAGTCGAGGCGCTGATCGGCGCCGGTTTCGGCAGCGTCGAACAGCCCCTGCTGGTCTCCGTGCGCTCCGGCGCCCGCGCCTCCATGCCGGGGATGATGGACACCATCCTCAACCTCGGCCTCAACGACGAGACCGTGGAAGGCCTCGCCCGCCAGGCCAACGACGCGCGCTTCGCCTACGACAGCTATCGCCGCTTCATCCAGATGTACGCCGGCGTGGTGCTGGACGTGGACCACTACGACTTTGAACACCTGCTGGAGATCGCCAAGGAAGACCGCGGCGTAACCCTCGACACTGCGCTGACCGCCGACGACCTCAAGACCTTGGTGGACTCATATAAAGCCAAAGTGCTGGCCGTGACCGGAGCGCCGTTTCCGCAGAATGTGCATGACCAGTTGTGGGGCGCCATCGGCGCCGTGTTCAGCAGTTGGATGAACGCCCGCGCCATCACCTACCGCAAACTCCAAAGCATCCCCGATGAATGGGGCACCGCCGTCAACGTGCAGGCCATGGTGTTCGGCAACATGGGCGACGATTGCGCCACCGGCGTGTGCTTCTCGCGCGATCCCTCCACCGGCGCCAATGAGTTCTACGGTGAGTACCTGGTGAACGCCCAAGGCGAGGATGTTGTCGCCGGCATCCGCACGCCGCAGCAGATCACGCTGCAAGGCAAAGCGGCGCAGCAATCCACCCTGCCGGCCATGGAAGAGACCATGCCCGCCATGTACAAGCAGCTCGTGGCCTTGCGCGACAAGCTCGAGCGCCACTACACCGACATGCAGGACATGGAGTTCACCATCCAGAAGGGCAAACTCTGGATGCTTCAGACCCGCGGCGGCAAGCGCACGGCCGCGGCCGGATTCAAGATCGCGGTCGACATGGCCCGCGACGGCATTATCACCCAGGAAGAAGCCGTGCGGCGCATTAACCCCGCGCAACTCGACCAGCTTCTGCACCCGACCCTCGACCCCAAAGCCCCGCGCAAGCTGCTGTCCCGCGGGTTGCCCGCGTCGCCGGGTGCGGCCTCAGGCCGCATTGTGTTCACGGCCGAAGACGCCGAAGACTGGGTCAAGCGCGGCGAGAAAGTGATTCTGGTTCGCCGCGAGACCAGCCCCGAGGACATCGGCGGCATGCATGTGGCTCAGGGTATCCTCACGACCCGCGGCGGAATGACCAGCCATGCGGCCGTGGTGGCCCGCGGCATGGGCACGCCGTGTGTCTGCGGCGCCGGCGACATCAATGTGGACGCCAAAGCCAAAACCGCGAAGGTGCGGGACAAAGTACTGTTCGAGGGCGACGTCATCACCATGGACGGCGCCACGGGCGAGATCTTCGACGGCCGCGTGCCGACCATCCGCCCGGAACTCACCGGCGATTTCGCTGTGCTCATGGGCTGGGTGGACAAGATCCGGCGCTTGAAAGTGCGGGCCAACGCCGAGACCGCCCTGGACGCCGAGACCGCGCGCAAGTTCGGCGCGGAAGGCATTGGCCTGTGCCGCACCGAGCACATGTTCTTCGACGCCTCGCGCATCCTGTCCGTGCGCCAGATGATCCTTGCGAAAGACGCCGGCGGACGCAAAGCCGCCCTCGACAAGCTGCTGCCCCACCAGCGCGCCGATTTCGTGAAGCTGTTCACCATCATGGATGGCCTGCCTGTAACCATTCGCCTGCTGGACCCGCCCTTGCACGAGTTCCTGCCCCACACCGACGCTGAAATCACCGAAGTGGCGTTGGGTGCGGGCGTGTCCGAGGACTCGGTGCGCGACAAGCTCACCAGCCTGCATGAAACTAATCCCATGCTGGGACACCGCGGTGTACGCCTCGGCATCTCGCATCCGGAAATCTATGAAATGCAGGCGCGGGCCATCTTCGAAGCCGCGGTCCTGGTCGCCGGCCAAGGCAAGAAAGTGTTCCCCGAAGTGATGATTCCGTTGGTCGGCACCCGCAAGGAACTCGACCTGATGAAACAGGTGGTGGACGAGACCGCGCGCAAGGTTCTCAGCGAGGCCGGCGTCACCATCGCCTACATGGTCGGCACCATGATCGAACTGCCGCGCGCCGCCCTGCAGGCGGGGGATATCGCCACCACCGCTGAGTTCTTCTCCTTCGGCACCAACGACCTGACCCAGACGACCCTGGGCCTGTCGCGGGATGACTGCGCCAACCTGATCGAGCTCTATAAGGCCAAGGGCATTTACGCCAAGGACCCCTTCGCCTCCCTCGACGTGGAAGGTGTAGGCGAACTCATCCGCATCGCCGCCGAGCGCGGCCGCGCTACCCGCAAGGACATCAAGCTCGGCATTTGCGGCGAACACGGCGGCGACCCTGACTCCATCGCCTTCTGCCACGCCGCCGGCCTCGACTATGTGTCGTGCTCGCCCTACCGGGTGCCTGTGGCGCGCCTTGCGGCGGCCCAGGCGGTACTGGCGTCGGCGCCGCAGCCGGAGTAGGACTCGGGAGACCCTATCTCCGGAGGCTTATATGTCCGCAATGGTTCCATCCCGCCGCCTTGGCCGTAGCGGGCTCGTGGTGTCGCGTTTCGCCCTCGGCACCATGCTGTTCGGCGCGCGGACCGAGGAAGCCGACGCGCGGCGGATTGTTGATCATGCCGCCGACCACGGCGTGAATTTCATCGATACCGCCGACGCCTATGTCGACGGCGTGTCCGAGGAGATTACCGGCCGGGCCATTGCCGCCAAACGGAACTACTGGGTGCTGGCCACCAAGCTGGCGATTCCGAGCCCGGGCGATGGGCCTAATCGGCGGGGCGTATCGCGCAAATGGATCATGGAGGAAGCTGACGCCAGCCTGAAACGGCTGGGTACGGATTTCATCGACATCCTCTACCTGCACCGGGAAGACCCGCGCACGCCCCTGACCGAAACCATCCGCGCTCTGGCGGACCTGCAGCGGGCCGGCAAGATCCGCTATTTCGGTCTGTCGAATTTCAAATCCTGGCGCATGGCGCGGGTCTGCGACATTTGCGATTCCGAAGGTGTCGATCGGCCGGTCGTGAACCAGCCGGTCTACCATGCGCTCAACCGCTTGATTGAAGTCGAGACCCTGCCAGCTTGCGCGGAATTGGGCGTGGGCGTGTTTTCCTACAGCCCCAATGCGCGCGGCATCCTGTCAGGCAAATACGCCGCCGGCGCTGCACCTCCGGACGGCAGCCGCGCCTCGCTGGTGGGCAACTCCCTGCACAAGCGCATGATGGAATCCGAATTCCGGCCCGAGAATATCAAGGTGGCGGAAGCCGTCGCGGCCCATGCGAAAAAGCGTGACATTGATCCGACCGCTTTTGCCGTCGCCTGGGTGCTGGCCAATCCGATGGTGACCGGCGCCATCGTTGGCCCGCGCACCATGGCGCAATGGGAGAATTACCTGGCGGCGTTCAATGTAGATTGGACGTCCGAGGACGAGGCACTGGTCAATTCACTGGTGGCGCCGGGGACCACGGCGGTGCCGCAGTTCGTCGATCCGGCTTATCCGGCCGAGGGCCGGCGCGAACTGAAATACGGCAAGCTCGACTAGCGCGGTTACTTTTTCGGGACGCTGCGCAGCATATCGGCCCAGCTCTTGATGCCGGTGACGCGCAGCTTGCAGATGTCGTCGTCCTTGGCCGTGGCGGCGTCGCATTCTGTGGGGGCGCTCCCGCCTTCACCGGCCATGGACCACCCCACCATCACCCATTCACCGGGCTTGGCTTCGCGGTAGAACTCGCTGCCTACATAAGCGACGTCGGGCCGCTGCGGATCCACATAGGTATCCATCACTTCGATCGTTCCCATGAGGCGCTTCTTGAGCGCGGCAGGTGCGTCGCCCACGCGGTCGTTGTCCACTTTCAGGGAGCCGATGAAGGCAAAGCCGTTGAGCGCCAGGGGCCCGGACATCAACACCGACAGGGGCAACATCCACGGGCGGTCTTCCCAATTCTTGGCCGGCGCTTTGCCGAGGACGTGACGGCACATGTCGCTGAGGCCGGCGATGCGGCAGAAGAACCAGGTCTTGTAGGCGCAGGCCGGCGTTTCGACCGGGCCGTTGCAACTGGCCTCGGGGTCGTACATGCCCAGCGGCTGCGGGGCCTCGCCGGCGAGAACCGGCGGCGAGAGCAAGGTTGCGGCCAGAAGAGCAACCGTGGCGATGCGGGTCATGATGTCCTCAGGAGTTTGATGCGCGACCCTAGTTCAGGTGCGGCGGATGCGCCAGGAGGTAAACCCCCGCGCCTATTCGGGAAGCTTCATCCACGCGGGTACAAATGGCGTGATTTTCGCGTCTCCGGCGGTGAGCACGCCGTCGGGCGCTTTGCGCCAGGCCTCGATCTTCACGAGGGCGAGACCGCGGTCGCCGGCCACTGATTTCAGCTCGCCGGCCTCCACATTCCCGGACAGCAGCGGCGCTCCCGCCGCCGCCGTTCCGGCAATCGTCACCGGCAGCAGACGCTTCTTGATGAGCGCGCGGTAGTGGGTGCGCGCGGTCAACTCCTGGCCAATGTAGCAGCCCTTCTTAAAGTCCACGCCGTTCAGTTCGGCAAAGCCGTTTTCCAACAGCAATGCTTTTTCGATCTCCATGTCGCGGCTGCCATCGGGAAGTCCCAACGCGAACCTGTGCGCGTCGTAGTCGGCGGGTGTCGCACGGGTCAGGCCCGGCAGCTTCTCCCAGGCGGCGATCTGCTCCGCCGTCACCGCGGCGCGGATGCCTGCACCCATGACGCGCGGGTCGGTATAGAGCACACCGTTGCCGGCGGCCTTCACCGCGCCCGGTGCGCTGGTGGTTTCCAGAGCACTGGCGGCGTCTTCACCCCAGGCGACGGCCACCACGCCGGGATCGGCGGACAAGGTGGCCTTGGCGCGCAGGCGATAGCGCGAGAGCCGGGTGACCAGGTCGTCGCGCCGCGCCAGTTCGCACTCCAGCAGCACCGCATCAGTCCGCGGGATCACGAAGAACTCGTGCAGGAATTTCCCCTGCGGCGTCAGGAAGGCCGCCCACACGGCAGCGCCGTTTTCCACCGTGGCCATGTCGTTGGACACCAGGCCTTGCAGGAAGGCATGGCGGTCCTCGCCGTGGACGGCGATGAGGCCGCGATGGGGGAGGGGCGTGAAAAAGGCCATTTCCGATATGTAGCACTTAAAGCTTGCACGGCAAGGCTGGGCCCGCCGATTTGCGCAGGCGGAAAAGCGCGGGGTATAAGAGGCCATGAAATACGTGCTGGTCGACGATTCCATCCCCTATGACGGCTATACCTCCGGGCGACGCCCCTTAGGAGGCGCCGAGAAAGCCGTGGCGGGCCTGGCCACCGCCTTGCAACTACGCGGTCACGACGTCCATGTGATCAACCGCACCACCTACGCCCATATGGCCGACGGCGCCTATTACACGCCGTTCGACGACGCCATGACGCCCAAGTCCGCCGATGTGCTCATCGCCATGCGCAAGCCGGCGTTGCTCGGCCAGGTGCGCAATGTGGGTCGCCGCATGCTGTGGGTTGTGGGGCCGCCCGATTACCTCACCGCCGGCGTCAACAAGCCCCTCTGGGACTCGTTCAAGCCCAGCCTCATGTTCGTGAGCCACGCCCAGGCGCAGGCCTACAAAGGCGCACTCAAGAGCTTGGTGGTCGCCCCCGGCGTGCGCGCCGAATTTGGCAGCACCCTCCCGGCTTATCTGACCGCCGAACAAAGCGCGGTGGATTACGGCAACGATCCGGCGGCCACGCCGCCGCCGGCGCCTGAACCTACACCGGTGCCGCCACACGCCATCGTCACCACGCACCCCATGCAGGGCCTCACCTGGCTGCTGGACATGTGGCAGATGGAAATTCATCCGCAGATGCCCGAAGCGCGGTTGGCAGTGTATTCCGCGTCCTTGAGCAAAGGCATTCGCGGCGAGGAAGTACCCGATGCCCTGACACCCGTGCTGCATCAGATTCAAGAAGCCGTGCAGCAGAATGTGGTGGTGGTGGACCCGCTGAACGATGAAGGCATGGCCGGAGTGTACCGTGCCGGCCGGGTTCATCTTTATCCAGGCAATTCGCAAGACTACGCCTGCTGGACCCTGGCGGAATCACAGGCCGCTGGTTTGCCGGCGGTGGCGCGGCCCATGGGCGGCGTCGAGGAGCGCGTGGTCAACGGCCAGACCGGGTTCCTGGTGCCGGATGCCAGCGCCTTCGTCAACGTGACCCTGGAACTGCTCAGGAACGACGCCGTGCGTAAAAGCCTGGGCGACGCCGCCGGTGACGTGACCCGCCGCCGCACCTGGAGCGACGCCGCCGCCGAGGTCGATGCCTTCTGCGCGGCGTCTTCGTAGCCGGTGACGGCGTGAAGATTCTGTTCATCACCCATACGCGCATTGGTGATGCGGTGCTGTCGTCGGGCGTTCTCAGGCATTTGGTGGACAGCCACCCTGATGCACAATTTACCATCGTTTGCGGCCCGCTTGCCGCGCCGCTGTTCGCGGCGGCGCCGCGGCTTACCCGCGTCATCGTCATGACCAAGCAGCCGTTCGACAGCCATTGGTTCAAGCTGTGGAACGATGTGCGCCGGCAGCGCTGGGATCTGGTGGTGGATTTGCGCCGGTCGCTGGTGTCCTACTTCATCCCCACGCGGGAACGCCGCATCCTGGGCCCCGCCGACGATTCCGTGCATCGCGTGGTTTATCTGTCCTCGGTGCTGGGCCTGGCGGCGCCGGCCGCGCCGCATCTCTACACGACGCCGGCGCATCACGCCGCGGCGCACGCGCTCATTCCCGAAGGCGCGCCGGTCCTCGCGGTGTCGCCCGTGGCCGCAACCGCAGCCAAGACCTG
>CANISR010000080.1 GCA_947470105.1 Fidelibacterota bacterium | reverse complement strand
GGACTTATTCCCGACTCCGGCGGCACCTGGGTGCTGCCGCGCCTGGTGGGTCAGGCGCGCAATACCGTCAAAGACGTCGAAAATAATCGTTTCGGCCACGAGAAAACTCCGTCGCGCCTGGGGCGCGCAAATGATGGTGAGGAATTTGTAGAATGACCGGTCAGCTAATTCTTGGCAAGGCCTACTTTCTGCGCTAGTTACACCTATAAAATAGGGGTAGGGATACTGCAATGACGCCGAAAGAACTCGCCCATCACGTCGCTGCAACCCTGCTGTCACGGGAAGGCACAGGGCCCGCCTGGGGCATCGAAATCGAAGCCGCCGACGAGGGCTATGCACGCATTGCGATGGTACTCCGCGACAGCATGCTGAACGGCCATGGCATCGCCCATGGGGGCATGCTGTTTGCCCTCGCGGATACCGCGTTCGCTTATGCCTGCAACTCGCGCAATGTCTCGACCGTAGCGCAGAGCGCCACCATCGTCTTCCTCGACCCCGGCAAGAAAGGTGAGCGCATCGTCGCCGAGGCTCGCGAGTCTTCGCTCCGCGGCCGCAGCGGGGTTTACGCCGTGAAGGTTTTCGGCGAAGACGGACGCACCATCGCCGAATTCCAAGGGCTGTCCCGCGCGATCAGTGGAACGGTTGTTTAAGTAAGTAGGGATTAGATCATGACCGAAGTTTTTCTCGTCGACGCCATCCGCACGCCCATCGGCCGCTATGCCGGCGCCCTCGCTCAGGTGCGCCCCGACGATCTCGCCGCGCACGCCATCAAGGCGCTGATGGCGCGTTCGCCCAGCGTGGATTGGGCCATCGTCGATGACGTGATTCTCGGCTGCGCCAACCAGGCCGGCGAAGACAACCGCAACGTCGCGCGCATGGCCGCGCTGCTGGCGGGCATGGATGAGAAAGTCTCCGGCACCACCGTAAATCGTTTGTGCGGCTCGGGCTTGGACGCCATCGCCCTGGCCGCACGCTCGATCAAGGCCGGCGACGCCGATATGGTGATCGCCGGCGGTGTGGAAAGTATGACCCGCGCGCCGTTCGTGCAGGGCAAGGCCGACACCGCTTTCAGCCGTAACGCAGCGATCTTCGACACCACCATCGGCTGGCGTTTCGTCAACCCGGCCATGAAGGCCAAATACGGCATCGATTCCATGCCGGAAACTGCCGAAAACGTCGCCGATGACTTCAAGGTCTCCCGCGAAGACCAGGACAAGTTTGCCCTGCGCAGCCAGACCCGCGCCATGGCCGCACAAGCCAGCGGCCGCTTGGCCAAGGAGATCGCACCCGTCGTGATTCCACAAGCCAAGGGTGAAGCCATCTCCGTCGACAAGGACGAACACCCGCGCGCCACTACAATTGAGTCCCTCACCAAGCTGAAGCCTATCGTGCGCCCGAACGGCACCATCACCGCCGGCAACGCCAGCGGCGTCAATGACGGCGCCTGCGCGGTGCTGGTCGCCAGCGAAGCCATGGTGAAAAAATTCGGCCTCACACCCATGGCCCGAATCAGAGGCGGGGCCGCCGCCGGTGTCGCCCCCCGTATCATGGGCATCGGCCCAGTGCCGGCGACCCAGAAGTTGCTGGCCCGGCAGAACCTGGCCATCGGCAAAGTCGACATCATCGAGTTGAACGAGGCTTTCGCCGCCCAGGGCCTGGCCGTCCTGCGCCAGTTGGGCCTGCCCGACGACGCCGACCATGTGAACCCCAACGGCGGCGCCATCGCCCTCGGACACCCCCTGGGCATGTCCGGCGCGCGCCTCGCCCAGACTGCCGCCGTGGAACTCCAGGCCCGGGGAGCGAATTATGCCTTGTGCACCATGTGCATAGGCGTCGGCCAGGGCATCGCACTGCTGCTGGAAAGAGCCCGCTAAAGAGTTGTAAACTCTGGCGATTGGCGGGGGCTGTTATTAATTGACCGACTAGTCGATTTATTATTATAATCCGACCATCGCGCACGCATCGCCGGGAGCAGGACATGTACACGACAGAGTTGCAAAAACAGCCGTCCAAACCTGTCGCGGCTACTGAGCCGCAAGAGCTGATCGACGCGTTCGAAGCCCGCGTCGCCGCCGATGAATTTATCGAGCCCAAAGACTGGATGCCGGCAGCCTATCGCCGCACCCTGGTGCGCCAGATCTCGCAGCACGCCCACTCGGAAATCGTCGGCATGCTGCCGGAAGGCAACTGGATCGGCCGCGCGCCGTCGCTGCGCCGCAAGGCCGTGCTGCTGGCCAAGGTTCAGGACGAAGGCGGCCACGGCCTTTATCTCTACGCCGCCGCCGAAACGCTGGGCACCTCGCGCGAGGAAATGATCGAGGCCCTGCACACCGGCAAGGCCAAATATTCCACCATTTTCAACTACCCCACCCTTACCTGGGCGGACATCGGCGCCATTGGCTGGCTGGTGGACGGCGCCGCCATCATGAACCAGGTCCCCCTTCAACGAACGTCCTATGGCCCGTACGCCCGCGCCATGGTGCGCGTGTGCAAGGAAGAGAGCTTCCACCAGCGCCAGGGCTACGAGATCATGATGTGCATGGCCAATGGCACGCCTGAGCAGAAGGAAATGGCCCAGGACGCGCTGGACCGGTGGTGGTGGCCCTCGCTGATGATGTTTGGGCCGCCGGACGATGAGTCCCCCAACACCGCCCAATCCATGCGCTGGCGTATCAAACGGGACACCAACGACGAATTACGCCAGCATTTCGTGGACGTGACGGTGCCCCAGGCGGAATTCCTCGGGCTGAAAGTTCCCGATCCCAAGCTGCGATTCAATGAGGCGACCGGCCACTACCAATTCGGCGAGATCGACTGGGCCGAATTCTGGAACGTGGTGAAGGGCGAAGGCCCGGTCGCTAAGGAGCGCATGCACGACCGCGTGAAAGCGTGGGATGAGGGCGCATGGGTCCGCGACGCCGCGGCCGCCCATGCGGCCAAACAACACAGCACTCGCCAGGCAGCGGAATAGGAATCGCAATGAGCAATGAATGGCCTCTGTGGGAAGTGTTTATCCGGACCAAGGGCGGGCTGTCCCACCGCCACGCCGGCTCGGTTCGCGCGCCGGACGCGGAACTGGCGCTGCGTCATGCCCGCGACACCTACACCCGGCGTCTTGAAGGCGTGAGCCTGTGGGTCGTGCCGTCGGCGCAGATTGTGGCCTCGGACCCGCATCAGGCCGGGCCTCTGTTCGAGCCGGCAGAATCCAAGATCTATCGTCATCCGACGTTCTATCACGTGCCCGACAACGTAAAGCATATCTAGCCCATGACGACGGCCTCATCTTCGGCGGCCTCTCGGCCCGATCCGGCGCTCTTCGATTACCTGCTGCGGCTGGGTGATGACAGCTTGATCCTGGCGCAACGCCTGTCGGAATGGTGCGGCCATGCCCCGATGATCGAGGTCGATCTGTCCATGTCGAACGTGGCGCTGGACCTCGTTGGCCAGGCAATGCTGTTCCTGGACTATGCCGGCCAGGTCGAAGGCAAGGGCCGTGACGGCGACAAGCTCGCCTTCCATCGCGACGCATTGCGGTTCAGGAATTGTCTCCTGGTCGAACAGCCCAACGGCGATTTCGGGCAGACCATGGCCCGCCAATATCTGTTCTCGACGTGGCAACGATTGCTGTTCCAGGGCCTCGTCAAGTCCACCGACGCGCAAATCGCCGGTATTGCCGCGAAGGCCCTCAAGGAAATCGAATACCACGCCGACTGGTCGGCGGAGTGGGTTGTCCGCTTGGGCGACGGCACACCGGAAAGCCGCGAGCGCATGATCAACGGTTTCGCCTGGATGTGGCGCTTCGTCGATGAACTGTTCCAGGTGGATGAGATCGACGCCGCTGTGGCCAAAGCCGGAATCGGTCCCGCGCGGGATTCCTTGCGGAGCGATTTCGACGCGGCGCTGAAGTCCACTTTTGAGGCCGCCACTTTGCCGCTTACACCCCTGCCCGCTGCGGTGCTCGGCGGGCGCAAAGGCCATCATTCCGAACATCTCGGCCACATCCTGGCTGAAATGCAGCATCTGCCCCGTTCTTATCCGGGAGCCGTCTGGTGAGCACATTGCACGACCGCGTCATGGGCGTGCTTGCAGGCGTGCCGGACCCGGAAGTGCCCGTGGTCTCCATCGTCGATCTCGGCATGGTGCGGGAAGTGCGCGAGAATCCATCCGTGGTGGTCATCACCCCCACCTACACCGGCTGCCCCGCGACAGACGTCATCAAGAGCTCCATCCGCGTGGCCTTGGACTCTGCGGATCTGCGGGACGTGGCGGTGGAAACCACTCTGTCGCCGCCGTGGACCACCGATTGGATCAGCGAGTCCGGCCGCGACAAGCTGCGCGCCTACGGCATCGCGCCACCCCCTCATAGCTCCCAACTCCGGGCCAAGGCATCGCCCGCCTGCCCCCGCTGCAACTCCACCAACACGCAGGAAATCAGCCGCTTCGGCTCTACCCCCTGTAAGGCCCTCTGGCGTTGCCTGAGCTGCGCCGAACCCTTTGACCACTTTAAGTGCCATTAGATGTCCGGATTTTACTCTCTCAAGATCTCCAATATCCGCCGCGAGACCGCTGATTCGGTCTCCATCTGCTTCGATGTGCCCGAGGACATGGCCGGAAACTTCAAGTTACGGCCCGGCCAGCATCTCACGGTAAAACAGGACATCAACGGCGAGGAAGTGCGGCGCAATTATTCGGTCTGCGTGGCGCCCCACGAAAACGAACTGCGCATCGCTGTCAAGCAGGTGACCGGCGGCGTCTTTTCGACCTGGGCCAACACCGCCCTGCAGGCCGGCGCCATGGTCGACGTCATGTCGCCCCACGGCAGTTTCACCTGGAAATTCGATAGCACGAAGAAGCGGCGTTACGCCTGCTTCGCCGGCGGGTCCGGCATCACGCCCATTCTGTCGATCATCAAGTCGGGCCTTATGGAAGAACCGCACAGCGAGTTCACGCTGTTCTACGGCAACCGCTCCACCGCCACGATCATGTTCCTGGAGGAACTGGCGGGCCTGAAGAACCGCTTCCTCACGCGCCTTCAGATCTATCATTTCCTGGAAGACGAGTTCGAGGATGTGGAACTGTTCAACGGCCGCCTCGACCGCGCTAAAGCTGACGAAGTCCTGAAGGCCTTGGTGGATACGTCCGAGACCGACGCCTTCTTCATCTGCGGCCCCGGCCCGATGATGGGCGCCGTGGAAGACGCCCTGCACGCCAATAACGTGCCCAAAGAGCGCATCCTGATCGAGCGCTTCACCACCGGCGCTCTCTCGACCGCGCAAGTGGAAGCCGCCAAGGCGCTTCAGCAGGAAGCCGCAGGCCGCAAGGTGCAGATCACCCTGGACGGACGTAGACGTGTATTCACCTTTGACGCCGAGAAGGGCAGCATCCTTGAGAATGCCCGCGCGGCGGGCGCCCCCGCGCCTTTCGCCTGCAAGGCCGGCGTCTGCGCCACCTGCCGCGCCAAGGTCGTCAGCGGCGAAGTGAAAATGAAACAGAACTACGGCCTCAGCGAAGAAGAAGTGGCGCAGGGCTACGTGCTCACCTGCCAGGCCGTCCCCATGACCGACGACGTGAAGCTGGATTACGACGCTTAGGGCTGTGCTGAGAAATAATTGTACCAGGTACAATTAAATCCACGGACGCGACCACAATTCTCACGAGCCGATAAATTGTACCTGGTACTATTATTTTCCCAGCGTCGGAGCTATCCCATGCCCATCTACGAAATCGACGGCTTCATCCCTGTGGTGGACCCCACCGCCTTCGTGCATCCGACTGCCGTACTCATCGGCGATGTGATCGTTGGTGCGGGCTGCTATGTGGGGCCGGGCGCATCCTTGCGTGGTGACTTCGGCGGCATCGTCCTGGAGCCAGGCTCCAATCTACAGGACAACTGCGTCATGCACTCCTTCCCCAGGGCCAACGCCGTCGTGGAGAAGGACGGCCACATCGGCCACGGTGCGATCCTTCACGGCTGCACGGTGAGGCGCAACGCGCTGGTGGGCATGAACTCGGTGGTGATGGACGGCGCGGTAATCGGCGAAGACAGCTTCGTCGCCGCCCAGAGCTTTGTGAAGGCCAAGTTCGAGGTCCCGCCGCGCACCCTGGTGGCGGGCACGCCGGCAAAGATCATGCGGCCCCTGACGGACCAGGAAATCGCCTGGAAGACCAAAGGCACGGCCGAGTATCAGGAACTCGCGCGACGTTCGCTCGCCAGCCTCAAGCCCTGCACGCCCCTCACCGAGGTTCCTACGGTGCGCGGGGAGAAAAAGAGTACTTACCAGACGTTGGCGGACACCAAGGGCCGTTAAGACCACTTCTCCATGACTTCCACCCATTTGGTGAGGAAAGCGTTGGTCTGGTGGCCGTCCAGGACACGATGGTCGATGGTCAGCGACACGAAGGCCATGGGCGCGATCACAATGGCATCCTGACCGTTCAGTTCGCGCACTACCACCCGCTTCTCCATCTTGCCGACGCCGAGGATGGCCGACTGGGGCTGATTGATGATGATCGGCGTGGCCACCAGACTGCCCGATACACCGTGATTCGAAATGGTGAAGGTGCCGCCCTGCATGTCGGCTGCTGTGAGTTGGTTGGCGCGGGCCTTGGCCGTAAGTTGGTCCAGGCGCTGCGTGATGCCCTCAAGGGATAGCTCCTGGGCCTTGTGGATTACAGGCACGATCAGGCCGCCATCGCCCAAGGATACGCCCACGCCAATGTTGATGTCATCGAACACCTCGATGGCGTCTTCGTGCCAGCGGCTGTTGACCTTGGGCACGTCCTGGATGGCTTTCACGCAGGCGGCGACGAAATAGGCGGTGAAGGTCGGCACGGGGCCGGATTTGGCCGCCTTGCGCTTATTGCGGTCGGCGATCACGGCGCTGTAGTCGCACTCGAAAATGGCGGTCACGTGGGGCGCCACGGTGACGCTGCGGGCCATGTGGTCGGCGATGGAGCGGCGCATGGGCGTGTGCGGAATGCGCGTGCTGCCACCCGGCGTGCGGCGGGGCGCCGGGGCCGTCGCCGGCAGGCTTTTTCCTGTCGCCTGGGCCAATACATCGGCGGGGGTGATGCGGCCATCGCGCCCGGTGCCGTGGATGCCTTCCGGATTGACATTGTTCTGGGCCAACAGGCGGCGCACCAGCGGGCTGAGACGGAGATTGCGCGCGGCCTGGGTATCAATCTTAGGCGCCGCGGCTTTGACAACCGGCGCAGCCGCTGCGGGCGCAGCAGCCTTCGTCCCCGCAGCTTCATCGGCGATCTGGCCGATCTTCATGCCGGGCTGAAGCTCGGCGCCCTTTTCCACCAACTGCGCACTGATGACGCCGTCGACCGGCGCCGTGATCTCCATGGTGACCTTGTCGGTCTCCACTTCGGCGATGGCTTCGTCACGGGTAACCTTGGAGCCAACCGGCTTCAGCCAGGCGCGCAGGGCGAACTTGGTGCCTTCGGCTTGGTCGGCGGGGACAATGATATCGGTGCTCATGACGTCACGAGATCAGTGATGGCCTTGGAAATCTGTTCCACGCCGGGAACAGCGGCTTCCAGAAGCTTGGGATTATAGGGGCTCGGGATATCCGGCATACACAGTCGGTCGGGCGGCGCGTCCAGGTCGAAGAAGCATTCCTTGGACACGAAGGCGACAATCTCAGCTCCAAAGCCGGCGGTGATATTGTCTTCGTGCACCACCAGGCAGCGATGGGTCTTCTTGACTGAGCGCAGGACCGCTTCCCGGTCCCACGGCATTAAGGTGCGCAGATCAATGACGTCACCGGTGAAGCCCGAGGCCTTCACGGCGTCCTCGCAGCGCGGCACCATGGCGCCCCAGGTGACCAGAGTGATGTCGTTGCCTTCTACCGTGACCTTGGCCTTCCCAAACGGCACCACATATTCGTCGCCCGGATAGGGGCGGCGCGACCAGCCAAGATCGAGCAGGCCGCGATGTTCGAAGAAGATGGCAGGGTCGTTGCCGCGCAGAGCGCTGCGCAACAGACCTACGGCATCCTCAGCGTTCGACGGTACTGCAACGTGCCAGCCGACGTTATGCACCCATTGCACCTCGTTGGTCTGGCTGTGCCAGGGATCGCCGCACTTGGAGAAACCCCCGGCCATGCGGACCACCATAGGTGCCGCGAACCGGTTGCCGGTGCGCCAGCGCATGGTGCCGGCGTCGTTCAACTGCTCGGCCGCCGGGTCGGCGTATTTGCGGAACTGGATCTCGGGCACGGGCAAAAGACCTGCGAGCGCCATACCCACGGCGCGACCGATGATGCCCTCTTCCGACAGGCTGGTGTCGGTGACCCGGGCAATGCCGTACTTCTCCTGCAGGCCCATGGTCACGGCGTGCACGCCGCCCTTGGGACCTATGTCCTCGCCGAAGAGCACCATCTTCGGATTGGCGCCGAGTTCGAAGTCCAGGGCGCGGCGGATGGCGGTAACCATGTTGATGCGCGGGCCTTGCGGGTCCGGCGTCTCGCTGGACGGCGCGTATTCGTGGCCGAGCGGACGCAGCCCGCCGACGAGCTGGAGGCCGCGATTGTCGTTGCTGGGCTCGGAATAGACGTATTTGGTGAGATCGGCCGGATCCATCGTCTCGCGCTTCTGGACGCGTTCCACGGCGGCGTTCACATCCGACGCCGCGGCTTCTTCAAGCACTCCCCAGGCCTTTTCGCTCAAGCCGCCGTCGATCATGAACTGTTTGAGCTTGGGCAGCGGATCGCGCGCGCGCTCCGCCTGGATGAAATCCACGCTCTTGTAGGTTTGGGTGTCCTGGCCCGAGTGGCCGGCGAGGCGGGGGACTTTGAGGTGCAGCAGCACAGGGCCATGGCGGCCGCGCACATGGGCGACCGCATCGCCGGCGAGCTTTGCCGCTTCGTCCGGCACGGTGCCGTCACCGCTGAAAATCGTCAGGCCTTTGAAGCTGGCGAGGTTGGCAGCGATGTTGCCGCCGGGCGTCTGGAACGACGACGGCACCGAGATGCCGTAGCCGTTGTCCTCGATATAGAACAGGATCGGCAGCTTGAGGGTCGTCGCCATGGTGAGCGCCGCCCAAAAGCCGTTTGTCGCTACCGAGGCGTCACCGCCGAGGGCCACAGCAATGGCGTCGCCCACGGCCGGGTCATGCAGCACATCGCGGTAGTACTCGATGGCCTGGGCCCAGCCGGCGCTCGGCGTGTACTGGGCGCCGACGCCGCCGCACATGGGAAGCGCTTTCGGGCCATTGGGGTTAGCAAAATTGAAAACCGTGCCGATGTCGCGGCCGTCGCTGTAGCCGCCGGTGCGCGCCAGGGCCCCCGCCACCGCCTCGTCCAAGTCTACGCCAACGCCGAGCAGGATCGGACGCGAGCGGTAGTAACCGGTGAAACAGTCGAACGGGTTAGTGAGGTACTGGGAGAGGATGATCTGGGCGAGGTCATGGCCGCGCGCCGAGAACTGGTAGAACATCTCGCGGCCGGGCAGCAGCACCTTCTCTTCGACATCGTCCAGGGCGCGGGAGAGCAGCAAAGTCTTGGCGACCTTCTGCCAATCGAGGGCTGGTGCCGGGCTCGCCTTGGCGGCCGCCTTTGCTGCTGCTGTCTTAGCTGACATCCACGCCTCCCAAGCTGATGAATCGCCGCACGCCTGGAGAGGATACCGCTAGAGGGCGGTGCGGGTGTGGCGAATGTGGAGCGTGAATTCGCTCTATTTTAGTGATCTTCACACCAAATATGATAAATTGGAGTGAATATGAGTGATTTTGACGAAATCGATAGCCGGATCCTCGCCAAACTCCAGGCCGACGGCCGCGTGTCGGTCGTGGAACTGGCGGAGCATGTGCACCTGTCGCCCACCGCCTGCCACAAGCGGGTCAAGCGGCTGGAGGAAGCTCAGGTCATCACCGGATACAGCGCTGTCATCTCCAACCGCAATCTCGGCTATCAGTTCGAGGCCTTTATCTTCGTCACCATCGAACGCCAGGTGAAGGCCGCCGCCGACGCTTTCAAATCCGAGGTGGAGAAACTGAATGGCGTGCGCGCCTGCTACCTGCTGTCGGGTGAAACCGACTTTTTGGTGCATATCGTCGCGGCCGATCTCGACGCTTACAACAAACTGGTCCTGAGCCAGTTGATGACCCTGCCGGGCGCGCGCTCGGTGCGAACATCATTCGTGCTGGATAAAATCAACGCGGTGCCGCCGCTGCTGCCACCCAGCTAACCGGGCTTTTTGAAGCCTTTGATGCCGGTGATGATGGTGTCGGCGATGAGGTCCGCGATTGCGTCGGCGGACGCGGGCCCTTCGGGCTTGAACCAGGTGTGGGTCCAATTGATCATGCCGAAGAAGATCATCGCCGCGGCGCGCTCCAGGTGCGCGGGCTCGAGGCGCGGCTGAATTTCCCGGAGCATCCCGGTGACAAACTCGATCAACTCCCGCTGCCGGCTGATGATGGTCTTCTGGCGCGGCATCGAGAGATGCGCGATCTCGTTCAACAGAACTTTGTGATAGGCCGCGGCGCCCAGGTAGAGGTGCATGAAGGAATGCGTCAGCGCCCGCAGCTTTTGCGGCGCAGGCACATTCATGGCGGCGACATTGCCCGCCGCATGGGCGAGGGCTCGCACATGGCTGTCCATGGCCTCGAACAGCACGTCCTCTTTGGATGGGAAGTAATGGTAGAACAGCGACTTCGAAGTCTTGCAGGCCTTGGCCAGGTCGCCCACGGAGGCGCCGAGGAAGCCGCGTTCGGCAAACAGGTGCACGGCCCGTTCCACGATATGAATGCGGCGCTGATCGAAATCGGGGGCTTGGGGTCTCGCCATCTCAACTACTCACTCTTCGTGCGGTCGACGAATGACCGTCGTAACTGCTTAGAAACACGATATTAAAACGGCATCGTTCGCCTTAATGTTGTATTGCCATCACCCTTCCCTGTCACTCTAAAATCAGCCTTACATGACCTCGCCCTTTCCTCCCGGCGGACATTTCGGCGCCCGACCGTCCCCCGAAGCGCTCGGCAACATGGGTCTTCAGGCCCTGACCCAGGTGCCAGCCCATGGCGCCGCGGTGGCCGGGAGTTTCACCACAGGGATCATGTGCTTACGTGACGCCATCATGGGCGGGGACCGGCGCCCCACCGTGGTCGCCCTTTTCGTCGACTCGCTCCAGCGTCTGCGCGACATCCCCGAGGGTTGGAACGTCACCGACGCACTCGTCGCCGCCCTGCAAAGCGGCTTTGTGCTGCCTCATGTGGCCATGCGACCGGCTCTACTGGTCCTTCAAGCCAACACTGTCTTCGCCCAGGCCTTTGCCTTGGCGGAACGGGGCGACCGCGGGGGTATCACGCGGCTTTTCGACCAGGGGCTTCTCCGCATCCTCAGCCA
Organism: Fidelibacterota bacterium; assembly: GCA_947470105.1. Classification (GTDB taxonomy): domain Bacteria; phylum Pseudomonadota; class Alphaproteobacteria; order Rhodospirillales; family Rhodospirillaceae; genus SHVO01. The sequence continues at coordinate 4,019 of CANISR010000080.1, read as the reverse complement.
CCCACTGCTAATGACTCTCCTGGAGGCTTCCGTGGTGTCGGGGCCGGAATTGGAATTCATCCTGACGGCCCTCCGCAGTCATTTCCTCGTCCGCGCGCTCCAGGGTGGGGGTGGACCGCTGGACCTTGCCCAGCGACTGGCGGCGCAGTGTTTCCTCAATGAGTATGCTTTCGCGCGCGGCGCGGATGAAATCCAGGACGTGGCGCGCCTGGCCGCTCACGCGCCCTCCGACGCCTTCACGGTCGCGGTCCTCGCGAGCTATGACTCGCTGGCCGCTTATCCCTGGGCAACGGCGTTGGGGCCGGACCTTGCCGGCCCGCTCTTGGCGCAGCAGGTGTTGGAGCCGGCCGCAGAGCGTGCACTGGCCGCATCTATTGAAACCCTTAAACCTATTACGGCGCCGGTGTCGCAGGTAGTGCGGAGTCTGTACGAGGAAAACCCGTATCCCCGCTGGACCGCGCCATTGCGAGCACCGGTGCGGGAGACAGCTGAGATCTTCCGCCTGAAGTATCTCAACGCCGATTTCGCCTACCTCGATACGGTGACGACGCCTGACATCCTCGTCGCCGGCTGCGGCACCGGCCTGAACTTACTCATGACCGTCGGTGGGTATCGGACTTGGCGCGTCACTGCGGTCGATCTCTCCCGCGCGAGCCTCGCGCACGCCCGGCGTCAGTTAGACGCTTTTGGCATTCCCGACATCCGTTTGCTCCAGGCCGATATCCTCGACCTGGGCGAACTGCCGCAGACCTTCGATGTCATCGAGGCAGCCGGGGTGCTTCACCACATGGCCGACCCCCTGAAGGGATGGACAATTCTTGGCGATAAGCTCCGGCCCGGCGGGGTCATGCACATCGCGCTCTACAGCAGCATCGCACGGCGAGGCATCGACAAGGTGCGCGCTTTCGCCAAGGCACGCGGCTACCCCTCCACACGCGACGGCATCGTCCAGTTCCGAAGCGACGCTCTCACGATCCTCAGAACGCCGAGCCATCCTGACCGGGCCATGATGGAAGAGGCCGGCCTCGCCTCCTGGCACGACTTCTTCTCGACCTCCGGCTGTCGCGACCTGATCTTCCATCCCCAGGAAGTCACCTACACCGTTCCCGATCTCGCGCGAATGATCACAGAGGTGGGGCTGACGTTCAAGGGCTTCTCCTTCCCCTCGCCCGCATTCCTCGCCGCTTACCGCCAGCGTTTCCCAGCGGATCCAGCGGGCCTTAATCTCGCCAACTGGGGCCGGTTCGAACAGGAGAACCCCAACCTGTTTATCCGCATGTACACGTTCATCGCTCAGAAGCCGCTCTAAGCAAAAACCCGCCCTGTTGCCAGGGCGGGTTTTGTCTTGTGGAGGAAGCTCCTTCGGATCGCTACATCTTGAAGCGGACGCCCGCGCGGAACACGCGGCCGAGAACGTCATAGATGCCAACGCTGGTGGGTGGGAAGTCGTAGCTGGTGCCGCCCGGACCGCGAGGGACGATCACCGGATCGGAGTTCGCGATGTTGCGAACATTCAAGAACAGCTCGGCCTGGCCGGCCTCTCCTACCGGGACCTTATAGCCGATGTTGAGGTCCGCATAGAACGCGCTCGGGACATGGTTGTTGTCCGTGGTCACGTTATTCGCGGTCGATGCCGGGCAACCCGAGGTGCACTCGATCTGGGTCGCAATGTTGCCGCTGGCGGAGACCGTGCGGAACGTCAGGCCCACATTGATCGGGTCGAGGGCGTACGTCAGGTTGGCTTGCATACGCCAGCTCGGCACCCCATTCCCGGTGACGAAGCCGGCGTAGTCGACCACCGGCAGCCCCGGCAGGCCGGGATTGATCACATAGGAGATGTAGTGTGTCGCCAGGACTCGGGCGCCCAGGCGGCCGTCCCATGAGTCATTGATCGAAGACAGCGGCACCGAGTAGCTGGCTTCGATGTCAAACCCGCGCGCCTTTTCGGTGGCAAAGTTTTGCGGGACCACCTTGATCAGCAGGAAGGTCGTGGAGCCCGTGCCGGTACGGGTGATGGCAGAACAGGCCGACTGGTTGCCCTGGAAGCACAGGTTCACCAACTGGTCGACAGACGGTGTGTTGACTGCGTCACTGAGGTTGATGTGGTAGTAGTCGAACGACGCGCTGAAACCCGGGAAGAACTGGGGCTGCAGCACCACGCCGATACCGGTGTCGTCGGACTTTTCCGCGTTCAGGTTCGGGTTGCCCGAAGCGCGCGACGTGTAGTTCACCGGTATACCGCCGTTGAACGGATCGACGAGCGCGTTGTTCTGACTGGTGCCGGCGGCGTAAAGGTCAACCAGGGTCGGCGAGCGGATGTTGCGTGACCGCGACATGCGGAAACGGATGTCATCGATCGGATTATAGGTCGCGCCGAGCTTCCACGTCCCCACCCAGCCGTAGGTGCTGTAGTTGGTTGCCCGGAACGCCGCGGTGAGGTCGAATGACTTAGCCCACACCGTGTCCTTCGCCAGCGGTACGACGGCTTCGGCATAGAGGTCGTTGACGACGACTTTGCCGGTGTACGGCTGGCCGGCGCCCTGGAACCAAATTCCCGGATTGGCTTGTTCTTCCGGATCCGTGGTCATGCGCATCTTTTCTTCGCGGTGCTCATAGCCGACCGCCAGCGACACCGGGCCTGCCCAGGTCGAGAACGGATCGCCCGCCACGTTGATGGCGGCGACCTTCTGGAGGAGGCGCTGGTTGGCCCAGCCATTGCGGCCCTGCAGGTAGTTGACGGCGGCAGCCGAGTTCACACCGATGCCGAATGGATTGTAAGGCACGCAGCCGTTGGTCGGGTCGGTGAGGGTCGAGCGGCAGACGATGGAGCCGTTGGGCGCACGCACGGCGTCCTTCGCCAATTGATAGCGCGGCTGGTCGATGGCGTGCAGCGAAACCAGCGAGCCGAACATCTGCCCAATGCTGAGATAGCTGTCCCACTTCCAGTCCGTGTCCATGGCGTTGACGCGGCCTTCGGCGCCCACCAGGAACCGCAGCACGCGGCGGTCATAGAGTGCGCGGAAGTTATCCAGGTCCATGTTCATGGTACCCATCGTGAACGTCTGCGCCGTGCCGCCGGCGGCGATCAGGGCGGGACGCAGCGATTCCGGCAGGAAGGCGTTGTCGGTCTTGAGGACCAGGTTGCCGGGGAAGAAGTTCGGAGCGCCCGACGAATAGGAGTTGAGGTGCGCCCAGCCGGCCTGCGCGTACACCTTAGTGTCGTCGCTGACGTCGTAGCCGGCGCGCATGAAGATGTCCTGCCGGTTCTGGCGGGGCAGCAGCGCCGCACCGCGCACCGGAGACACTTGCTGGGATTCCCAGCTGCCGCCGCGCATGAGCGGATCTTGGACGATATCGCCTAGCGCCAGGTTGAAGATCGCGCCGCCCGGACCAAAGCTGGTGCCGCGCAAGGGTCCGACGGAGATGGTGCCGCCCCAGCTGGCGGTGGGGCTGAGCCCGACGCGCGAGGTGGACAGCACGCGCGGCTGGCCGTTGGTCGCGGTATAGGTAGGATTGTTGATGTAGCTGTAACCCTGTTTGTTCCAGTCACGGGTATTGATGATCAGGCCGTCGTCATTGGCGTGCTCGGCGCTGATGATGAAATGCCCGCGATCGTTGGCAAAGGCGGTGCCATAAGCCGCGTTTATCTTCCAGTTGCGGTCGTCGCCGTAAGTGGTCACGCCGCCCGAGACTTCGCCTTTGAAGCCGACGAAGTTGGTGTTGAGCACGAAGTTGACAACGCCGGTGAGCGCGTCTGAACCGTAGGCCGCGCTGGCGCCGCCAGTGACGGTTTCAACGCGCTCGATCAGGTGCTGCGGCAGTTCGGAGACGTCGACAACGCCGGTCAATATCGAACCCACCGTGCGCTGTCCGTTGAGCAGCACCAGGGTACGGGTGGTGCCGAGGCCACGCAGGTTAAGGCCGTTGATGGCGCCAAGGCCGGAGGTGGTGAGGGTCGCCGTCGTCGCCGGCGTCGAGCTGCCCTGCAGGACGGGGAGTTGGTTGATGGTGTCAGCGAG
>CANISR010000079.1 GCA_947470105.1 Fidelibacterota bacterium | reverse complement strand
TCTGCTCGACTCCGTCCGTCAGGTCATGGGGCACCTCGAAGACGCCACCCGGCGCGCCAACATCACCTTCCAGATCAGGGTGTCGCCCAGCATTGAACTCCAGGCTGATCCCCTGGCGGTCGATGGTGTACTCCGCAACCTCATCGAAAACGCCATTGCCGCCATGGGCCCCACCAACGGCGGCCAGCTTTCCATCAATGCGCAACGCACCGACGCGGGCGTCGAGCTTGCGGTGATCGACACCGGCATCGGTTTCAATCCTGCCGACGGGCCCAAGTTGTTCGAGAAGTTCGTCAGATTGGATTCGACCGGTGGCGGCAATGCCGCCGGGACCGGGCTCGGGCTCTATATCGTGAAGCGCTTCATGCATTTCGAAGACGGCGATGTCCGCGCCAGCAGCGAGGGGCCGGGCAAAGGCGCCACATTCACGGTGACCTGGCCGTCGGTGGTTGAGAAGCCCGCGGAGAAGAGTGTGGCGGCATGAGCGAAGCGCATCGCATCCTGGTGGTTGAAGACGACCTGCACCTCGCCGAAGGCATGGCGGAGAACATGCGCGCCGAAGGCTACACCGCCGACACCGCTCACGACGGCCGCCTCGGTCTCGAGAAGGCCGTCGCCAATGACTACGATCTGCTGGTGCTGGATGTGATGCTGCCACAGATGGACGGCTTTGCCCTCTGCCGCGCCCTGCGCGCCCACGGCAAGAACACACCCGTCCTGTTCCTCACCGCCCGCGGCGATCCCCAGGACCGGGTGCGCGGGTTGGAGGCGGGCGGCGACGACTACCTCACCAAGCCGTTCCACCTGGAAGAGTTTCTGCTGCGGGTGCGCGCCATCCTGAAGCGCTGGCAATGGTACAAGAATTCGCTGGCGCCGCGTGACGCCGTCGGCGGCGACATTCTCGAATTCTCAGGCAATTCCGCCAATTTTCGCACCTTCCAGGCCCACGCCTGGGATGGGTCAGTTTACGACCTCACGGAAAAAGAAGCCATGATCCTGAAAGTGCTGTCCGAGACGCCGGGCGAAGTGATCACCCGCGACGACCTGCTCGAAAAAGTCTGGGGCTACGAAGCATTCCCATCCACCCGCACGGTCGACAATTTCATCCTGCGCCTGCGCAAGATCTTCGAACGCGATCCCCACGCCCCCCGCCACTTCCTGACGGTGCGCGGCGTCGGCTACCGCTTCCTGCCGGAAGCCACCCTCGAAAACATGGGTGAGGCATGAGCGTTCTTCGCATCGGCACCCGCGGCTCAGCGCTGGCTCTGTGGCAAGCCAACGAAGTGGCGCGCCAGTTACGCGCCCTGCCGGGTGTTCCCACGGTCGAGATCATCACCATCAAGACTCAAGGCGACCTCAACCAGGTGGTGCCGCTCTGGGCCACCGACGGCAAGGGCTTCTTCACCGCCGAGTTGGACCGGGCGCTGTTGGATAAGGACGTGGACCTGGTGGTGCATAGTCTCAAAGACCTGACCACGATAATGCCCACCGGCATCGCCCTGTCGGCGGTGCTGGAGCGGGAAGATCCCCGTGATGCGCTGGTGACGCGCGGCGGTGTTGGCCTTAAGGCGTTGCCGCAGGGTGCGTCGCTCGGAACCTCCAGCCTGCGCCGGCGCGCCTTCCTCGCCCGCCTGCGGCCCGATCTCGAACACCTGGAGCTGCGCGGCAACGTGCCGACGCGCCTGCGTAAATTGGACGACGGTGGATACGACGCCATCATCCTGGCCAGCGCCGGACTGAAACGTCTCGAGCTCGCTGACCGTATCTCCCAGCCGCTGGAATTCGACCAATGCCCTTCCGCCGTCAGCCAGGGCGCGGTCGCTATCACTATTCGTGACGGTGACGCGGCTGTCGGTCGCTGGACGACGCCGCTGGATCACCATGACACCCGCGTCGCGGTGACCGCGGAACGGGCTCTCCTTCGCCGGCTCGAGGGCGGCTGCCAGGTTCCCGTGGGCGGTCTGGCGAAGGTCGATCGCGATCAAGTCATCCTACGGGCAGTGGTGTGCAGCATTGACGGCAAAGAATTCATGCGCGTCGAAGAAACCGGCGCGGTGCAAGACGCAGCAGCCGTCGGTGTGCGCGCCGCCGAGGCGCTGCTTGCCAAGGGTGCGGCGCATGTTCTCGCCGGCGTACAGGCCAAGCGCGCGGCCGCGGCTTCAAAGTAAAGGACTCCTGATGGCTCCTCTTCCTCCATTCCTCGCCGCGGCGCTGCGCCAAAAGACCGCACATACTCCCGTATGGATCATGCGCCAAGCCGGGCGCTACCTTCCCGAATATCGCGCTGTGCGGTCCAAGGTGGACTTCGCCTCGCTGACCCACACGCCGGACCTGGCCGCCGAAGTCACGCTGCAGCCGATCCGCCGCTTTGGTCTCGATGCCGCAATCATCTTCAGCGACATCATGACTCCGATCGAAGGCATGGGGGTGGGCCTGGAATACGCGCCGGGCCCCGTGATCCACGAGCCCATCCGCACCCTCAAACAGGTGGAGGCCATCCGCACGCTCGTGCCTGAGCAGGATGTGCCCTATGTGATGGAATCCTTGCGCCTCGTCCGGCGCGAATTGCCCGCCCATGTGCCGCTGATCGGCTTCTGCGGCGCGCCCTTCACTCTGTTCTGCTATCTGGTCGGCGGCAAACCGTCGAAAGAGTTCTCGGTTCCGCGCGCGTTCGTCCACGCCGAGCCGGACGTCACCGCGCGCCTGCTGGACCGGCTGGCGGACTCCATGATCGCCTATCTGCGCGCCCAGGCCGCGGCCGGCGCCCAGGCGCTGATGGTGTTCGAATCCTGGGGCGGCCTGCTGGGCCCCGCCGACTATGCCGCCGTGGGCCTGCCGCCCACGCAGCGCATCGCCGAAGGCCTGCAGGATCTGCGCGCCCAGGGGATTCCCCTGATCTATTTCGCCAATCAGGGGATGGCGAACCTGGAAGTCATCAAGAACTTGCCGGTGGACGTGGTCGGCCTCGACTGGCGTGTACCGTTGGGGCCTGCCCGCAAATTGCTCGGTGCCGACATCGCCGTGCAGGGCAATCTCGATCCTGCCGTGCTGTTCGCGCCGAAGGATACGCTCTGCCGGCGCATCGACGATGTGCTGGCGGATGCGGGCCCGGCGCCGGGGCATATTTTCAATCTTGGCCACGGCATCTGGCCGGAGACCGACCCCGATGCGGTCGCGCGCCTGGTGGATCATGTGCACGAAAGCAGCGTGAAGGGCCTGGCCCGTGTCTGAGTCCCTGGTCCGCTTCGCGCCAACCGCGGTCGCGTATTTCGCGACCTGCAGGATCGCATCTGCGCGGCCTTCGAAAAGGAAGACGGCACGGGACATTTTGAGCAGACCGAGTGGGACCGCGGCGCGGAACACCGCCTCAAGGGCGGCGGCCGCATGCGCGTGATGCGCTCCAACGTGTTCGAGAAGGTCGGCGTCAATGTCAGTCACGTCTGGGGCGTCATGTCGGAACAAGGCATGTCCCAGATTCCCGGCGCCAAGGAGTCCGACGGCCAGTTCTCCGCCACCGGCATCTCCCTCGTGGCCCATATGGCCAACCCTCATGTGCCGATCGTGCACATGAATCTGCGGTGCATGGAAACCAGCAAGATGTGGTTCGGCGGCGGCACCGACCTCACACCGGCGCTGCCCTATGAGCAGGACACCCAGGAATTCCACGATGTTCTCCGCAGCGCCTGCGAGCGCTACCGTCCCGGCGCCTACGACGAATACAAGGCCTGGTGCGACAAATACTTCTATCTGCCCCACCGCCGCGAACCCCGCGGTGTGGGTGGCATTTTCTTTGATGACCTCGCCAGCGGTGACGTGACTAAGGACTTCGCCTTCCTGCAGGACGTGGGCGAAACCTTCCTCCAGGTCTATCCGCCCATCGTCGCGCGCCGCAAGGCCACGCCCTCCACCCCTGAAGATATGGACAAGCTGCTGACCAAGCGCGGGCGGTATGTGGAATTCAATCTGGTCTACGACCGCGGCACCAAGTTCGGTTTTCAGACCGACGCCAATCCTGATGCCTATCTCATGAGCATGCCGCCCCTGGCCCAGTGGAAGTAGACATGTCTGATTTTCTGAGCAGCGCTTATCCCTGGGTGAAATCCATCCATATCATCGCGGTGATCTCCTGGATGGCCGGGCTGCTCTACCTGCCGCGATTGTTCGTCAATCACGTCACCGCCGGACCCGAAGCCGCCGTCATGCTGGCCGGCATGGAAGAGCGTCTGCTGCGCATCATCATGCGGCCCGCTTCTGCTGTGACCCTGGTTTTCGGCGGCCTGCTGCTGGCCACGCCGGGTGTGGTCGATTGGTCGCAGGGGTGGGTTCACCTGAAGCTGTTGTGTGTGGTGGGCTTGTTCATCATCCACGGTTTGATGGAACGCTGGCGCAGCGATTTCGCCCGCGGGGAGAACAAACGCCCGGCGAAGTTCTTCCGCATGATCAACGAAGTGCCGACGCTGCTGATGATCGTCATCGTGTTGATGGTCGTGGCGAAGCCTTTCTGATGAAATTCCCGCGCGTCCAGTTTATCAAGGGCGCCCATAAACGGCTCAAATTCGGCCATCCGTGGGCGTTCTCCAATGAAATCCAGATGGACCCCGCCACCAAGGCCTTGCCCGCGGGCTCTCTGGTCACGCTGACGGATGCCGGCGGCGAAACACTCGGCACTGCACATTTCAACTCCCATACGCTGATCGCCGCCCGTCTGCTGACGCCGGCCGGCGACGCACCCATCAATGCCGCCTTCATCGCCGAACGGCTCAAGCATGCCCTGGCGCTCCGCGAGAAGCTGTTCGACCGCCCGTTCTACCGGCTCGTGCATGCGGAGGCCGATGGCCTGCCCGGGCTGATCATCGACCGGTTCGACGACGTGTTTGTGGTCCAGCCCAATACGGCGGGCATGGACGCCCTCATGGGTGAGATCGCCGCCGCCCTTACCGTCATTACCGCCCCGCGCGCCATTGTCTTGCGCGGCGACAGCGCCGCCCGCGGCCTGGAAGGCCTGGCGGAAGATGTGCGCTGTTTCGCAGGCAGCCTGGATGGGCCGGTACCGGTGGAAGAGAATGGCGTCACATATTTCGCCGATCTGCTCTCAGGCCAGAAAACCGGTTGGTTTTTCGATCAACGCGACAACCACGCCTTCATGGCGGGCCTGAGCCGCGGCGCGAATGTCCTCGACCTGTACACCCACACCGGGGGCTTCGCTCTGGCCGCAGCCAAGGCCGGCGCCCGCGCTGTGATCGGCGTCGATAGCTCGGCCCCCGCGGTGGAATTGGCGGTCAAGGCAGCCAAGACCAATGGATTCAACGCGACCTTTGAGCGCAGCGATGTATTCGATTTTCTCGAATCCGCCGCCGCCCGCCATGCGCGGTGGGATGTAGTGATCGCCGACCCGCCGGCGTTCGTGAAATCGCGCAAGGACCTGAAAGCCGGGTTGCAGGGCTACCGCAAGCTTGGCCGTCTCTGCGCTGCGGTTGCAGCACCCGGCGGATTTCTGTTCGTGGCGTCCTGCAGCCACAACGCGCCCGTGGATGAGTTCATCGCCGCGGTGACCCGCGGCGTCGATGATGCCGGCCGGCGGGCCCGGATCTTGCGGACCTCGGGCGCCAGCGCCGACCATCCTGTTCATCCGGCTTTGCCGGAAAGCGCCTACCTCAAGGCCGTTACTCTGGCGCTCGACTAAGCACGGCGATCAACCCGGGAACATCAAGCCCTTTTTCCTGGCGCGTAACGGCGTTCTCAAGACTCAGAATCTCGAATCCTGACGCCGCGGCAAGCTCCGCGATATAGGCGCAGCTATGGCTGAAGCGTTGCTCGGCTCCCAGGGTGAAACTCCCGGTCTCGCCGCGCTGTACGGTGAACGCAAATACACCGCCCGGAACCATTGCGCCGCCAACAGCAGTAAACAACGGCGCCAAGTTGCCGCAATAGACCAGAACGTCCGCGGCCAGCATAAGATCGCACGGTGCGCGCAGCCCCTTCACCGCCAGCAGCATGCCGCCGCTGTGGAGGTCGTCGTAGATGTTCTTCTGTGCCGCCACGCGCACCATGGCCGGCGAAAGATCCACACCGCCCAGCCAATCCGTAAGGTCACGCACGGCGGCTCCGGCAAGCCCTGTGCCGCAGCCCAGATCGAATCCCCGCGTGAAGCGCCGCTCCGGAGTTGCGCTGAGGATCGCCGTGCGCAGCAGTCCCGGTGCGCGGTAGGCGAGCTTCTCCACCAGGGCGGAATCAAACCGCGGCGCGTACTGATCGAACAGGCGTTGAACATAGGCGTCCGGCAAAGCCGCGGGCGTGCCGGTCGCGCCCAGCAAGGCGAGGCGGGCGCCGGCGCCCATGGAGTCCGCGGGCTCAAGCGCGAGGTATGCCTGATACGCAGCGATGGCATTCGGCGTATCGCCGGCGCCGGCCAGCATCTCGGCCAAAGTGAAACGCCCTTCCGCCCACTGCGGGGCCTCGTCCAAAGCTTGCGCCATGACGTCGGCGGCGGCGGCCCAATCGCCCTCGTCCCGCAGGCTCTGGGCATAGGCGAAGCGGCGGTCGGCTGTTAGGCTGCCCGAAGACATTCCGGCTCACATGATCTGCGGTTCACGCTTCATTTATCCATGACTCCCGTCGCCGTCACCTCAATAGCGCTCGCGGTCTTCATCTTTACCTATCTCGGTATGGCGCTGGGGCGGATTCCGGGTCTTGCGGTGGACCGGACCGGCATCGCGGTCATGGCCGTGGCCATCTTGCTCGCCGGCGGGGTCATGAGCTTCGCCCAGGCCGGCGCGGCCATCGACGCGCCGACGCTTGTCTTGATGTTCGCGCTGATGATCCTCTCGGCCCAATTCGCCGCGGCCGGCGTATATGACGCCTGCGCCGGACGGATCGCCGCGGCTGAGGTGCATCCCCGACATCTCCTGGCGCTGCTGATCGTTGTTGCGGGGGGCCTGTCAGCGCTGCTGGTGAACGATATTGTCGTCTTCGCCATGGCGCCGATCCTGTGTCTCGGCTTGCGGGCTCGCGGTCTCGATCCCAAGCCCTATCTGATGGCGCTCGCCGGCGCCGGCAACGCCGGCTCGGCCGCGAGCCTCATCGGCAATCCCCAGAACATTCTCATCGGCCAGGCCGGCGAAATCGGCTTCTGGCCCTTTATCGCGGTCTGCGGGCCGCCGGCGCTGGCGGCGCTGATGTGTGTCTATGGCGCGGTGTGGATGACGTGGCGCACCGAATTGCTCCAGCCGGCGACGCCGCCCCATGTGGATGTGCACACCCTGGACCGTCCCCAGGCGATCAAGGCGCTGGTGGCGACCGCCGTGCTCTTGGCCTTGTTTGCGGCCCCGTTGCCGCGGGACCTCACGGCGCTCGCGGTGGCCGCGGCCCTGCTCGTGAGCCGGAGGGTCCACAGCCGCACCTTGATCGCGGCGGTGGATTGGCAACTCCTGTTACTGATCGCCTGCCTGTTCGTGGTCACGGGCGCCTTCGCCGGCACCGGGATCGCCACGGACCTGTTGCAGGCCGCCAACACCCATATGATCGCGCCCGACAGCCTCAGAACAATGGTTCCGGGCGCCCTGCTGGTCAGCAACACCATCGGCAATGTCCCCGCCACCATCCTGATCCTGTCCCTCTGGCCTTCACTTCCAGCAGGCGCCCTTTACGGCCTGGCGCTGCTGACCACGCTCGCGGGCAACCTTCTGCTGGTGGGCAGTCTGTGCAACCTGATCGTCGCGGAACGGGCGGCGGCCACCGGTGTGAAGCTGACGTTTGGCGATTTCGCCCGGGCCGGCGTGCCCATGGCCTTGACGTCCATGGCCATCGCCGCCATTTGGCTATGGGTCGGCGGCTGGCTTCCTTTTTAAGGGCGCTCTTTAACGCGACGAAGATTGAAAAGCCGGCGTTCTGCCTTTAGGAACCTCAGCATGAACAAACCTTCTTTTCTCCAGCCGGCGGAATGGGCCCGGCACAGCGCGGTGTGGTCGGCTTGGCCCAGCCACGCCGATTTGTGGCAGGAGGACTTGGCGCCCGCGCGTGAAGAAGTGGCGGCGCTATTCTCGGCCATTGCCGACGTTGACCCTAAGAGTGGCGAGAGTCGCGGCGAACGCCTGCGCATTCTGGCCTGCGGCGATGAGGCCATTGCCTCGGCCACGGAAGCTCTCCGTGGTAAGGGCGCCGAAATCATTCCTGCGGTTTTCGGCGACATTTGGTTCCGCGACACGGCGCCGATTTTCGCCCACGGCCCCTCGGGCCTCCAGGCCGTGTGTTTCCAATTCAACGGCTGGGGCGGCAAATACGTGCTGGACGGCGATGACCAGGTGGCGGCGCAGATCGCAGCCAAAGCCGGCCTGCCGGCGCTGCGCCAGGATTGGGTGTTCGAGGGCGGGTCACTGGATGTGGACGGCGAAGGCACGGCGCTGACCACCCGCCAGTGCCTGCTCAATCCCAACCGCAATCCCGACCTCTCCCAGCGTGATATCGAGCGTAGTTTGCGTGACTCGCTCGGCGTCGAATCTCTGGTCTGGATCGACGAGGGCCTCATCAACGATCACACCGACGGCCATGTGGACAATATCGCCCGCTTCGTGGCGCCGGGTGTCGTGGCTTGTATGGAGCCCGCCGGCAGCGACGATCCTAACTTTGATATCCTCAAGCGCATTATTGCCACGCTTAAAGACGCCCGCGACGCCAAGGGCCGCAAGCTGGAAGTCATGACCATTCCGTCGCCCGGCCGCATCGACGACGAAGACGGCGAGATCATCCCCGCCAACCCCATGAACTTCTACATCGGCAATTCCACGGTGGTCGTGCCGCTCTACGGCAGCCCCACCGACGATGCCGCGGTGGAAGCCATCGGCAAGCTGTTCCCCGGCCGCCGCACCGTTGGCCTGTCTGCCCGCCATGTCATCACTGGCGGCGGGTCGTTCCATTGCATCACCCAGCAACAGCCGGAGGTGCGGTCATGAGCAAAATCACAGTGGCGTCCATCCAGTGCGCCTTCAGCGATGTGATGGCCGAGAATATCGACAAGACCGCGGGGTTCATCGAGCAGGCCGCCAAGGCCGGCGCCCAGGTGGTGCTGCCGCCGGAACTGCTGCAGGGCTATTACTTCTGCCGCGAGGAAACCGAGGCCAATTTTGACCGTGCCTATCCGGCAGCGACACATCCCGTCGTCACCAAGCTCGCGCCGCTGGCGCGCAAGCTGGGCGTGGCGATTCCGGCGTCGATCTTCGAGCGCGACGGCCCGCATTTCTACAACAGCCTCGCCATGATCGATGCCGATGGTGAAGTGCTAGGGATCTATCGTAAGAGCCACATTCCCGACGGTCCTGGATACGAGGAGAAGTTCTACTTCCGCCCGGGCAACACCGGATTCAAAGTTTGGGATACCAGGTTCGGCAAGCTCGGCGTCGGCATCTGCTGGGATCAATGGTTCCCGGAAACCGCCCGCGCCATGATGCTCATGGGCGCCGATATTCTGTTCTATCCCACCGCGATCGGCTCGGAGCCCGATGCTCCCGGTTTGGACACCAAGGACCTATGGCAGCGGGCCATGATCGGCCATGCCGTATCCAATGTGGTGCCCGTAGTGGCCGCCAACCGCATCGGCACCGAGCAGAACCAGACTTTCTATGGTTCGTCGTTCATCGCCAGTCATCGCGGCGACAAGGTCCAGGAATTCGGCCGGACGGAAGAAGGTGTGCTTCAGGCCACCTTCGATCTCGACGAGGTCCGCCGCAACCGCGCCGCCTTCGGCTTCTTTCGCGACCGCCGCCCGGACCTGTACGGAATTCTCGCTAAAGATAGCTAGGCGGTCTCTTCGACCTCACGCAGGAAGGCCGTCATGTCCCGGTGGCATGCCGTTTTGACCGCACCCTCCGGGAAGTTGAAGTACCCGTGGGTGGCCTTGGCGTAGGTCTTGCTCTGGACCTTGTGGCCTTCGCGGGCCAGGCGCCTGGCGTAAAGCTCTTGGGAAGCCAGCAATGGATCCCACGCCCCGCAGGAGAGAAAGCACGGCGGGTGCTTGGCGAACTTGAGGTCCATAGGCGTGATGGCGTGGGCGGCCTCCACGGTTTCCTTCAAGGCTTCGCTGCCGCCGTAGGCCTCGATCATGGTCGGGCCGACGATTGTGTTGGGGTTGAGGCAGGTGAGGCGGTCCAGCACGCCGTAGAGCGAAACAATGCTGAGAATCTCCGGCAGCGCGCCGTCGTCAGGCTCGATCATCGCCAGCAGCTCCGGATTCTGGCTGAGAATGCCGGCCATCATCGCCAGATTGCCGCCGGCGGAATCGCCTGCGAGATGAACCGCGCCGCCGTCGGGAAAAGTCTGGCGAATGAAGGCCAGTGCGCGGAACACCGACCGCAACATCCACGGATGGGGATGATCGGGTGCCTTGGGATACTCGACGTTGAATACCGGATGGCCGGCCGTCGCCAGGAACAGCAGATCGTGGCTGTAGAAATCCTTGGTGCCCATCATCCAGCCGCCGCCGTGGAAGAACACCACCGGTTTGCGCCGCGGCACGTGGGCGTTGGGCTCCATATGGTCGAGCACCTCGTCCCGGTGCAGGCCATAGCGCAATGTGCGCCAGCCTTCGGGATGGCTGCCGCGCACTAATCGGATGGCGCCGGTCAGTGCGCCGAACAGCATCTGCGTACCCGCCAGGGCCAGGTGCTGGCCCAATTTCAAACCCCGAGCCTGGGCGCGGCGGTTTGAGGTCATCGCTCCGTCGCCCCGAACGTCTTCAGGATGCGTTCAGCAGCCAGCCCCGGGGTTATAGCGCCGTCGGCGATGGCCCGCTCCAGTTCGCTCACCAGCGTTTTCACTCCCGGATCATTCTTCAAGGTTGTCATCAAGCGGTCTTCGACCATGGCCCACATCCAGCGTACATCCTGGGTCTTACGCTTGCCGGTCCAGGCTCCCGCAGCGTCAGTCGTTTTGTGATGCAATTGGATCTTCTGCCACAGACCGTCAAGGCCGCGATTTTCCATGGCGCTGATGGTGACAACCGGCGGCTGCCATAGGGCGCCCATGGGCGTGATGATGCGCAAAGCATGCTGGTAGTCGGCGGCGGTGGAAGCAGCCCGGGTGGTGTTCTCGCCGTCGGCCTTGGTCACCGCGATCATGTCGGCGATTTCCAGCACACCCTTCTTGATGCCCTGCAGCTCGTCCCCGCCGCCGGCGATCATCAGCACCAGGAAGAAATCCACCATCTCCGAGACCGTGATCTCGCTTTGGCCGACGCCGACGGTCTCCACCAGGATGATGTCGAAGCCTGCCGCCTCGCACACCAGAATCGCTTCGCGGGTGGCGCGGGCGACGCCGCCCAGGGCGCCGCCGGTGGGCGAGGGGCGGATGAATGCGTTGGGGTCCTGGGACAACCGCGCCATGCGGGTTTTATCGCCCAGGATACTGCCGCCGCTGCGCGAGGACGTGGGGTCCACTGCCAGCACGGCCACCTTGTGACCCAGGCCCGTCAGCATGGTGCCGAAAGCGTCGATGAAGGTGCTCTTGCCGGCGCCGGGTAGGCCGCTCACGCCGATGCGCTGGGACTTGCCGGTACGCGGCAGCAGTTCCACCAGCATGGCCTGGGCGGTCTTGTGATGATCGGGATTGCGGGATTCGATCAGGGTGATGGCGCGCGCAAGTTTGGCGCGGTCGCCGGCAATGACGCCGGCGGCGTAATCCGATGCTTCTGCGGAAGACTTAGTGGCCAAGGGCGACGTTGAGTTTTTCGAGCAAGCCGATGGCGGCTTCACCGATGACGGTGCCCGGCGGGAAGATGGCCGCAGCGCCGGCTTTGTACAGGGCATCGAAATCCTGGGGCGGGATGACGCCGCCCACCACCACCATGATGTCCTCGCGGCCGAGTTTCTTAAGCTCGGCTTTCAGCGCCGGCACCAAGGTCAGGTGCCCGGCCGCCAGGGACGATGCGCCGATGATATGAACGTCGTTCTCAACCGCCTGCTTTGCGGCTTCGCCGGGCGTCTGGAACAGCGGCCCGATGTCCACATCGAAGCCGAGATCCGCGAATGCCGACGCGATCACCTTCTGGCCGCGGTCGTGGCCGTCCTGTCCCATCTTGGCCACCAGGATGCGGGGACGGCGGCCCTCTTTCTCGGCGAAGGCCTCCACCAGTTTCAGGACTTTTTCCACGGTGGCCGACCCGGCTCCCACTTCCTTGCGATAGACCCCGGAGATCGAACGGATCTCCGCCACATGCCGTCCGTACACCTTCTCCAGGGCCGAGGTGATCTCGCCCACTGTGGCCTTGGCCCTAGCAGCGTTCACCGCCAGCTCCAGCAGGTTGCCTTCACCCGCCGCCGCCTTGGTCAGCGCGTCGAGTGTGGCCTGAAGCGTCTTTTCGTCACGGCCCTGCTTGAGCTTCTCGAGCTTCGCAAGCTGGGCCGCGCGCACGGCGCTATTATCGACCTTGAGGACATCGATGTCCTCCTTTTCGTCGAGGCGATATTTATTCACGCCCACCACGGTCTGGCGGCCGGCGTCGATGCGCGCTTGGGTGCGGGCGGCGGCTTCCTCGATGCGCAGTTTAGGAATGCCGGCCTCAATAGCCTTGGCCATGCCGCCCAGGCTCTCGACCTCCTGGATATGGGCCCAGGCCCGGGCCGCCAGGTCGTGGGTCAGGCGTTCCACATAATAACTGCCGCCCCAGGGGTCGACGCTGCGGGTGGTGCCGCTTTCCTGCTGGATAAAGAGCTGGGTGTTGCGGGCGATGCGCGCCGAGACGTCGGTAGGCAGCGCGAGGGCTTCGTCGAAGGCGTTGGTATGCAGCGACTGCGTGTGCCCCTGGGTGGCGGCCATGGCTTCGACACAGGTGCGGGTGACGTTGTTGTAGACGTCCTGAGCGGTGAGGCTCCAGCCCGAGGTCTGGCAATGGGTGCGCAGCATCAGCGACTTGTCGCTCTTGGGATTGAACGGTTTGATCAGCTTGGACCACAACAGGCGGGCCGCCCGCATCTTGGCCACTTCCATGAAGAAGTTCATGCCGACGGCCCAGAAGAAGCTGAGGCGCGGCGCAAAGCTGTCGATGTCCAGGCCCGCCTTCTGTCCGGCGCGGGCGTATTCCAGTCCGTCGGCCAGGGTGTAGGCCAGCTCCAGGTCCGCCGTCGCTCCGGCCTCCTGCATGTGATAGCCGGAGATGGAGATGGAATTGAACTTGGGCATCTTCGTCGAGGTGTAGGCGAAGATGTCCGAGATGATCCGCATGGAGGGCCCGGGCGGGAAGATATAGGTGTTGCGGACCATGAACTCTTTCAGGATGTCGTTCTGGATGGTTCCTGAAAGCTGCGCGGGTGCAACGCCCTGCTCTTCGCCGGCGACGATATAGAGCGCCAGAATCGGCAGCACAGCGCCGTTCATGGTCATGGACACGCTCATCTGGTCGAGCGGAATGCCGTCGAACAAAGTGCGCATGTCGAGGATGGAATCAATCGCCACGCCGGCCATGCCCACATCGCCGATGACGCGCGGGTGATCGCTGTCGTAGCCGCGGTGGGTAGCGAGGTCGAAGGCGATGGACAGGCCCTTCTGTCCCGCCGCCAGATTGCGGCGGTAGAAGGCGTTGGAATCCTCGGCCGTGGAGAAGCCGGCGTATTGGCGCACGGTCCAGGGCTGGGTGACATACATGGTCGGATAGGGACCGCGCAGGAAGGGCGCAACACCAGGGCGGGTATCAAGAAAGTCGATGCCCGCGAGGTCGTCGGCCGTGAACAACGATTTCACCGCAATGCCTTCGGGCGTCTCCCATGGCGTCAGCGGCTTGCCCAGCTCGGCTTCAGCTTTGGCGTGCCAGGCGCCGGCGTCGAGACGGCCGGAGTTGGAGGTGGAGGCGAGGCCAATGTCGGCGAAGTTAGGAATGGCCTGCTTGTTCATGCGGTCCCCACCTTGCCATGCGCCCGTTCCAGAGTCGCCAGCACGTCGCTGCCCATGAAGATGAACTCATCGACGCCGGCCGCGCGCAAGGCGGCTTCCTGTTCGCCGGGCCTGCCGGCGAGATAGACCATGGCCGCACCCGCATCCTTCAGCGCCTTGGCGATGCCGGCCGCATGTTCGGCGTAAGCCGTGTCGGTTCCGCAAATCACCGCGAACGCCGCGCCGCTTTGCTTAAGGTCGCGCCGCATACCATCCGGGTTGACGCCGCTGGCGCCGGCTACCGCCTCGATCCCGCCGGCCTCGAAGAAATTCTTGGCGAAGGCCGCGCGCGCCGTGAAGTCGGCGACGGCGCCGAGGTTGGCGAGAAAAATCCGTGGCCGTTGACCGGTGCGCGCCTTGAAGGCATCGCTGGCGTCACGCAGGCGTTCGAAGCCATCGGCAAGGCGAATGGGTTTGAGGCCGGAGATGGGTGCTGGATCCACCAGGCTTGCGACATCTGGCTCGGCGATGTTGGGAAACTCGCTGACGCCGGTGATGGGGTCCTTGCGCCGGGCGATGTTTTTGGCGCGCTCGGCGCGTACCGTTGCGATCTTGTCGGCGACCAGGCCCGCGGACAGCGCGGCTTGCATACCGCCTGCGCGCTCGATCTCCTGGAAAAACACCCAGGCTTTATCGGCCAGTTCATCGGTCAGGCGCTCGAACATCCAGGCGCCGCCGGCGGGATCGACCACTTTGGCCAGACTCGCTTCTTCCTGCAGCACGATCTGGGTATTGCGCGCCACGCGCCGCGCCAGGGCGGTATCGGCAAACGGGAGTACACTGACGGCATCGGCCCCGCCGACCCCGGCCGCGAAACAGGCGACCGTGGTGCGCAGCACATTCACCCAAGGATCGCGCCGGCTGATCATGCGGCTGGCCGTGCAGGCGGCGACTGGCGCGGTGCGCTGTTCAGCGCCGCAGACTTCCGCCACCCGCGCCCAGAGTTTGCGCATGGCGCGGAACTTGGCGATGGAGAGGAAGAAGTCGGCATCCGCGGCCAGGGTAAAAGCGATTTGACCAAAGGCGGCGTCCACGTCGAGGCCGGCCGCCATCATGAACCTCACATAAGCCACCGCGGTGGCGACGGCGCAGCCGAGCTCCTGGGCGTCCGCGGCGCCGGCGGCGTGATAGACCGTGCCGCGCACATTGAAGGCGCGGGCTTTTGGAAATTCCCGCGCAATCCGAGCCGCCGCCGCACCATGAGCAGCGAGATCGCTTAGGCCGTTGCCGAGATCATCAAGCCCAAAATTCCCGGCGAAGGCTTCGCGTGCGCCGCGCGCGGCGACGAGACCCGTGAGCACATCGGCCGGCGGCAGCGTCGGCCCGACGCTCTCCAGGCACACCGGCGCGATATCGAGCAGCACGTTGGCGAGCGCCTCGCCCATGGCTTCGGCGGTCTCAAGCCCAGCGGTGCGCAGGAGGACCGAGGTTACGCCGCGCTCCAGGTCCTCAAGGATGGCTTTATTGACTACCCGCGGGTCGCTGTCGCCGTGGGGCTGGCG
>CANISR010000078.1 GCA_947470105.1 Fidelibacterota bacterium | reverse complement strand
TCCTGGGCGTGCGCCAGACACCCAAGGTCATCAGGCTGATGGCGGACACGCGCGCGGTGCTCAACTGCAATCCAACCTATCCGTCATACCTGCACGAACGGGTGACTGTCGGCATGATGTACGGCAGTTGCGTCATCACCGACGCCAATCCCTATATCACCGAGACCTTTTCAAAATCGGAACTGCTGCACTATGCGCCGGGCTCATCCCTCAGCCTCAAGGACCTGCTGGCGACCCACGATGTCGCTGCCATCGGCGCGGCCGGCGCGGCGCGGGTTCATGGCGACCGCGCCTTTTCCTGGGACGGGCACTTCGACCAACTGACCCGCGTGGTGACGGCCGCCCGGGACAGGAACCCCATAAAAATCCCGTCGGCGCGGCGGCCCATCACCCTCAACGGCCGCGACGCCGGCATACGGCATACGCAAGGTGACACTGCGCTACCGAGGCTCCGCACGGGGCAGCATTCATCACTTCATCCCACCTAACTTCAAGGACGGGGGGCGGCGATGCCGTTCCGCACGACGGTCATATGCTTTCAATCCCCTTCAATATCGCCGCCCCCGTCGGTCAGGAACGCCGCTATGTCGAGGACCTGCTATCGGCCACCGGTGACATCGGTGAGCCCAGGTACTCGGCCCTGTGCGAACAATGGCTGGAAAAATGCCTCGGCGCGCCCCGGGTCCTGCTGACGCCGTCGGGCACCGCGGCCCTGGAGATGACCGCCTTGTTGCTGGATCTCCGGCCGGGTGACGAGGTCATCATGCCGTCGTTCACTTTCGTCTCGACCGCCAATGCCTTTGCGCTGCGGGGCGTCACACCGGTGTTCGTCGATATCCGCCCCGACACCCTCAACATCGACGACGCCCGGGTGGCGGCGGCGGTCACCGACCGCACGCGGGCCATCGTCGCCGTCCACTATGGCGGCGACGCCTGCGCCATGGCGGCGCTGCGGGCCCTGGCCCAGCGACATCGCCTGGATGTGATCGAGGACGCCGCCCATGCCTTGCTGTCGGAATTCCGCGGGCGGGCGTTGGGCACCATCGGGCGTTTCGGTTGCCTCAGTTTTCATTCCACCAAGAACGTCACCTGCGGCGAGGGCGGCGCCTTGATCATCAACGACGAGCGCGACCTCGCCCGCGTCGAGATCATCCGCGAGAAAGGCACCGACCGGGCGCGCTTCCTGCGCGGTGACGTGCAGAAGTATTCCTGGATGGACCTGGGCTCATCCTATTGCCTCAGCGAAATCGCCGCCGCCTATCTCTATGCGCAGTTACAGGAGGCGCATGCGGTGACCGAACGGCGGCGTGCGATCTGCGCGGCCTACCGCGCCTCCTTCGCATCGCTGGTGGCCGACGGGCACGTGCAAATACCGCCCCAAATCCTGCAACAGCGCGAAAACGGCCACATCTTCTATCTGCTGACCGAGGATGCCGCGACGCGGGAAAATCTGCTGGCGCATCTCAAGGCGCACGGGGTCAGCGCTAGCTTTCATTATGTACCGTTGCATTCATCGCCGGCGGGGCAACGCTTCGGCCGCGTTTCCGGGCAGATGACGGTGACCGACCGCGTAAGCCAATGCATCCTGCGCCTGCCGGTGTTCGCCACCATGACCGATCTGCAGGTGAATCACGTGTGTGCAGCAGTCCGCAGTTTTTATTTACATCCCTCGCCGGGTACGGTCTCCTGATGCTATGGCCGAACGAACTGTAACAGACGAGAGGCCAGGCGCGGGCGTCTGGGCCTTGCCCACGGACTGGCGCGCCACGCCGTCGGCGGCGCTGTCGCTGGCCGCGTCGGTGACGCTGTTCCTCATTACCTACGTGGCCCTCGACCAGCTCGATCACATCGGCCCGACACGGTCGTGGTCGGTGGCGCCGTGGAACCCGGAACTGGGCCTGTGCATCGCCGCCGCCTTACGCTGGCGGGCGCGGGTGTATCCGCTGATCTTCATCGCCCCGCTTCTGGCCAACTACGCAATGCCGGGCGGCTGCACCGCCGGCGACGGCTGGTGGACCGGCGTGATCTCCGTAATCGAGACCGCGGCCATCGTGCATGTGGCGAACCTGGCGGCGGCGCGCATCGCACTCCTGGGCAAGAACCCCCTCGCCGCGATTCTTTTGGCCTGCCTGCCGTGCGCCCTGGTGGCGGCCGCCCTCGGCGCGGCGCAAATCGCGTCCCTGCCCGACCCCCTGCCGGCGGAGACCTTCGGCATCACCCTCGCACGCCTGTGGGTGGGCGATGTCATCGGCGTTTTCATCGTCACACCCCTGTTCCACATCAACCTGATGCCCGAACGCCAGCTCACCTGGAACCGCGCGCTGGAGATGGCCGCCCAGGGCGCGGTGGTGCTGCTCGCGGTCTGGCTGGCCTTCGGCGAACACCCCCGCTTCGCCAGCCGCTATTTCTACGGCGTGTTTCCACCCATGATCTGGATCACCTTGCGGTTCGGCATGCGCGGCGCCATCGTCATGAACGCCCTGGTGCAGGCGAGCATGATCATATCGCTCTCCCTCGCCGGTCATGAGAATGTGGATGTCACGCTCTTCCAGGCCCTGTTGTTGGTGCTGGCCGCGTCGGGACTGACGCTGGGTATGGTGGTCGACCAGAACCGCACCGCGCGCGCGCAGCTCCACGCCCGCGAGGAAGAACTCGCCGCCAGTCTGCGGGTGGCCGCCACCGGTGAGTTGGCCGGTACGCTGGCGCACGAACTCGGTCATCCCCTGGGCGCCATCTCCAACTATGCGGCGGCGCTGAACCACATCGTGCGCGAGGTGGCGCCTGATAGCGAAGCGCCCCGCATCGGCGCCAAACTGTCGCAGGAGATCGTCCGCGCCACCGACACCCTGCACCGCCTGCGCGAATTCTTCCGCACCGGATCGCTATCGTTTGAGCCGTTGGACCTGGCCGCCCTGACCCGGGATGCGGTCGGCCTGCTCAAGGACCGTCTGGAACGCAACGGCATCGCGCCCCGCATCGTTGTCCCGTCCCGCCCGGCCCATGTCCTGGGCGACCAGATTCAACTGCGCGCCGTGGTCTATAACCTCATGGTCAACGCCATCGACGCCCTGAAGCCGGTCAAGGCGGAACACCGCCTGCTGTCCATCACCGTGCGCCGTGCCGGCGATTCCGTTGTCCTGGAAGTGGAAGACTCCGGCGGCGGCGTGCCCGCCGACGTCAAGGATCACATCTTCGAGCCGCTGGTTACCACCAAGAAGGATGGCCTGGGCCTGGGACTGTCCATGAGCCGCTCGGTGGTGGAGGCCCACGGCGGCTCCATCGAGTTGCGGGATTCAGCCTTCGGCGGCGCCAAGTTCGCCGTTACATTGCCCCAGGAGAACCTTTGACCATGGCGGGACGCACCATCGGAATCATCGACGACGACAGCGCGTTGCGCGACTCATTGGCCTTGGTGCTGCGCTTTCGCAATTTCGATGTTCTGGAATTCGCCAGCGGCGAGGAACTGCTGGCCACACCGTCGCTCGAGCGCCTGGACTGCATGATCCTGGACCTGCGCATGACCGGCGTGAACGGCCTCGAGGTGCTGGAAACCTGTATCTCCCGCGGCGTGACCGCGCCGATCATCGTCGTCACGGCGTTCGGCAATGTGGCGTCGGCCACCCATGCCCTGAAATCCGGCGCCTTCGATTTCCTGGAGAAGCCCGTGCATGAGGAACAGATGCTGCGGGTCGTGAACGAGGCCCTGTCGCGCGCCGACCACGCCGCAGCGTTGCGCAATGAACGCCTGATGCTGGCCGAACGCCTCGCCAGCCTCACAGGCCGCGAGCGCCAAGTGCTGGACGCCGTGCTGGAAGGCCGCCACAACCGCGAGATCGCCGCCGAGCTGAAACTCAGCGTCCGCACCATCGAGATCTACAAAGGGCGGGTGATGGAAAAAATGAACGTCTCACGCCTGGCGGAACTCATCAGGCTGTTCGCCCGGCTGGAGCCGGTAAACTGACGCGCCTTTTGTCATTCTCGGCCCGCGGGGCCGAGAATGACAAAAAAAGGTACCTAAGCCAGCGCCGCATCCAGCGTGACGTTGGCTTTCAGCAGCTTCGACACCGGGCAGCCGGCTTTGGCCTTGGCGGCGCATTCCTGGAATTTGGCGTTGTCGGCGCCGGGGATCTTGGCGCGCAGGGTCAGGTGCACGGCGGTGATGGCGAAGCCGTCATCCTGCTTCTCCAGGGTCACGTCGGCCTTGGTGTCCATGCGCTCGGCGGTCATGCCGGCTTCGCCCAGGATATTGGACAGCGCCATGGTGAAACAGCCCGCGTGGGCGGCGCCGATGAGTTCCTCGGGGTTGGTGCCGGGCTTGCCTTCGAAGCGGCTGGTGAAGCCGTAGGGATATTCCTTGAGGGCGCCGCTCTGGGTGGAGATGGAGCCTTTGCCGTCCTTAAGTCCGCCGGACCAGACCGCCGACCCTGAATTTTTCATGCACTAGATCCTTGTTACTGCGGCACCAGCACATGCCAGTGGCCGTCATTGTGAAGCTTGGGGTCTTCCTGGGACACGACCTGGGGCACGCTCACGTAGATCGGCTTGCCCTTGTAGGCCCACTGCTTGTACCCGCCGCCCCGGTCCACCAGAGTCCAGTCGCCCATGTTGGTGGCGTTGTCGCGGGCGCGCACCGGCGACCAGATTTCGGCGCAGGCGTCGACGCAGTGGGACTTACCCTTCTCGTCCTTGTCGTAGGTGTAGAATTCGTGGCCGAAGTCACTCTGGAATTCGAACTTGTCGCCGTCACCTTTGAGGACGCTGATCTCGGCCGGGATCGGATCGTTTACATTGTAAGCCAACGCCGGCAGCGCGGCGAAGCCGAGGCCGAAAAGCGCTAAACCCGCGCGAGAAAAGAAGGTGGACCGCATGCGCATACTCCCTGGTGGCGTAAAACAATGGCGTCGGCCTGAGCCAAAAGCAAAGTAAAAGCCGCGCATATCACGGCCTTTTGCGCCCGTTTTCACCGCCACACCATGAGTATATCTAAAAGCTATTGATCCATAAACCAAGGCTCTGTATTGGGCGCTAAACCCTTGTGCGCGCATCCTTCCGGGCCGCGCTATTGCCGGGGTGCGGACCGGCTTTTCTGTTATGCTGGGCGGGTCCGTAAACGTACCAACGGAGAGAGACCGCGGTGAAGCCGCTGCTCCACTATCTGCCGGAGGACTCTGTCCTCGCGCAATCGCGCGAGCGGATCATGTATCTGCTCGCCTATGTCATCGCCATTTTACTCACCCCGTTCGCGGTCAATAATTTCATCGAGAACCGGCCGGCCCTCGGCGTCGCCATCATGTTGATCGTCGGCACCTTCGTCGCCAATGGCGTGGCCATCCGCATTAAAAAACGCCCGCCCATCCCGTTCATCCTGCTGTTGCTGCCGCTCGGCACCTGCCTGGTGTACTCCCTGATCACCCAGGGCCTTTACGGCGCGCTGTGGTGTTACCCGGCGCTGCTGTTCTGCTTCTTAATCCTGCCGCAACGGATCGCCATCGCCACGAGCGCCGTACTGCTTATGATCGCCACGCCGATGGTCTATGTCTTCGTCAACGAGGGCACCGCGGTCCGCTTCGCGGTGTCGCTGGGCCTCAATATCGTCATCGTCTCCATCATTACCGGCGTCGTCGCCGATCTGCAGCGGGAGCTGTTTGAACAGGCCGCCACCGATCCCCTCACCGGCGCCCTCAACCGCCGCCAGATGGAATCGCTGCTCAGTGAAGCCCTGGAACGCCGCGCGCGCTCGGCCGCTCCGGCCTCGGTCCTGCTGGTGGACATCGATCACTTCAAAAGCATCAATGACCGCTTTGGTCACCATGTGGGCGACCAGGTGCTCAAGAATCTGGTGGCCCTGCTCAAGCGGCATATGCGCAAGCTCGACCGCCTGTTCCGCACCGGCGGCGAAGAATTCCTGCTGCTGCTGGCCGATACAAAATCCTCGGATGCGGTCGTCCATGCGGAGCGCATCCGCATTCTCATCTCCCAGGCCGTCCTGACCGAACTGGCAACCGTGACGGTCAGCATCGGCGTGGCCGAGTGCGTGCCCAACCAGCAGATCGAAGCCTGGATCAAAAACGCCGACGACGCGCTCTATTTCGCCAAGGAGGAAGGCCGCAACCGCGTGGTCTGCGAGACCCCGGTGACGGTGGATGGCCTCAGCGACGTGGCGCTGGAGTTCTCGGGCTCCGACCGGCGCACGCGAGACCGCTGACGCGGGCGGAAGCCACACAATATGGCCCCATCCTCTTATCGCTGGGTGATTGTCGCCGCCGGCGGCCTGCTGGGCTGCGTCACCGTGGGCGCCATGTTCGCGCTGCCGGTTTTCCTGCAGCCGATCGCCCGGGATACGGGGTGGTCCGTGACCGGGGTCTCCACCGCCATGACCATCGGTTTCCTCGCCATGGCCGTGGCCAGCATGGCATGGGGCAACCTGTCCGACCGCATCGGTCCCCGGCTTATTGTCCTGATCGGATCCGCCGCCCTCGCCGGCGGTCTGGTGCTCACCAGCCTCGCCACGTCGCTGATCGCCTTCCAGCTTGTTTTCGGCATTGTGGTCGGGGGCGCCACCGCGGCGATTTTCGCGCCCATGATGGCCTGCGTGACCGGCTGGTTCGACACCCATCGCAGCCTTGCCGTATCGCTGGTATCCGCCGGCATGGGCATGGCGCCGGTGACCATGTCGCCCCTGGCCGCCCAGCTCATCGAGACCCACGACTGGAGAACGTCGCTGCAGATCATCGCCGCCGTTGTGGCCGGCATTATGATCCCGGTGGCGTTCCTGGTGCGCCGCCCGCCGGCATTGGGCGGAAACGAAGCCACGGCCGGCGCGGCAACGAGCGAAGACCCGCAGCCGGACATGTCCGTGGCGCAGGCCGTGCGATCGCCGCAGTTCATCATCCTGCTGCTGACCAACTTCTTTTGCTGCGCCACCCACGCCGGACCGATTTTCCATACCGTGAGCTATGCGGTCAGTTGCGGCATCCCGTTGATCGCCGCAGTGTCCATCTACAGCGTCGAAGGCCTGGCAGGCCTCGGCGGCCGCGTCGCCTTCGGCGTCCTGGGAGACAAATATGGCGCCAAGCGCGTCCTGATCTCCGGCCTTCTGATCCAGGCCTTTGGCGCGCTGACCTACGCCTTCGTGCGCGATCTCGGCGCGTTCTACGCCGTCGCGGCGCTGTTCGGCTTTGTCTACGCCGGCGTCATGCCGCTGTACGCCGTCCTGATTCGCGAGAATTTTCCGCTGCGCATGATGGGGACGATCATCGGCGGCACCGCCATGGCAGGCAGCCTCGGTATGGCCACCGGCCCCCTCGCCGGCGGCCTGATCTACGATACCTTCGGCAGCTACCTGTGGCTTTACGTCGGCGCCTGGGGCCTCGGCATCGGCGCGACTTGTATGGCTATGACTTTCAGGCCCTTCCCCATCAAGGCCGCGCAACCCGTGCCGGCGGACGCCTGACGGCCTACGGCGCCAGCACCGCCGGCCCGGTCTCATCCTTCAGCATCACGCCCGTCAACTCACGGCGCAGCGCCTCAGCGATCAGATAGGCGAGCTTCGCCGCGGCGTCTTCGTACCCGAGGCCTTGGGGGCGGATATTGGAGATGCAATTGCGCTCGGCATCCGTCCTACCGGTTTTCGGCGCCCAAGTCAGATAGGCGCCAAGGCTGTCGGGCGAGGACAAGCCCGGGCGTTCACCGATCAGCACCAGGGCCAGCCGCGCGTTCAGGGCGGCGCCGATCTCGTCACCGATGGCCACCCGTCCCCGCTCCACCACCGCGACGGTTCCGATCTTGATCTCTTTGCCCAAGCGCGCCGCCAGGGCGTCGATCAGCGGCACCGCGTGGCGCTGGACCGCCACCGCCGACAATCCATCGGCCACCACCAGCACCAGGTCACAGGCGAAATCGCAGGCCAGTTCCGCCAGCCGCCAGCGCGAAGCGTCCTCAAGCTTTCGCCCGAGGTGCGGCGACATGAGGTAGGCGTCGCGGTCGGACGCGGCGCTGGCGAGCGATACGACGCCATAGCGGCGCGCGGCCAGGTCCGCGGTCACCTTGGCCGCATCGAACGGCGCATGGACCGCATCCCGCGCCTGGGCGTGGGCCAGCTGGAACGCCAGCAGTTCCGCCGTGGTCACCGCGGCGCCGGCGCGCGCAAGGCCGATGCGGGCCGGTGTGAACCGGCGCAGGCGATTCCAGGGATCGATTTCGGGGTCCGTAGGCAGCGTCATCGCAAGCTCTCCATCATCTTGGCGATGGGCGCGGGCAAAGCGCGCGGCCTAGCGAGCAATCCCATGCCCGCGAGCCAGGCCTCGAACTCCGGCGCCGGGCGGCGGCCCAGCAGTTCGCGCGCCGCCAGCAGGTCGTGGAACGAGGTACTCTGGTAGTTCAGCATCACATCGTCGGCGCCGGGAACGCCCATGATGAAGTTGACTCCGGCCGTGCCGAGCAGCACCAACAGCGTATCCATGTCATCCTGATCGGCTTCAGCGTGGTTGGTGTAGCAAATGTCGCAGCCCATCGGCAGGCCGAGGAGCTTGCCGCAGAAGTGGTCCTCAAGCCCGGCGCGGATGATCTGTTTGCCGTCGAACAGATATTCCGGCCCGATGAATCCGACGACCGAGTTTACCAATAGCGGTGCGAACAGCCGTGCGACGCCGTAGGCGCGGGCCTCGAGCGTCTGCTGGTCACAGCCATGATGTGCGTCCGACGACAAGGCGCTGCCCTGTCCGGTCTCGAAGTACATGGCGTTTGTGCCCAGGGTCCCGCGCTTGAGGCCCGCGGCGGCGTCCTGCGCCTCCGCGAGCATGGCGATGGTGACGCCGAAAGCAGCGTTGGCGTCTTCGGTCCCTGCGATGGACTGGAACACCAGGTCCACCGGTGCGCCGGCATTCATGAGCCCGAGCGCGGTGGTCACATGGGTCAGCACGCAAGACTGCGTTGGGATGTCCAGGCGCAAACGCAGATCGTCGAGCAACACAAGAAGGTCGCGGCAGCGGTCGGGACTATCGCCGGCCGGATTGATGCCGATCACCGCATCGCCGGAGCCCAGCAGCAGGCCGTCGAGGATACTCGCCAGGATGCCCTTGGGATCGTCGGTGGGATGATTGGGCTGCAGCCGCGCCGACAATCTTCCCGGCAAGCCCAGCGTGTTGCGGAAACGCGAGACCACGGAAATCTTGGCGGCGATGGCGACCAGATCCTGCACCCGGCAGATCTTGGCCACCGCCGCCGCCATCTCCGGCGTCAGGCCTGGGCCCACGGCCTTGAGCTGATCCGGCCCGGACGCATCCGACAGCAGCCAGTCGCGCAAACCTCCGACGGTGAGATGAGACACCGGCGCAAAGGCCGCCGCATCGTGGCGGTCGATGATCAGGCGGGTGACGTCGTCGCGCTCATAGGGGATTACGGTTTCGGACAGGAAGTGCTTGAGCGGCAGATCGGCGAGCGCCATTTGCGCCGCCACCCGTTCCACCGCGCTGGCCGCCGCCACGCCCGCCAGAATATCGCCGGACCGCAGTGGCGTGGCTTTCGCCATAACCACGCGCAGGTCGTCAAAACCATACCGTTGACCTGCAATTGTGGCGGCAATCATGACGCACCCTTAACCTGCACTGTATCCATCACGGGCAATTTTGCCCCTAAAGCGCCACGATGCGAAGCTAGGCTTTGATGCTACGATTCCAAGCGATTATGAGGCGCGGGGGCTCTATGACGATTCGTCCTGTTTTCCTGGTCCTGGCTCTGTTGGCAACCACCAGCCTTGTGACCGGCTGCTCGAAAGCGGAGCAAAAGGCAGAAGCGCCAAAAAGCATCGCCGCTGAGGCCCCCCCGCCGGCCCCCGCGGTTGAACCCCTCGCCAGCGACACCGCCCCCGCCGACAGCAAGGTTGTTCCGGCCGATGCCGCGCCGTTAAGCGCGGAACGGGAAGCTGAGCTGGAGCTTAGAGCCGCGGCCGCCGAGGCCCGCGCCCGCCTCGCCGAGATCGAGCTGCGGGACCAGACCACCCGCGCGCTGTTGCACCAGCAGCATATGACGCAGATAGAGGCCGAGCGGGCGGCCCAACTCGCGGCGCAGACCCGGGCCTTGGACGCCGAGAACGCGGCCTTACGTGTGAGGGCCCTCGAAAGCGAGCAGCGGGCGGTCGAGGCCGAACGTGCGGCTTACGGCGCCGTCAACAGCGTGATCGTCGTCCAGCCGCCGCAGCGCGGCGGCTACTACGGCCGCCCCCCACTGCCAAACCTGCCGTCACCCAGCGAGCCGCCGCCCAAAGGGGTGGGCACGGTCAATGTGGGATTGGGTCGCCCTGCCGTGCCGAACCTGACTCCCCCGGGCGCGCCCGCGTCTCTGCCGCCGCCGCGGACCGAATCAACTGATGATCCGCAGTTCGACACCATGCGCGCACGCAAGCCGCGCGCGTCGCGGGACGTGCCGTAAACTTAACTCCCGACCACCGCCACTAGGCCCCAGATCGCCCCCGCGATCAGCAAGAGCACGGTTCCGGCGGCGCCGATGGCCCTGAAGGGATTGGGCGCTTTGCGCGGCATTCCCATGTAGTGCAGGATTCTGAACAGCACCAGCAACGTGCCCGACACCGCGAGCACCTCGCGGTTGGCGCCCGCACCCTCCAGCAGTCCCATCAGGATCAGGATCAGCGGCACATACTCGGCGAAGTTGGCCTGGGTGCGCATACGCATGAGCAGTTCCGCATTACCGCCGTCGCCGATGGATACATGATGTTTCCAACGAAGCTGCCCGATCCGCACGATCAGCAGCACATACAACAGCGACAGCAGTGCAGCGGTCGCCAGCGTTATGGGTAAAAACATCGCATCCTCCCCCGTGGTTTCAGTCTTCGAATTCAGGCAATAGGCTGGCCGGTGTTGGGATCGCGCACCGGACCCAGCTTCGGAATGAACCATTCCAGCGGCCCGCGGTCCGGCGGCAGCGCGCGTTGAAACGCCGGGCGCTCGAACAGCCGGTCGTGATACGCCTGCACGCGCGGATGATTGGCGAATGAAACAAAGGCGCGCGCGAAATAAACGCTGAAGCCGACGCCCACATCGCCCGCGGAAAATCCGCTGGGTAAAAGGTATTCACGTTCGCCCAGCACCTTCTCAATGGCGTCCAGGCATTTTCCCAGGCGGCGGGTCTCGAAATACAGCACCATTTCGGCGCGCTGCTCCGGAGGCGTGAACACATACTGCTGGACCATGTTCTGGCAGGGAATGATCACAGTCTCGGCGAAGTGAATCCATTGCAGGAACGGGTAGCGCTCCGCGTGGCCCACCGGGCGGCCCAGGCGGTGCGCCCGGTCGTAGCGCTCGCAGAGGTATTCGGCGATGGCGCCGGACTCGAACAGGGTCAGGTCGCCGTCCACCAAGGCCGGCACCCGGCCCAGGGGATGGATCTTGCGGTACTCGGGGGTGCGGAGCTGGGTATGGTCGAAGGGCATGGTCACCAGCTCGAACGGAATACCCAACTCCTCCAGCAGCCAGAGACTCCGCATCGAGCGCGTTTCAGCGCAGTGATAGAGCGTCAGCGTCATGAATGGTCCAGTGGTTTTAACCGCTCCAGCCTACATCTTTTTCATATCTTTGAACCCGCCTTGTGCTGGCCTGGTGATGGCCGTAATAAAGCGCCTCCCCACGCGGTTTTCCTGGGCCTTCCGTGTCCACCGACCTTTCCCCCGAACAACGACGCTATGTGCTCTACGCCTGTATGGCGTCGATCTTCACCGCCGCGGTGGAAGGCACAATCGTCGCCACCGCCCTGCCGACCATCGTCACCGACCTTGGTGGTTTCTCGCTGTTCAGTTGGGTGTTCGCCGCCTACATGCTGACCCAGGCGGTCACCATCCCGATCTATGGCCGCCTCGCCGACCTTTACGGCCGCCGCGCGGTGATCTTCGCCGGCCTGGGATTGTTCCTGGTGGCCTCGACCTTGTGCGGCTTTGCGACAACGATGTTGCAACTCGTGCTGTTCCGCGCCCTGCAAGGCCTCGGCGCCGGCGCTATCCAGCCCATCGCCGTAACGATTGTCGGCGACCTTTATCCCGGCGTGCAGCGGGTCCGCGTTCAACCCTATCTATCGGGTGTGTTCGCCAGTTCCTCCATCGCCGGTCCGGCGCTGGGCGCCTTCATCGTCAGCACCATGGGCTGGCCGGTGATCTTCTGGCTCAATGTGCCGATCTGCATCATCGCCTTCCTGATGCTGCTGGTGTTCCTCAAGGAGAAACCCAAGAAGGTCGAGCACACCATCGACCTGGCCGGCGCCCTGTTGCTGATGCTCGCGATCTCGTTGCTGCTGCTGCCGTTGATGGAGGCCGAGGCGCTGCGGTGGTGGATCATCCCCATGGTGATGGCGTCCGCCGGGGTCTTTGCCCTGTTCCTGCGCCAGGAGCGCGGCTCGCCCGAGCCGCTGCTGCCCGTGACCCTGTGGCGTGACCCCGCCCTGCTCGCCGGGAACCTCGGCAGCTTCGCTATCGGCGCCATGATTATGGGGATCTGCGTATTCCTGCCCACCTACGTACAGGCCGTCATGGGCCGTTCGGTGCTGGATGCCGGGATCGTGCTGGGGATCATGTCTCTCGCCTGGCCGCTCTCAAGCATTTTCGGAACGCGCTATTCCATGAGCACCTCCTACCGCGCCGCCGGCATCATCGGCACCGCGGTGGCGACCTTCGGATCGCTGCTGCTTGCTTTCGGCGCATGGTTCAGCGGCGACGCGCCCGTTGCGGTGCTCGGCGCGTGGTGGCCTGCCGCAGGCGCAGCCCTGGCCGGCGTCGGCCTGGGATTCTGCAATCCGAGTTTTCTCATGGCTGTTCAGGAAGCCTCCGGCCAGGCCAATCGCGGGGCCGCCACCGCCGCTTTCAACTTCATGCGCATGCTCGGTGGCACCTTCGGTACCGCGATCCTGGGTGCGACCTTCAACCTCAGCCTCGCGGTGCGCCTGCCCAATGCCCGCAATCCGGTCCAGACCCTGATGGACACGGATCGTCACGGCGGCCTCAGCCCAGGGGAGCTCGACCACCTGGTTCATATGGTGGGCCGGGCGCTGCACGATGTATTCTGGATGTCGGCGGCGCTGGCGTTCCTCGGGGTTCTGACCGCGCGCATGATGCCCAGAGGGATCAAGCCCGGCCACCTCACGCACGTGCCACACACATTGGAAGTGCCTGATCCCAAATAAGCAGGAGACGTCCCATGACTGAGACACCCAGCCTCGATATCTATTATTTCCCCACGCCCAATGGCCGCAAGATCGCCATCCTGTTGGAGGAACTGGGCCTCTCCTACAATCTCAAGATCGTGCACATCGGCCAGGGGGAGCAGTTCCACCCGGACTTCCTGCGCATCTCGCCCAACAATCGCATGCCGGTTCTCGTAGACCACGCGCCAAAAGGCGGCGGCGCTCCCGTCTCGGTTTTTGAGTCGGGTGCGATCATGATGTATCTCGCCGAGAAGGCGGGCCGCTTCTGGCCCCAGGACGTCCACAAGAAATACGACGTGGCCCAATGGGTGTTCTGGCAGATGGGCAACCAGGGTCCGAAGATGGGCGAGCACGGCCACTTCCACCGCGCCGACGCCGAGAACAAACACGGGGACCTCAGTTACCCGCTGCGGCGGTTCGACAACGAGGTCGACCGTCTTTACGGCGTCCTGAATCTGGGGTTATTCGAGAAGGACTGGCTGGCAGCCGGCGAATACTCCATCGCCGACATGATCTGCTATCCCTGGGCGGCCCTGTGGAAGGACCGCACCAGCGTCGACATCTCCGCCTTCCCCTATGTTCAGCGCTGGCTGGAAAAACTCAGCCAACGGCCGGCCATGCACAAGGCGCTGGAGATCGGCAAGGACCTCTACCAAGGACCAGACAAGCTGACGCCTGAGGACCG
Source organism: Fidelibacterota bacterium (assembly GCA_947470105.1). Lineage (GTDB taxonomy): Bacteria > Pseudomonadota > Alphaproteobacteria > Rhodospirillales > Rhodospirillaceae > SHVO01. The sequence continues at coordinate 1,694 of CANISR010000078.1, read as the reverse complement.
CGAGAAGTTCGCCAAGATCCTCGCGAACCAGCGCGCGGTGCCGATTCCCGAGGCGTGGCGCCAGAAGAAGGCTTAGGCCGCAAGCTTAGTTCACGCGCAGGGCATTGCGGACATCGGCCACGCCTTCGACCGACATGGCCATCTCCTCGGCGGCGCCGATATCGCTGCCGCTGTGCACGAAGCCCGACAGGGTCACAACGTTATCGACGGTGGTGACGCGGATTTGGGCATCGCGGAAGCGCGGCTCGGCGGTGAACACCGCGGCCACCTTTGATGTGATGCCCTGGTCTTCCAGGTACTGCCCGCGGTTATCGAGGGCCGCGGCAACCCGCTGTTCGCGATAAGTCGGGCCTGAACTTCCACAGGCGCTGAGCGCAACGGCCAGCACCACAAAGCTCAATGTGGTTTTCAAAGTCCCGGCTTTCAAAATCATGGTCATGGTATCCTCGTTTTATATGGTGCAGGCGGCTTGGCTGAAAAACGCCGGCGCGGGTGATTGGTTCCGGGCTGCCGCCGATTGGAGGGGTTCAAGGGTGCCCGGGCCGGTTGATATCAACCGTCGATTGCGTATGATCGGCCCGCAATGGGCAAAGCCATTCCCTGCATTCTGGTTGTCGAAGATGAGCGCGCGGTGCGCGATCTCCTGGTCGCCTTCCTCAAGACCGCCGGATATTCCACGGCGACCGCCGGCAATGCCGAAGAAGCCGCGTACTATATCTACAAGGACAAGGGCCTGGATATCCGGCTCGCGCTCGTCGACCTGGTGCTGCCCAACGCCAACGGCCTCACTTTGATCCGGAAATTACGCGAGTCCAAATTTGCGCGCCGCCGCGGGCTGCCGGTCATCGTACTCACCGGGCGCACCGACACCGCCACATATAAGGCCGCCGCCCGCCGCGGCATTCAGGCCTACCTGATGAAACCGGTGTCCTGCGATTTGTTGCTGGAGACGGTGGCAAAAGTCTTGGGCCCCAACGCCGCCGCGCTGCAGACCGGCGCCCGCGGGGCCGCGCCGCAAGCTCTTGAATCCTTCGAGAGGCCCGATCCCTAGCCCTGGCCGTGGAGGTGATCTCAGCGGATAGGCTGGAGAAGCAAGGTTTGTTAGCCTGCTTCGACCAGCCGCTTCAAGGCCGCCAGTTCCTCCTCCACCTGCCCCATGTCGGTATCGAACTGCGAGGCGCTGAACGCGGGCGGCTTGGTGAAGGTGAGGATGACGACGGCGCCGCCGCCGGCGGCGACCACGCGGCCGGGCACGGTCCAGGAATGGCCGGCGCCGTCCACCAGGGTATGATCGAACACGCCGCTTACTTTGTCGGCCTTGATCGACAGCCGCGCGGGCCCGCGCGCGGTTTCAAGCTGCCATTCGCCGGCGCCGGTGGATTTCGCGGATTTCACGGTATAGGTCGCCCACTTCGCCCACGTGTTGGCGTCGGACAGCGTGGCCAGGACCTTCTCCGGCGTGGAAGCGATGGCGATGGTCTTGGTGGCGCTGGGTTCGATAGCGCGCGCGACGCCGCGCAGCTTGCCGCCGGATTCACCGGACTCGTAATTCTCGCGGATGTCGTAGCGCATGAGCGCATCGTCCACGCTCTTGGCGGCCATGCCGCGCCAGAAGCCCATGGCCTCCGCGCGCTCAAACGGACCGTATACTTCCAGGTTTTTGCCGGCAGCCAGTTTGGTGAATCCTGAGTCGG
>CANISR010000077.1 GCA_947470105.1 Fidelibacterota bacterium | reverse complement strand
CTTGGTGAACAGATTGCGGAAATGGCCGTCCACTTCGCGGAAGGACTTGAGCAGGCGTTCGCGGCCTTCCTTGTTGAGCTTGGAGATGCCTTCGCGCAGGCGGGCGATGGCGGCGATGAGGTCGTCGCGCTCGGCGGTGAGGCTGCCGATCTTCTCGGCCATCTCGGCGCTTTCCTGTTCGGCCAGCAGGTTGATGGCGCCCAGGTTGTCGCGCTCGGAGGTCAGGCGCTGCAGGCTCTTCTCGGCCTTCTCCAGGGGCGGCATTTCCTCGCCGTCCTCGAACTTGGTGTGCTTCTGCACGTCGTCCGGCTCGCACTGGATGCGCTCGCGAATGTTGCCGTCGACGACATCCTGCGCCTGGCTGATCTGCACCACCATGGATTCCCGGCGCACGCGCTCTTCGCGCACTTCCGAGAGCGCCTGGTCGGCCTCGCGCAAGGACTTGTCGGCGCCGGACAGGCGGGCTTCGCCCACGGCCAGGGCATCGGCGGCTTCGCGGCGGCCGGCTTCGGCCACTTCGAGCTGATCCATGAGCGCGGCGCGGTTTTCCTCGATTTCCGCCGGACGTCCCGCCAGTTCCGCGATCTCGGCTTCGCCGGCAGCGAAACGTTCGCGCAGGGCTTGATCCTGACGCAGCGCTTCTTCACGGCGCGCGGCCCAGCTGCGTTCGTCGTTGGTGAGGGCGGCGATGCGCCGGGCGCGGTCTTCGGCCTGGCGGGCGAGGCTGTCGTAGGTGGCGCGGGCGTCCATGAGGCTCTGGCGCAATTGGCCGAGGCCGCTCTGCTTGCCTTCGGCTTCGGCGCGCAGCGCCATGCCGTCGCCCAGTTCGGCCAGGCGCTCGCGGGTCAGCTCGATCTGCGCCATGGCTTCGTCGACTTCGTTCTGCAACTGGGCGCGGCTTTCTTCCAGGCCCGAGATGCGGTTCTGCAGCGCGGCCACTTTCTGGCGCAGGTCACCCAGCGCATCGCGCGACCGGTTGCGCTCCACTTCGGCTTCGCGGGTGGTGACGCGCGCACCCTGTTCAGCCGATTGCGCGTTGGCGATGGCTTGCTTGGCGGCGTCCACGGCGGCTTCGGCTTCGTGCAGCACCGCGCCTGAGTCGTCGAGGCTGACGCGGAGTTCCTTGAGGCGGTTGCGCTGGCGCAGGCGGGTGGCGGCGGCGGTGGGCGTGCCCGAGGCGGCGATAAAGCCGTCCCAACGCCACAGGTCGCCGCCGGCGGTGACCAGGCGCTGGCCGGGCTTCAGTTCCGTCTGCAGGGCGATGGCTTCTTCGGTGGAACCGACGACGCCTACTTGCGACAAACGGCGCGCCAGGCGCGCGGGCGCGTTGACCACTTCCGACAGGGCGCGGGCGTTGCCCGGCAGCGGGTGGTATTCGGCGAAGGGCGGCAGTTCCGCCCAGCGCACCGGCGAGGTGTCGTCGCCGGCGGCGGAGAGATCGTCGCCCAGGGCAGCACCGAGGGCGGCTTCGAATCCGGGTTCCACGGTGACGCTGTCGATGATCGGGCTCCAGGAGCCTGCGGTCTTGGGTTCCGCCAATAGTTCTTCCAGCGCAACGGCTTCGGCTTGCAGCTTGGTGTGTTCGGCGGCGCGGGTCTGGGCCACGTCGCGGGCGGCTTCATAGGCGCTCTGGGCCGACTGGCGCGCGGCTTCGGCTTCTTCCCAGGCGGCGCGGGCGGCGGTCATGGCGTCTTCGCCGGCCGTGGCGCGTTCCTCGGCGGCGGCGACCACTTCGGGCGCCAGGGCGCTCTGCTTGGCCATTTCGATCTGCTGCTGCACGTCCTGCAGGCGGCGGTCGGCGCGCTGGCGGCGCAGGTCGGACTCGTTCAACTGCTGGCGCGACGCGGCGCGGGCGGAGTCAGCTTCCGCCAGGGTCTTCTGCAGGTAGACCAGCTCTTCTTCCACGGCTTCCACGGCTTGGGCAGCAGCCATCAAGGTCTCGCGGGCGGTTTCGCGCTCGGTCATCTCGGCGGCGGCGGCCGCTTCCAGCTCGGTCTTCTCTTCGCTGATGGCTTCGAGCGCGGCGGTGGCGTCTTCCAGGCGGCTGGTCTCGCGGGAAAGGTCGTCCTTGATCTGGGCCAGGCGCATTTCGGCGGCTTCGCGGGCGCGGGCGATGCGCGCCAGTTCTTCGTCGAGCTTTTCGCGGGCGATGGTCAGCAACTGCACGCGGGCGGCGGCTTCCACTTCGGCCTTGCGCAGGGCCGGCATGTCGGCGGCGGCTTCGGCCTGCTGGGTGGCGAAGTGGGCGGCTTCGCCGGTGCGGGTGGCCACCAGCACTTCGTTCTCGGCGAGGGCGGCCTTGGCGGCTTCCAACTGAGCGCGGGTTTCGTTGCGCTTGATCAGCAGGACCAGGGCCTCGGCGGCGCGGATGCTGTCGCTGATGGTGCGGTAGCGGATCGCCTGGCGCGCCTGCTTCTTGAGGGACTCAAGCTGGCCTTCGAGGGAAACGATGACGTCGTTGAGGCGGTTGAGGTTGGTTTCAGCCGCCGACAGGCGCAGTTCGGCTTCGTGACGGCGCGAATGCAGGCCGGTGATGCCGGCCGCTTCTTCCAGCAGGTTACGGCGCTGGGCGGGCTTGGAATTGATGATGGCGCCGATGCGGCCCTGGCTGACGATGGCGGTGGAGCGTGCGCCCGTGGCCACGTCGGCGAACAGCAGTTGTACGTCTTTTGCACGCACGTCGCGGCCGTTGACGCGATACTGGGAGCCTTTCTCGCGCTCGATGCGGCGCGTGATCTCAAGCTCCTCGGCGTCGTTGAACTGGGCGCTGGCGTTGCGGCTCTGGTTATCCAGCATCACCGACACTTCGGCGATGTTGCGCGCGGGCCTGTCGCGGGTGCCGCCGAAGATAACTTCGTCCATGTCGCCGCCGCGCATCTGCTTGGCGGAGGTTTCGCCCATGACCCACTTCAGGGCTTCCACCAGGTTGGACTTGCCGCAGCCGTTGGGACCGACGACGCCGGTGAGACCGGGTTCGATCAACAGTTCGGTGGCGTCGACAAAGGACTTGAAGCCCGACAACCGCAGTTTGGAAAAAGCGACCAACGTGAACACTCCGCTGAACAGCCCGCCGGTTTCATTTGAAAAAGTTTCACGTGAAACACAAAGCGGTGAAAAATAAGGATAAGTGCGCCCTTTGAAGCGGGCGGGCGCGACCCCTTTATCCCCCCAGATCCCCCTGGAGCAGCTACTTCGTCTTCGTCGTCAAAGCTTTGTCGATCAGTTCCTTGACCTTCGGATAGTCGCCGCCGCTCACACGCTCATCGCCCACCAGGAACGTCGGCGTGGCTTCGATCTTGTAGAGGTTGGTGGCGGTGGACTGGACGTCGCGAATGGTGTCGAGGATGCCCTGGTTCTTGAGGCAGGCGTCCACGTCCGCGTCACTCATGCCCGACTGTTTGGCGTACATGCGCAACGGCTCGATCGGCGACTGGGCCTGGATCCAGGTGAGCTGGTTCTTGTAGAGCAGCTCAACCATGGTGAAGCCGCGGTCGCCGGGCGCGCAGCGCGCGATGAGGGCCGCGGCGGCGGCAAGGCCGTCCAGCGGATAGTCGCGGTAGATGTATTTGATCTTGCCGGTGTCGATGTAGTCCTTCTTCAGCTTCGGAAAGTCTTCCTCGGCGAAGTGGGCGCAGTGCGGGCAGGTGAGCGAGGCGTACTCGATCACGGTGACGGTGGCGGTGGGTTTGCCCAGCACGAACTCGCGGTAAACCGGGGCGCCCGGAGTCGACTGGGCGGTGGCGGCGGGCGGGGCCGGCTTGGGGGCGTCGGCGGCCAGGGCAACACCTGCGGACGCAAGCGCTAATCCCATGGAAACGGCCGCGATTTGACGACGGAAGCTCATGATCCCTCCACTAGATGCAGGGGTTGATCAGTGCCTCCCCCACCAGATGTGGCGGATACTAGACCAACGGCCCGGAGAGAGTCTCAAGCCGCGTTGCGGATTTTGTAAGGCGAGGTTGTGAATCCTGGGGATAGTTTTGCGGCGGACCTGGGGCCCGCCGCTAAGCTCTTATTTCCAGGCGATTTTTAGAGGCGAAGCGAAGGTTACTGCAGCGCCTTGTCGATGGCCTTCTTGAGCGGTTCCCAGGTCTCGCCGGCCACCTTGGTCTCACCGATGAAGAAGGTCGGCGTCGACTCGACTTTGTAGACGGTGTTGGCGCGTTCGACCGCGGTGTTCAGTTCCTTATAGATGGACTCGTTCTTGAGGCAGGCGTCGAAGTCGGCGCTGCTCATGCCGGCGAGCTGGGCGTAACCGCGGAGCGTGGTGTCCGGGGCGCTCATCCAGGCTTCCTGATTCTTGAACAGCATCTCGATCATGTTCATGCCCTTGTTGTTGGGCACGCAGCGGGCCAGCTGGGACGCGGCAAACGACAGTTCCCGCGGCGGCGTCGGCAGATCGCGATAGACGTATTTGATCTTGCCGGTGTCGATGTAGTCCTTCTTGAGCGTCGGGAAGGTCTCGGTGAAGAACTTGGCGCAATGGGGGCAGGTGACCGAGGCGTATTCCACCACGGTGACCTTGGCGTTGGGATTGCCCAGCACGAACTCGTAATACTGCGGCTGCTTCTTGGGCGCGTCCGCCGCATTGGCCGCGACACCCCCCACTGTTGCCGAAAAGGCCAAGCCCGCCACCAGCGCCAGAATCTTGCCCGCGATATTCATGTGCCCCTCCAAAGGCGAATTTTGCCGGAGTTTAGACCAGGAATCAGGGGCTTAGTAAATCACTAGGCTGTCATTAACCGGCGCTGAAGCACCGTGCGCCTGTCTTGTCATTCTTGCTGCGAAACCGCGAGAATCGAGGGGGCGGTCGTTTTTGTTTTTAAAAACCAGAACCTAAAAACCCCTGGATTCTCGGCCCTTTGGGCAAAGAATGACAAGAAATCGGGCTCAGAACCCATACACAATAAATGAGCTGGCGCTGACGTTGTTCTTGGAGCCGCGGAGCCGGATCAGGGGACTGTCGGCCACGGTGCCGATGAAGCGCTTGTAGCCGACGGTGGCGAAGACGCTCCAGTTGTCGCTGATGATGTAGCTGCCGTTGATGCCGGCGTTGACGTCCTTGAAGCCGGTCTTGGGGCGGTAGGTGGGCAGGCCGGTGCGAGCCGACTGGATGACGTTGACGCCGAAAAACGACTTCATATAGGCGGCGCTGCCGCCCATGGCGCCGATGGAGCCGCTCAAGGACAGACGCTCGGCGCGGATGAAGGTGTGGGTATAGTCGAGCTGTAAGGTGGCACCCTTGTGGCCGCCGGCCACGTCCTGGCGAATGCGCGCGCGGAAGCGGTCGCTGGGCAGCAGGTAGGAAACGAAGGCGCCCAGTTCGATGCTGGTGCCGACGCTCCCCATGCCTGTCAGATCCGGACTGTCGCCTTCGTCGCGGCCGAAGTTGAGGCTGAGCAGCGGGCCCACGCGCAAGGAGCCGCCGGGCTTTTCGCTGTTCACGGCCGGGGCGAACAGCTTGTTGAAGGCGGTCACCCGGATCTCGTTGTTGAGGACCTCCACCAGGTCGCGGTAGCGCAGGGACACAACCGGCACCGCATGGATGCTGGAATGGCGGCTGCCTTCGAAGTCGGGATAGAGGCCGGGGCCGAGGCCCACGCGCACATCGTTCACGCCCGGCGGCAGGAGGTCGATAGCCGACTGCAGGGTGTCGGTGAGGCTGGTGCCAATGCGCTCGAAATCCTGGGCATGGGCGGAAGCGGTCGTCAGAGCGAGGGCGGAAAGCCCCAAAATAACGGCATTCTTGATACGTGCGCGGATCATGGCTGTGAGCTTTTCCCCGGGGAAGATGTGGTGTCAGGTGCCTTTACAACGCCGGGTCCGCGCCGATGTTGCAGGCGATCGCCGAGTTTTCGCAAGGCCGTCCGCAGGTCGTCGGACTGGATCGTGGCGGTGAGCGCCTCCACCGCCGCCGACGGGGGGGCGGGCGGCACGGGCGCAACCTTTGCTTTTGCTTTGGGCAGGGGGCCGTGGCTGGCCTCCAACCTGGCAACGGCGCCATAGCCGAAAAAGCGGTTCACCCGGTCGATGATTGTGGGCGTCTTCATCTGCAGCATCGTCGCCGCGGCCCCCGAGGACACGCGCAGCAACAGGGTGGCGCCTTCGTTGCGGCCTTTGGGGTATTTGACCTGCAGCGGGCAGGCGAAGGCCGCCAGGTCCGCGCCGACGATCTCGGGCCAGCGGCCGATGATATCGGCGCCCGTGAACCCGCGCTTGCCAAGCGCCGTGCGCGTCAGCCGTTCGGTCAGGCGCGCGACCACCAGCGGCCCGCGCGCGCGCCGCCAGCCGTCGTCAGCGGGTGGGGTGGTGGTGGGTTTCTTCTCGGCCACGAAAGTCCTTGAATCGCTTGGGGCTTATCCTACACCGTCCAGCGGTCATGGCTCGCGCCCGAAAATCTGAAATCCTCGAGATTCCCACTCCCAAATCGGCTGACTTGCTGGCGTGGTACGACCGCCACCGCCGCGTCATGCCCTGGCGCGCGGCCAAAGGGAAAACCACGCCGCCCTACGCCGTATGGCTGTCGGAGATCATGCTGCAGCAAACCACCGTCACGGCGGTGAAGCCCTATTTCGAAACCTTCCTGGCGCGCTGGCCCACGGTGGAGGCCTTGAGCGCCGCGCCCGTGTCCGATGTCATGGCGGCCTGGGCGGGCCTCGGCTACTACGCGCGGGCGCGCAATCTCATCAAATGCGCGGAGGCCGTGACCGCCTTGGGCGGGCGCTTTCCCGCCACCGAGGCCGAACTGCTGGAACTGCCCGGCATCGGCCCGTACACCGCGGCGGCCATCGCAGCGATTGCCTTCGATCAGCCGGCCACTGTTGTGGACGGAAATGTGGAGCGGGTCATGGCGCGATTGTTCGCCGTCACAGATTCGTTGCCCGGCAGCAAAGCGCAGCTGAAAGAGTTGGCGGCGGGACTGACACCTTCAAAGCGCGCCGGCGATTATGCGCAAGGGGTCATGGATCTCGGCGCCACCGTCTGCACGCCGAAGTCGCCCAAATGCATGCTCTGTCCCTGGGCCGCCAGTTGCCAGGGGCGCATCGCCGGCATCGCCGAAACCCTGCCGCGCAAGGCGCCGAAGGCTGAGAGCCCGCAGCGCTACGGTGTCGCCTTCTGGATGGAGCGCAAGGATGGCGGCGTATACCTGCAGCGCCGTCCCGCCAAAGGTTTGCTCGGCGGCATGATGGAAGTGCCGTCGACGCCGTGGCGGGGCAAAAGCTGGCGCTTGCGGGATGCCATTGCCGAAGCGCCGGTTCATGCTGAATGGCGCGAGATGGACGGTGCGGTGCAGCATGTCTTCACCCACTTCCGACTGGAGCTAACGGTGCTGCGGGCAAAACTCACCGCGGCTCAGGCCAAGAGTCTCCACGGTGAGGATGCGGCGTGGGTGGCTCTGGAACGCTTGGGCAGCGCCGGCTTACCCAGCGTCATGGCCAAGGTGGCCAGGCATGCACTGAAAAACATGTAGACCCAACCGAGCCGCCCTATACTCTTTGAGCATAAAGACTTTTCGAGGACGCAATGCCCGATTCAGATACACCGCCGCCGAAATCCGATCTCGCCGAAGCGGCGCTGCAGTACCACGAGTTTCCGACCCCCGGAAAATTGTCGGTGGTCGCCAAGAAGCCCCTGGCGAACCAGCGCGACCTGGCCCTGGCCTATTCGCCCGGCGTGGCCGCCGCCTGCGAAGCGATCGTTGCCGATCCGACCACGGTCGACCGCTACACCGGCCGGGCCAATCTCGTCGCGGTGGTGACCAACGGCACGGCCGTGCTGGGCCTCGGGCCCATCGGACCCCTGGCCGCAAAGCCGGTGATGGAAGGCAAGGCGGTCCTTTTCAAGAAATTCGCCAATATCGACGTGTTCGACATCGAGATCGCCGAGAACGACCCCGAAAAGCTGGTGGATATCATCGCGAGCCTGGAGCCCACCTTCGGCGCCATCAACCTGGAAGACATCAAGGCGCCCGACTGCTTCCTGGTGGAAAAGAAGCTGCGGGAGCGCATGAAGATCCCGGTGTTCCACGACGACCAGCACGGCACGGCTATCGTCGTCGCCGCCGCGGTCATCAACGGGCTCCTGTTCCTGAAAAAAGACATCAAGAAAGTGAAGCTGGTGTCCACCGGCGGCGGGGCGGCGGGTATCGCCTGCCTCAACCAGCTCCTCGACCTGGGCCTTAAGCGCGAGAACGTCATCCTTGTCGACCATGTGGGCGTGGTGTTCAAAGGCCGCAACCAGGATATGACCGCGCAGAAGGCGGAATACGCCGTCGATACCAAAGCGCGGACGTTGTCCGAAGCGGTGGTGGGCGCGGATATTTTCCTGGGGCTGTCGGCGCCGCGCGTGCTCACCGGCGACATGGTGCGCACCATGGCCAAGGCGCCGTTCATCCTGGCGCTGGCCAACCCGGAGCCCGAGATCACGCCGGCCCTGGCACGCGAAGCCGCGCCCGACGCGGTGATCGCCACCGGCCGTTCGGATTTCCCGAACCAGGTGAACAACGTCCTGTGCTTCCCCTACATCTTCCGGGGCGCCATGGACGTGGGCGCCACCACCATCAACGAGGCCATGAAGACCGCCTGCGTCGAGGCCATCGCCCAGTTGGCGCGCAGTTCGACTTCCGACGTGGTATCCGCGGCCTATGGCGGCGACCGCCTGCAGTTCGGCGCCGAATACCTGATCCCGAAGCCGTTCGACCCGCGCCTGGTGTCGGAGATCGCGCCGGCGGTGGCGAAAGCCGCCATGGACAGCGGCGTGGCGACGCGTCCCATCGCCGACCTCGACGCCTATAAAGAACGCCTGCAGCAGTTCGTCTACCGCTCGGCCTTCGTCATGAAGCCGATCTTCGACCAGGCGCGCGAGAACCCGAAGCGGGTGGTCTTCTCCGAGGGCGAGGACGAGCGCGTGCTGTTCGCGGTGCAGGCGCTGCTGGACGAAGGCCTGGCGATTCCGATTCTCATCGGCCGGCCCTCGGTCATCACCGGGCGCTTGAAAAAGCTCGGGCTGAACCTCGTTCCCGGTGAGCACTTCAGGGTCATCAATCCGGAAGAAGACGAGCGCTACGGCGAATACTGGCGCTTCTATCACAGCCTGATGGAGCGCAAGGGTGTGACGCCCGATACGGCGCGCACCATCCTGCGCACCAATTCCACGGTCATCGCCGCGCTCATGGTGGCCAAGGGCGACGCCGACGCCATGATCTGCGGCACCTTCGGCGAGTATCACTGGCACCTGCGCTATATCACCGACATTCTGGGCCTGGCGCCCGGCATGCATAAGACGGCGGCGTTGAGTTTGCTGATCCTCGACAGCGGCCCGCTGTTCATCTGCGACACCTTTGTCGCCGAGGACCCGAGCGCCGAGGACATCGCCCACTTGGCGCAGCTCGCCGCCGACAAGGTCAGCGACTTTGGCATGACGCCCAAGGTGGCGCTGCTCGCCAGCTCCAACTTCGGCGCCCGCCCTTCGGCCGCCTCGCGCAAGATGCGCAAAGCCCTGAAGATCATCATGGATGATCGGCCCACCCTGGAAGTGGAAGGCGAAATGCAGCCGGACGTGGCCCTGGACGCAACCCTGCGCGGCCGCATCTTCCCGAATTCGCGGCTCAAAGGCGCGGCGAATGTGCTGGTCATGCCGACGCTGGAAGCCGCCAACATCGCCTTCAGCATGTCGCGCTCCCTGGCGCACGGCCTTCACGTGGGCCCGATCCTCATCGGCATCGCACGGCCTGCGCATATCACCACGCCCTCGGTGACCGCGCGCGGCCTGGTGAATTTGGCGGCCTTGGCGGTGATCGACGCTCAAATACAAAAACACGAGACTCTCCCGCTGTTTCCAGGGCAGTAGCGCGCCGGCATGTGGCGCGCGCTCGCCTTCCTTGTTTTCGTTTGCGCAGCGCCCGTTCACGCGGAGACCGTGCTTCATCGCGGCAACAGGTATGAGCCGGCGACGCTGGATCCGCAGAAGATCAATACCCAGTACGAGAGCACAATCGTCCTCGACCTGTTCGAGGGATTGCTGACCCCGGACGCCAAGGGCAACCCGACCCTGGGTGTCGCGGATTCGTGGCAGATGAGCGCCGACGGCAAGCGCTACACCTTTCATATTCGCCCCGGGCTGCAGTGGTCCAATGGCGCGGCCCTCGATGCCACGGCCGTGGTGGCGTCCTTCCGCCGGCTCATGGACCCCAAGACGGCGGCGCGGTTCGCACAGCTCATGTATGTGCTCAAGAACGGCCGCGCGGTGAATACGGGTGCAGCCCCCCTGGACACCCTGGGTGTCGTGGCTCTGGATCCGGCCACCGTGCAGATCGATCTGGAGGCGGCCACGGCTTACTTCCCGGAGCTGCTGGCCAGTGCGTTCGCCGCCATCGTTCCCGCGGCCGTCGCCGGCGATGATGCCTGGACGCAAGTCGGGACCATCATTTCCAACGGCGCCTATACGCTCCAGGCGTGGAACCGCGAGGACCGCATTGTATTGGTGCGCAATCCGCACTTTCGCGATGCGCCCAATGTGAGGATCGACAAGGTGGTCTACTACCCGGTCGCCGACGCCAACACCGCCCTGGCGCGCTACCGCTCCGGGGAGTTCGACGTGAATATCGAGTTCCCGGCCAACCAGTTGGATCAGTTGCGCGAGACCATGCCTTCGGACATGCGCGTCGATCCTGCGCTGATCACCTATTACCTCACCTTCAATACCACCCGGCAGAAGTTCGCAGACAGGAATGTCCGCCGCGCGCTGTCGCTTGGCCTCGACCGCGAAGCATTGACGGACAAAGTGCTGCGCCGGGGCGAAGTGCCGGCCTTCAGCTTCGTGCCGCCGCCGACGGCCAGCTACACGCCGGCCACGGTGGACTTCGCCAAATGGCCGCAAGAGCAGCGACTGGCCGAAGCGCGCAAATTGCTGGCGGAGGCCGGCTATGGTCCCGACAAGCCGCTGCGGTTCGTGCTCAACCACACCACCAACCAGGATTACCGCCGCCTCGCCGTCGTGATGGCCGGGATGTGGAAGCGCATCGGCGTCGAGGCCCAGGTGCAGAACGTGGAGGGCAAGATCCATTTCGCCAACCTGCGTCAGGGTGACTATGACGTGGGCCTGCTGGCCTGGGTGGCCGACGTGAACGACGCCGGCAACTTCCTCTATATCCTGCAGTCGTCCAGCGTAGGGTCCAACTACAGCCGCTACCACAACGCGGCCTTCGATCAGCAGATGGACCGCGCCGCCGCCACCGCCGACACGGCTCTGCGCGCGAATGTGCTTCGCGAGGCTGAGGCCATCGCCATGGCCGACCAGCCCATCGCGCCGCTGTATTTTGCGGTCAATCGCAACCTGGTGCGGCCGCGGGTGAAGGGTTGGCTCCAGAACCCCACCGATGTACACCCGAGCCGCACACTTTCCGTGGAGGCACCTCATGGCTGACACCTTCAAGGCTTTCGTCGTCGATCAGGTCGACGGCAAATACACCGGCGGCTTCCGCGACCTCACCGTCGCCGATCTTCCGCCCGAGAAGGTGCTGGTGGACGTGGCCTACTCCAGCCTCAACTACAAGGACGGGCTGGCGGTGACCGGCAAGGGCAGGATCGTCAGCAAGTTTCCCATGGTCTGCGGCATCGATCTCGCCGGAACCGTGGCGGAGTCCGACGACCCGCGGTTCAAAAAGGGCGACAAGGTGGTGGCCCTGGGCGCCGGCCAGTCGGAGACCATCTGGGGCGGCTATTCCCAGCGCATGCGGGTGAAGCCGGAGATCCTCACCAAGATCCCCGCGCCCTATACGCCGGAACTGGCCATGGCCATCGGCACCGCGGGCTACACCGCCATGATCGCGGTCATGGGTCTTGAGCACGAAGGCATTACCCCCGACAAAGGCGAGATCGTGGTGACCGGTGCGGCTGGCGGCGTCGGCTCGGTGAGTGTCGCGCTGCTGGCGAAGCTCGGCTACACGGTGGTGGCGTCCACGGGCCGTGCCGATACGCACGATTACCTGCGCAAGCTCGGCGCCGCGGCGTTCATTGATCGCAGCGAATTGGATCGTGCGGCCAAGCCGCTGGAGAAGGCGCGCTGGGCGGGGGCCGTGGACAGCGTCGGGTCCAGGACCCTGGCGACCATCCTCGCGCAGACCCAGCAGGAAGGCGCTGTAGCGGCCTGCGGCCTGGCAGGCGGCGCCGATCTGCCGGTGACGGTGATGCCCTTTATCCTGCGGGCCGTGAAACTCATCGGCATCAACTACCTGCCGGTGTCGGAAGCCAAGAAGAACGAGGCCTGGGCGCGGCTCGCGCGGGATCTGGAACCCGCGAAGCTCGCGAGCATGACCAAGACCGCGCCGCTATCGCAGATTCAGGACCTGGCGGAGACCATCCTCAAAGGCGCTACGCGCGGGCGCACCATCATCGACGTGAATTCTTAGGCTTCGGCTTCTTCGGCATCGCCTTCGGGTGCGGGCAGCGGCTTCAGGAACCACAGCACGATGACGGTGGCAGGGAGAATGGCCCCGGCCAGGCTCCAGCCCACGACATTGCGGTTGCGCGCGGACGCGAACATCCGGCCGAGAAAAGCGCCGGCGAGGATCGCGATCACCATGACGGCCGAATGATAGGCTTGCATACGCCCTCCGATACTCACGGGACGAGTATAGCAGATCAAAGGCGTGTGGGCCTCAGGGTCGCGAAACGGGCCTCGCGCAAAATCCTGGCATCGAATTTCCATTCGGCGTAGCCGCGGGCGAGGATGTTGAAATAGGCCACATCGGGCGGCGCCACAGTGCCGCCGTTCATGACGTAGATCATGGCGTCGCGCGGCCCTTGCGCCGTATCCACCGTCACCGTGGCCTTGCCGTAAAGCTTGGGAAAATCCTCGTAGCGGTCGAGAGTCAGCTCGCAGGGCGTGGTGATTTCATAGAGCACGCCGTCGACGGCGCCCTTGGCGTCCTTGATCACATCGGCGAACTGTTTGAACACCAGACGGTAGCCCGGCAGCCGCGCGACACCCAAGGCCCGCGCCCGCGGTGCGTAACGCTTGATGTTGCGCTGATTCACATTGGCGCCGTAGGCGAAATAGAGCATGCGGCAAAATAGAGAGTGGCCGGCACTTCGCGCCAGAAAGAAAGACGACTGGCCTTCTTTCAGAAGGCCAGTGCGCGTGCCGCGCCGAAAAGAAAGACGGCTGGCCTTCTTTCAGAAGGCCAGCCGTAAGTTTGCTGGGAGCGTGGGTGGGGAGGGAGAAATGCCCCAGCGTTGAGTTCGAGGAGCCGCTAGCGCGCGGCGAAAGTCATGTTGATGTCGAAGGACAGCGGCACGCTGTTGAACAGGGTGCACTCGGCCACCAGGCTCGCGAATCGCGGGCCGTAAAGTTCGGCCAGATCGGCGGCTTCGGTATCGAAATTCAAACGCGACGCTGGAGCCTTTTCCGGCTTGGTCCAGGTCGCGGACTGTTCTGTCCGTGCCATATCCGTTTCCCTTTCAGGGAGGCGAAGTTCATGGCCGGCAGTCTTCCAAAGCGCCGTTAACGATTCGTGAATCTAAATTAACACGTGAAATCAGTGGGAAATTCGGCTGCCCGCGCCGCCGCGAACGGCGCGGCGTGGGACTCCGGAAATAAAATAGGCCCGTCACGCGGGTGACGGGCCTAGGTGTGTGTGTCGGGCTTTTAGGAGCCCTTGGAGAGAAAGTGTTGGTTAGGCGGCCTTGCGCTCAAACGGCAGGGCGAGCTGTTCGGCAGCGTCATTGGCAGCCTGACGGCGGCGCAGGATGCCGGCGTGGATCGCCAGCAGTTCCTGGGCTTCGCCGAGGAAGGCCGCGGCGGTGGCGCTGGAGGCGACCCCGGCCTTGCGCACGAGGACTTCCACGTCTTCCACCAGGAAGTTCAGCAGGCCTTCGCGATCATCGTACTTGTGCATTTCGGTCTCTCCCTGTGGGCCCGTACCCAGCCCATATGGCTGACCGGCCGGAAAATCTGGGCGGAATATGTTGCGACGCAATATGGCGCGCAACTTTGTTTTACGCAGACCTGGAATGCGGGCGACGCAAGGGGGATTCTTTAATCTGTAATCTTAGGCGCCTGCAGATTCATGAGGTGAATCAATTTATTGCGCTGCAATCCTCATTTGTTGCAGGAGGATGCCTAGATATGGTTTGGCGCAAAGCGTCAAGCGCTAAATCTGGTGTCCGAGGCAAATGTCTTCGTTGACCGGGGACGGCATCCCCTACACCATATGCATCACGCGGTTGCCCCTCAGTCCACAAGGTGTGGGGGTACACCGAGGGGAATCAAAAATTTGCTCTGCTCGAGAACGGTCCAGCCGTTCCGCGCTCTCGGCAAACTAGGTCAATAATTTCAATGACTTAGAACCGGAGCCAGAGTGCGATTCGCCTTGGCTGGCAGCTGTGTGGCGGGGGTATGGGTTTTGGACGAGGGGTCGCCATGAGCGTCGCACTTGAAGTTACCGCTGTTACAAACGCTATCCCCCGGGTTTCGCCACCTGAACCGGCTGCCAAACAGGGCCGGGATTCCGCCCCCCTGGAAGTGGTTCCGTCGATCCGCCTGGATCGCAGCCGCGATTCCCTGCTGACCGATTTCGGCAAGGCGACTCTGGAAGACCGCTACCTGCTCCCGGGCGAGTCCTACCAGGACATGTTTGCCCGCGTCGCCCAGGCCTATAGCGACAATATCGAACACGCCCAGCGCATCTACGACTACATGTCGCGGCTGTGGTTCATGCCCGCGACGCCTGTGCTGTCCAACGGCGGCGCCGAGCGCGGCCTGCCCATTTCCTGCTTCCTCAACGCGGTCAACGACGACCTCGGCGGCATCGTCAGCACCTGGACCGAGAACGTCTGGCTGGCCTCCAACGGCGGCGGCATCGGCACCTATTGGGGCAAGGTCCGCTCCATCGGCGAGAAGGTCAAAAACTGCGGCCACACCTCGGGCATCATCCCGTTCGTGCGCGTCATGGATTCGCTTACCCTGGCGATCTCGCAGGGCTCGCTGCGCCGTGGTTCGGCCGCCGTGTACCTGGACGTCCATCACCCGGAAATCGAAGAGTTCCTGGAAATCCGCAAGCCGTCGGGCGACTTCAACCGCAAGAGCCTGAACCTGCACCACGGCCTCAACATCACCGACGAGTTCATGGAAGCGGTGCGCGACGACGCGCAGTTCGCCCTGCGCAGCCCGAAGACCAACATGCCCATGAAGCATGTGAACGCCCGCGAGCTGTGGCAGAAGATCCTCGAGACCCGCCTCAACACCGGCGAGCCCTACCTGATCTTCGCCGACACCGTGAACCGCCAGATGCCCAAGCATCAGCGCGACCTCGGCCTGAAGTGCACCACGTCCAACTTGTGCAGCGAAATCATGCTGCACACCGGCCCCGACCACCTGGGCGTCGATCGCACCGCGGTCTGCTGCCTGTCCTCGCTCAATGTCGAAACCTGGGACGAGTGGAACGGCGACGAGGAATTCATCCCCGACGTCATGCGCTTCCTCGACAACGTGCTGCAGGACTTCATCGACCGCGCACCCAGCTCCATGGACCGCGCCAAGTACTCGGCCATGCGCGAGCGTTCTGTCGGCCTCGGCATCATGGGCTATCACTCGTTCCTGCAGGCCAAGGGCGTGCCGTTCGAGAGCGCCATGGCCAAGTCGTGGAACATCAAGATGTTCAAGCATATCCGCCGCGCCGCCGATGCG
>CANISR010000076.1 GCA_947470105.1 Fidelibacterota bacterium | reverse complement strand
GTAACGGGAAGAAGTCATTATAGGGTCTGAAAACCTCAAAAAAGCGCCACAGCTATAGTCGGACCAGCCGCCGGAGACAAGAAGCCTCAGGCAGACGGACTTCAGGCCCCCGTCCGCGCCACAATTCGGGGGCTTTTTAGGGGAAAATCCGCTGTCAGGACGCGGTCTTATACTTCTTGATCACGCGCCGGTTGACCGCGGCTGGCACGAAACTGGCGATGTCGCCGCCCAGGCGGGCCACTTCCTTCACCAACCTTGAGGCGATGAACTGGTTTTTTTCGGAGGCCATGAGGAACATTGTCTCCACGCGGGGGTTGAGCCGGGTATTCATGCCCGCCATCTGAAATTCGTATTCAAAGTCCGACACGGCCCGCAGCCCGCGGATGATGAGGTCCGCACCCTGGTCCACGACGAAATCCATCAGCAGGGTGTCGAAGGGCACCACATCGATCTGCACGCCATTGGTCTGCAAGGCCGCCACTTCGGCGCGGCACATCTCGGTGCGTTCCTTGAGCGTGAACAAAGGCCCCTTGCCCGCGTTCACCGCCACCGCGACGACCAAACGATCCACCAGCTTGAGGGCGCGGCTGATGATGTCCATATGCCCGTTGGTCACCGGGTCGAACGTGCCCGGATAAATGCCAATGCGGTATCGGCCCGACGCCGGCGCCCTCTTGGACGAGCCGTTCGAGGGCGAAGGCCGCGCGGCGGCTTTGATCTTTGGTTTCATTCTGCCCCCAACCCGGTGAAATCCGGATTTCTTGCTTATTCCGCGGCTCCTGGCTCAGCACTCTGCTCTTCTGCCATAGCGATATCGGAGTCGTCGCCGGCCCCCTCGCCCGCATCTTCCCCGGCATCTTCGGACGGCAGGTGCGCGACCGAGGTCACATGCTCGTCTTCGCCGGTGGCGAACAGCGTGACGCCTTGCGTCGAGCGGCCGGCCACGCGCACGTCGTTGATGGGCATGCGGATCAGGCGGCCGGCGTCGGTGATCATCATCACCTGGTCCTGGTCGCCCACCGGGAAGGACGCCACCACATCTCCATTACGTTTCGAGGTGGCGATGGAGACGATCCCCTGCCCGCCGCGCCCGGTGATGCGGTATTCGTAAGCCGATGTGCGCTTGCCGAAACCCTGGCGGGTTGCGGTGAGAATGAATTCTTCCGCCGCCTGGAAGCGTTTGAATTCCTCGTCTGTGAGCACCTTGCCACCGTTCGTTTCAGAGGTGGCCGCTGCTTCGTCTTCGCCCGCTTCGGCTTCATCAGCGCCGCGCAGCTTGCGCGCCAGCTTGAGGTAGGCGTCGCGGCTTTCGGTGTCGAACTCCACGTGGCGGAGGATCGACATGGAAATGACTTCGTCCCCATCCCCGAGCTTGATGCCTCTGACGCCCATGGAAGAGCGGCCCGCGAACACGCGCACGTCGCTCACTTCAAAACGGATGCATTTGCCCTGGCGGGTGGACAGCAGCACGTCGTTCTTGTCGTCGCAGGTGGCGACGCCGATGAGACGATCGGCGACACCTGCTGACTCGGGACTATTGGGGTCCTCGAGCTTCATGGCGATCTTGCCGCTGCGGTGGATATTGACGAAATCCGACAGATCGTTACGCCGCACCGTGCCGCCCGACGTGGCGAACATGACGTTGAGCTGCTCCCAACTGGTCTCGTCCTCGGGCATCGGCATGACGGTGGAGATGGTCTCGCCGTCCTTCAAGGGCAGCAGGTTGACCATGGCCTTGCCGCGGCTTTGCGGCGTGCCCACCGGCAGTTTGTAGACCTTGAGCTTGTAGACCATGCCGAGGGTCGAGAAGAACAGCACCGGCGTGTGAGTGTTCACCACATAGAGTGCGCGGACGAAATCCTCGTCCTTCGTGGCCATTCCGGCGCGGCCTTTGCCGCCGCGGCGCTGGGCGCGATAGGTGGACAGCGGCACGCGCTTGATCCAGCCGGCATTGGTGACGGTCACCACCATGTCCTCGCGCTGGATCAGATCCTCGATATCGGTCTCGAACTCCAGTTCTTCGATGGTGGTGCGGCGCGGCGTGCCGTACTCGGTTTTCATCTCCTGCAGCTCTTCGCGCATGATCTGGTAGAGGCGTTCCCGCGAGCGCAGTATCTCCAGGTAGAACGCGATCTTCTTGCCGATCTCGGTAAGCTCGGCGTGGATCTTGTCGCGCTCCAGGCCGGTCAGGCGATGCAGGCGCAGGTCGAGGATGGCCTTGGCCTGGTCTTCCGACAGCCGATACTTGCCGTCGACCACTTTGCGGTCGGGTTCGTCGATCAGCATCACCAAGGGTTCGATCTCGGTGGCCGGCCACTCGCGCGCCATGAGGTTTTCACGAGCGATGGTGGGATCGGAAGCCGCACGGATCAGCTTGATCACTTCGTCGAGGTTGGCGACGGCCAGCGCCAAGCCCACCAAGACGTGCGCGCGGTCGCGCGCATGGCTCAATTCATAGATCGTGCGGCGGCGGATGACCTCTTCGCGGAAGGTGATGAACGCCTGCAGTATCTGGCGCAGGGTCATCAACTGCGGGCGGCCGTTGTGAATGGCCAGCATGTTGACGCCGAAGCTGGTTTGCAGCGGCGTATATTTGTAGAGCTGATTCAGCACCACTTCGGCGACAGCGTCGCGTTTGATCTCCACCACCACCCGCACGCCGGTGCGGTCGGATTCGTCGCGCAGATCGCCGATGCCTTCGATGCGCTTGTCGCGCACCAGCTCGGCGATCTTCTCGATCATCGACGACTTGTTCACCTGGTAGGGAATTTCCGTGACGATGATCGCCTGTTTGTCCTTGCCGATGTCCTCGATCTCGCAGCGGCCGCGCATGATCACCGAGCCGCGGCCGGTCATCATGGCCGAGCGGGATCCGGAATGGCCGAGGATGATGCCGCCGGTGGGGAAGTCGGGGCCGGGCACCATTTCCATCAGGCGTTCGTCGCCGGTGGAGGGGTCGTCGATCAGCGCGCAGGCAGCGTCTATGACTTCGGACAGGTTGTGCGGCGGAATATTGGTGGCCATGCCGACGGCGATGCCGCCGGCGCCGTTGACCAGAAGATTGGGAAAGCGGGCCGGCAGAACGACCGGCTCGGACTCACTTTCGTCGTAGTTGGGCTGGAAGTCGACGGTGTTCTTGTCGATATCGTCGAGCAGCGAATGCGCCGGTTTGGCGAGGCGCGATTCGGTGTAGCGCATGGCCGCCGGGGCATCGCCGTCCATGGAGCCGAAGTTGCCCTGACCATCGATCAGCGGCACCCGCATGGAGAAGCTCTGCGCCATGCGCACCATGGCGTCGTAGATCGATTGGTCGCCGTGGGGATGGTATTTACCCATCACGTCCCCGACGATGCGCGCCGACTTGCGGAAGGGCTTGTTGTACTCGTAGCCCGCTTCCTTCATGCCGTAGAGGATGCGCCGGTGCACGGGCTTGAGGCCGTCGCGCACGTCGGGCAGCGCGCGGCTGATGATCACGCTCATGGCGTAATCCAGGTAGCTGCGCCGCATCTCGTCTTCGATGGTGATCGGGGCGATGTCGAACGCCCTGGGCGGAGTGGGTGGTGCTGCCGTATCGCTCAAATGCGTACTCACTTTGTCTTGGTCTTGGGTTTGGTCTCGTGCCGCGCTTCAGACAGGCAAAAGGTCATTTCCGCTGGTTTTGCTGCAGTGCACCAGCGAGAAAAGACCTTAATCCCGAAGCGTGGTCGTGCGGTCTGAAGACCCATCCCTGCGACGGCCCAGTCCGGGCCACCATACCCACAAAATCTAGCAGATGAGGGGTACTGTCACAACGCTGCCATACCGCCACAGTCTGGTTCCCGCAGACCTGCCGTTCATCGCTATTTTTCAAGCGAATAGAGGCAACTTTACAGCGATCGGCCAGGGCCTGCCGCAAGACCCGGAACGATTGATGGGCAGGCTGGACGATCAACTACCGGCAGAGTCGGGACTCGGAGGCGATCTGTATCTGTGGTCGGTAGCGATTGAAGCCGTGGCAGGAGCGATTCCGCGGCCATGATGTCACTGTAGATTTGTGCATCGCACAATTTTCGGTGAATGTTTTACAGCGCGCGTTCAGCGCGCCCGCGGTATAGCTCGTCGCGCTTCTAACCGAAGGATGCACCATGCCGTTGCCCGCGTTATTCCAGGGTCGCCTGCGCCTGCCGTTGATCGGCGCGCCGATGTTCATCGTGTCGCAGCCCGACCTTGTCATCGCCCAATGCCGCGCCGGCGTTGTGGGCTGCTTCCCGACCCTCAACGCACGGCCCCTGCCCCAGCTGGAGGCCTGGCTTGAGCAGCTCACGACCGCCACGCGCGAGCCGGGCGTGGCGCCGTTCGGCGCCAACCTCATCGTCCACAAGGCCAACGCCCGCCAGGCCGAGGACCTTGAGCTGATCATCAAGCACAAGGTGCCGTTCGTCATCACGTCGGTCGGCGATCCGACGCCGGTGGTGGAGCGCGTGCACGCCTACGGCGGCATTGTCTTCCACGACGTCATCAGCCTCAAACACGCGCGTAAAGCCATCGCCGCCGGTGTGGACGGCCTGATCCTGGTGTGCGCCGGCGCCGGCGGCCATGCCGGCACCCTGTCGCCCTTCGCCTTCGTCGCCGAGGTGCGCAAAATATTCGCCGGCACCATCGTGCTCTCGGGAGCGATCTCATACGGCAATCACGTCAAGGCCGCGCAGGTCATCGGCGCGGACATGGCCTATATGGGCACGCGCTTCATCGCCACCGCGGAAGCTCACGCCCAGGACGAGTACAAGAAAATGATCGTCGACGCCGGCACCGCCGACATCGTCTACACGCCGTATTTCAGCGGCGTATACGCCAACTACCTGCGCTCCTCCATCGCCGCCAGCGGCCTGGACCCGGCGCAGGTTCTAGGTGAGCGCCCCGGCGCACAGCTCAGCCTCGGCAGTGACGACAGCAAGGGCCCCAAGGCCTGGCGCGACATCTGGTCCGCCGGCCAGGGCGCCGGGGCCATCGACGATGTGCCCACGGTGGCGCAGTTGGTGGACCGGCTGAAGGCGCAGTACGACTCAGCCGGCTGATCGGCCGCACGCGGCCGCCCAGTAGGCTTCGGCTTCACGCACAGCGCCAAGCTGGTTGAACAGGCGTGGCGCACGGTCACGAATGTCGCCGCGCACCTGGGCGCGGAACGCCGTGTCGTGAACCAGGCGGAACGCCACGTCCACATAGCGCTCCATATCGTTCACGACGCAATCGTCGAGGCCCATCTGGGTATAGAACGCCAGCGTATGCCGCCCGCGCATGAAGCGGCCGGGCCAATGCACGATGGGAATGCCGGCGGCCAACGCTTCCAGGGATGTCTTGCCCCCGGACCACTCCGGGATATCGAGGATCACATCAGCGCAGGACAGCAGGTCCGGGAACCGGTCGCTCATGACCCGCGGCACCAGGCGAACGCGGTCGGCGTTGGGCCCAACATGCGCCCGAACGCGGTCGAGAAATGTCGTGTTCAACGGCTCCCATAAGCCCAGGAAATAGATCACAGCCGCCGGATCCCGCGCGAGCAGGCGCGCGGTCACCTGGTCGAACGACGGGTGCACCTTGAACAGGCTTTGCGGACAGAGATACGCCGGCCGCCCGGGATCGATGCCGAATGCAATTTTATCCACGGGCCCTGATGGGACGCGCGGCGATGGGACCGCCGGCACGTTGGCCGCGAGGCGGACCAGGCGCTCGCTGTAGTGATCTTCCGCGCCGGACGGCTCCATGGCGTCGACCGACAGGAAGGCGTCGATATTGGGAATACCCGTGGTGACGGGATGCCCCCAGCCGACGGTCTGGACCTTGGCGAGGCGTGCGAACGCCAGGAAATAGCCGAAGGAGTCCATGCCCAGATCGGGGTAATGCAGCACATCGAGGTTGAGCGCGGCGATCATGGCGCGGGCGCGCGCCAGATCCAGGGGCAGATCGCACACCGCGCCTGCGGCGGCGGCAAGATCCCGCGCCGTGTCGTCGGCGGCGAGTCCGGTCGGGACGCGGATCAGCGTGAGCTCGAAGCGACCCCGGTCCAGGCCGGTGATCAGGCCCTGGTTCAAATAGGCGATCGTGTGGTTGAAGAAGTGCCGTGACAGCAGGCCGATACGAATGCGCCCGCCATGGGCGGGCGCAGCGACGTGCGGCGCCGCGAAGGCCAGGCTCGGACAGATGCGCAGGTAGTATTGCGCGAGAGCTTGCTGCAGGACGCGGTCGTCCTCGCCCTGGTAGGCCAGGTAGAAATTGGTGAAGCCGCCCGCCAGGAAAATATCGGGCGTCGTCACCGGCGGCGCTTGCGTCAGGGCGGCGGCAATGCGGGTGCGGGCCGCGACGATTTCATGCTGCCCCGTGATCACTTGCGGCAAGATGCAGGCCGCCTTGAGGCGCGCGATTTCGCGTAACTGCGGCGATACCCCTTGCATGTCGCTGAGCGCCTGGAATTTCGCCCGCGCATCTTCGGTACGGCCAAGAAGCTGCGCCACCTCGGCCTGGATGAAGGGAATCTCGGGTGCCTGGGGCGCGAGCTGGCCGGCGCGGGCATAACACCGCGCCGCCAGGGGGAGCTGATTGACCGCCCGCAACGCGTCGCCAATGGACAGCAAAGCCTGGAGATCGTTTTCGGATTCGAAATCGAACGCGGCAATCACCGCGAACAGGTCGCGGCTCAAACCAGAAGCCGCAACCTGGGCCGCGAGGGATGCGAGGGTGGTCACCTGCTGCTAGGCCCGAATCATGTCCAAGGGCGGCAGGCGGGCATCAGCCCCAGAGCGGGATCTCGTCGTCCATCTCATCGCGGGCCGGCGCGCGGAAGGCGCGCAATCAAAAAGAGCCCGCACAGCGACGAACACTAACCTTCCGTTAGAACGGAATCTCGTCGTCCATCTCATCGCGGGCCGGCGCGCGTTTGCCGCTGCTGGCGCCGCCGGCGCTGCCGCTGCGCATGGCGGGGGGTTCACCGGAGTCCCAGCCACCGCCGCCGCCTTCGTCGCCCATACCACCACCGCCGCCGCCACCGCCCTTGCCGTCGAGCATGGTCAGTTCGCCGCCGAAGCCCTGCAGCACCACTTCAGTGGTGTACTTCTCGGCGCCGTCCTTGTCGGTCCACTTGCGGGTCTGAAGCGAGCCCGAGACGTAAACCTTCGAACCCTTCTTGAGGTAGCGTTCGGCGATATCGGCCAGTTGGCCGAAGATCACCACGCGGTGCCATTCTGTCTTTTCCTTCTTCTCCCCGGTGGCCTTGTCCTTCCAGCTTTCGGACGTGGCGAGGTTGAGGTTCGCCACCTTGCTGCCGTTCTGCATGGTGCGCACTTCAGGATCGCGGCCGAGGTTGCCGATGAGGATGACTTTATTGACGCTGCCGGCCATGAGGTTCTCCAGAAGAAAGGGATGCGAGGATGTAGCGAACTGCGAGGATCTATTTAGTAAGCGGTGTGTCCAAAAGCCGGAAGGAATCCAGCCACCGGTTCAGGGCGACAGGAGGATACTGTCCCACCGGTCCCTGCGCGAGGATGGTGTAGATCATATGTTCGGTGGCGAAAATACGCCCAATGCTGCTGGTGTCAGTATCTTCAAAACCGAACTGCACGCCCTCCATGCCGGCCTGGGTCATGGCCTTCATGACCCGGGGATTGTGGGCGCTGATTTCGCGCAGTTTTTGTTCATTGTCGCCGCGGCTGGCGCTGTTGCGCGTGACCTTCACCAGGAACGCGGCGCCGATGGTGCCGGACTTGAAGGTATAGCCATGGGTCGCGGACCCGCTGTCCGTGGGCTGTTCCGCCACCCGGGGGGCGGCCGAAGGACCGGTGATGGCAAACCCATCCTCCGGGAAGGCAAACTCCTTCCAGGGGGTCACCGGGGGCTTCGGGGTATCGGCCAGAGCGCTGCCCGTTAAGCCGGCAGCCAAACCGGCAGAAACCAAAATCGCAGCCAACAGGCCGCCTAAAGTCCTGGCAATATTCATGGCCCTATTTCGCCGGCGCGAGTCCCGCCCTATGTTACCGACCATAAGCCTCTCCCAGGTGATTGACGACCCCGCGCTTCCGCCCATTTTATACTGCCGCAGCAATGGGTTAACGTATATATTGCCGGAAAAGACCGTTCAGCGTATGAAGAACGTGGAACGGAAACATAACAAGAACAAACTAGCCTTTCTGCCGCGCCCCGATCAAGAGCATTTGGGGTGCGCCCGATACAAAGCAGGGGCTCAAGAGGGCGACCAAACACACCATGCTGACCGAAATTAAAGTCCGAGGCGCCCGCGAGCATAACCTGCAGAGCGTCAACGTGGATATCCCCCGCGACAAGCTGGTGGTGATCACCGGCCTCTCAGGATCGGGAAAATCCTCCCTCGCCTTCGACACCATCTATGCCGAGGGCCAGCGGCGCTATGTGGAGAGCCTGTCGGCCTACGCCCGCCAGTTCCTCGAACTGATGCAGAAGCCTGATGTGGATTCCATCGAAGGCCTGTCGCCGGCCATTTCCATCGAGCAGAAGACCACCAGCCGCAACCCCCGCTCCACCGTCGGCACGGTCACGGAAATCCACGACTATATGCGTCTGATGTGGGCGCGCGTCGGCGTGCCCTATTCCCCCGCCACCGGCCTGCCCATTGAGGCCCAGACCGTCAGCCAGATGGTCGACCGCATCATGACCATGGGCGAAGGCACCCGTCTTTACCTGCTGGCGCCCATCGTGCGCGGCCGTAAGGGTGAGTACAAAAAAGACCTGCAGGACCTGCAGAAGAAAGGCTTCCAGCGCGTCAAGGTGGACGGCACGCTTTATGAGATCGGCGATGTGCCGGTGCTCAACAAGAAGCTCAAGCACGAAATCGAAGTGGTCATCGACCGCGTCGTGGTGAAGGACGGCATCCAGAGCCGCCTAGCCGACTCATTGGAAATTGCCCTGGGGCTGGCGGACGGAATCGCCTTCGCCGAGAACGCCGATGTGAAGGGCGACGCCGCCCGCACCGTTTTCTCGGCCAAGTTCGCCTGCCCAGTGTCCGGCTTCACCATTGATGAAATCGAGCCCCGGCTGTTCTCGTTCAACAACCCCTTCGGCGCCTGCCCGGCCTGCGACGGCCTCGGCGTAAAGATGTTGTTCGATCCCATGCTGGTGGTGCCGGACCCGGACCTCAGCATCGAGGACGGCGCGGTGGCGCCCTGGGCCAGCTCCGGCGCCCCGTCGCCCTATTACATGCAGGCGCTGAAAGGCGTGTTGCGACACTACGGCGCCAAGTCCGACGTGCCGTGGAAGAAACTGCCCGCCAAGGTGCGCGAAGCCATTCTCGAAGGCACCGGCGACGACGAGATCACCATCAAGTTCGACGACGGCGTGCGCAAGTACGAGACGCGAAAGACCTTTGAAGGCGTCCTCAACAACCTGCAGCGCCGCTGGCGCGAGACCGACAGCGCCTGGATGCGCGAGGAACTGGAGAAGTACCAGACCTCCCAGCCCTGCGAGACCTGCGGCGGCAAGCGCCTGAAGCCGGAGGCTCTGGCGGTAAAGATCGAGCGCAAGAACATCGCCGAGATTTCGGAACTGTCGATTTCCGATGCCGCCGCCTGGTTCGCCGGCCTGAGCAAGACCCTGAGCGCCAAGCAAATGGAAATCGGACGCCGAATCTTACGGGAGATCGACGACCGGCTGCACTTCCTCAACAACGTCGGACTGGACTACCTCACGCTCTCCCGCAACTCCGGCACCCTGTCCGGCGGCGAGAGCCAGCGCATCCGCCTGGCGTCGCAGATCGGCTCGGGCCTCACCGGCGTGCTCTATGTGCTGGACGAGCCCTCCATCGGCCTGCATCAGCGCGACAACAACCGCCTGCTCGACACGTTGCGGCGCCTGCGCGATATCGGCAACACGGTACTGGTGGTGGAACACGATGAGGACGCCATCCGCACCGCCGACCATGTGATCGACATGGGCCCCGGCGCCGGCGTCCATGGCGGCAAGGTGGTGGCCGAAGGCACGCTGCCGCAACTGCTCAAGGCCAAGAACTCCCTGACCGCCGACTACCTCAACGGCGTGCGCGAAGTGCCCACACCCGACGTCCGGCGCAAGGGCTCGGGCAAGTTCCTGACCATTAAGGGCGCCAGGGCCAACAACCTCAAGAACGTCAGCGTCGATATTCCGCTGGGCACGTTGACCTGCGTCACCGGCGTCTCCGGCGGCGGCAAAAGCTCCCTGGTGTTGGAAACCCTCTACAAAGGACTGGCGAAGACTCTCTACGGCGCCCGGGACCTGCCCGGCCCCCACGACAAGATCGACGGCATGAATCACCTGGATAAGGTGATCGACATCGACCAGTCGCCTATCGGCCGCACGCCGCGCTCAAATCCCGCCACGTACACCGGCGCTTTCACGCCGATCCGCGAGTGGTTCGCCGAGTTGCCGGAAGCCAAGACCCGTGGCTACGGCCCGGGCCGCTTCAGCTTCAACGTCAAAGGCGGCCGCTGCGAGGCCTGCCAGGGCGACGGCCTGATCAAGATCGAGATGCACTTTCTGCCCGATGTGTTCGTCACTTGCGATGTGTGCAAAGGCAAACGCTACAACCGCGAGACCCTGGAAGTGCACTTCAAGGGCAAGAGCATCTCCGATGTGCTCGACATGACCGTGGAAGAAGGTGTGGAGTTCTTCAAGGCCGTGCCGGTGATCCGCGAGAAGATGGAGCTGCTGAAGAAGGTGGGCCTCGGCTACGTCCACCTGGGCCAGCAGGCCACCACACTCTCGGGCGGCGAAGCCCAGCGCGTGAAGCTCGCCAAGGAACTCTCCAAGCGCGCCACCGGCCGCACGCTTTATATCCTGGACGAGCCCACCACCGGCCTGCACTTCGACGACGTGCGGAAGTTGCTGGAGGTGCTGCACACCCTGGTGGACCAGGGCAACAGCATGGTGGTCATCGAACACAACCTCGAGGTCATCAAGACCGCCGACTGGGTCATCGACCTGGGCCCCGAAGGCGGCGCCGGCGGCGGCGAAATCGTCGCCACCGGAACGCCCGAGGACATCGTGAAAGTGAAGGCGAGCTATACGGGGCAGTTCCTGAAGGACCGGCTCAAGAGCGCCGCCCCGACAGCGAAAGCGACCGTGAAACAAAAGAAGAGCGCATAAAAGGACTCTTCACGGTCGTCCTCGGGCTTGACCCGTTTGACGCCGAAAGGCGTCAAACCCAGCGCAGGAACGAAGAACGGCTGTAGAAAAGCTCGCGGCGCCAGAACACATATCATTCGCAACAGCCACGACCATGACCCAACCAATCCGCATCGAAGACGAGCGCAAATTCTTGGTCGCTCCCGACACGGATTGGCGAACCACAGCCAAGCCATACGCCAAGCACATCGTCGACCGCTATCTCTCCTGCGGGCGTCTTCGTTTGCGTCAGATGACCGACACAGACAATGGAAAAGTCGCCTACAAGCTTACGAAGAAGCCGGGCGCCATCAGCGCCTATCACCAACCTATCGAGACTCTTTATCTCTCGGAATCCGAATACCAGACGTTCCTTCCCCTAGATGGCGTCGACCTAACCAAAACTCGCCACTACCATCATGCGAATGGGCAGGTGTTCGGAATCGACGTGTTTGAGGACGAGCTCTCTGGCCTCGTTATTTGTGAGGCAGAGGCGGACTCGCTGGAACAGCTCAAGGCGATTGCATTTCCGCCATATGCTGGAATCGAAGTTACGGAGAACCCGTTCTTCACTGGCGGAACGCTATGCAAAGCTTCGGCGGCAGACCTCGCTCGAGAATTGGCTCGCGCGCTTTAGCCACCCGCCCAAGTGTGTGAATACCGGGAGCGTCGTTTCACGTGAAACGCAACTCCCGGCTTGAACGCTTTCCCCGCGGTTGCGGGTTAGCCGGGCTGCTTCGCGACCGCCTCAATGCCGGTCAAATTCACCGACCACGACTGCGCTGAATCACACCAGATGCGGCGCGACGGTTTCAGGTCATTGCGCTGCTTGAGCGGGCCGGTGCGCAGCGAGTACGCGCGCGGCTCATCCACCGAGGCGGCGTAGAGGCGCGTGCCGCAGTTGGTGCACAGGCCGTGCAGGCGCTTGCGCCCGCTTTCGGCGGTTTTCACATAGTGATGGATTTCGCCGTAGGTGACTTTGAAGGTCGAGGTGTTCGCCGCGACCGTGGCGATATAGGGACCGCCCGACAGGATCTGGCAATCGACGCAGTGACAGATCGTCACCTTCGCCGGATCGACCTCCGCCGTATATGCGATCTGTCCGCAGTGACACTGGCCTTCGACTTTCATACCTGCCCCCTGATTCTGAAACTGTATCGGCAGCCCGCTATGGGCTGCCGCGTTGTGCTGTTAAATTAGCGAGATTGATGGAGGAACGCCATGGCGCTGGAGCTCAGACCCAACTGCGAATTCTGCGACAAGGATTTGCCGCCGGACGCGGCCGAGGCACGGATCTGCACATTCGAGTGCACCTTCTGCGCCGATTGCGTGGCGAAGCTGCACAACGTCTGCCCCAACTGCGGCGGCGGCTTCGAGAAGCGCCCCATCCGCCCCGTGCGCGAATGGCGGCCGGGACTGTCCACGGCCAAGCGCCCGCCATCAACCAAGCACGTGAACCTTTCGTATTCCAAGGACGAGATCGCGGCGTTCGCCGAGAAGGTCAAAGGCGTGCCGCCGGCCGAGCGGTAGCGCTACAGCGCTTTCTTCATGAAATAGCGCGCGCAGTTGGGCGCGTGGCGTTCGACCGTGCCGAAGGAGGAATAGCCGTAGGTCTCATAGAAGCGTTTCGCCTCTTCCGTCGAGGTCATCAGCCATGCGGTATGACAGCCGCGGGTGCGGCCCTCGGCCTCAGCCTGCTCCAGAAGCCGGTGGCCTACGCCCTGCCCGCGCAAGGCTTGGGCGACGTAAAGCGTCCTGATGTACATCTGGTCCCAGCCGGTCTTGGCGTCCAAGCCGGCCACGAGAGCGCCTTGGTCGTCCCGAACGAAGATCGCGAGCGGCATGTCCTTGGGACTCGCGCCTTGCGCGGTGAAAAAGGCGCTGAGACCGTGTTCGAGGGTAGCGATGTCCTCGGGAGCTGGAGTTCCCGTTAGGGTGTAAGTCAGGGGCGCCGTGATGCCTTCGGCGTTCACGGCGCATAATTCCAGTTCGCAATCTTCCCGTCCGCCTTCACCGCGGCTTGGAAAAAGGCTTCCAGTTCACGGATCGCAGCCTGATCGTGGAAGAGTTCACCGGCGCGGGCGAACAGCGGTGCGCACACTTCGGCGCGCCGCGCGGGGTCATGGACCAGCGCCACAGCCAGCGGCGCTAAATCCTCCACGTCGCGGGCGATCAGGCCTTCGCTCACACCGAGGAGTTTATAGAATCCGGTGATCAATCTTCCGCGGAGGTAGTTCCCCGGCCAGGTGACGGTCGGCACGCCCTGGGCCACCGCCTCGTAGAACGTGTTGCCGCCGCCGAAGTGCAGCGGGTCGAGCATCACGTCCATGTTGGCAACCAGGTGGCGGAAGCGGTCGCCGGGCTGGCGGGGCACCACGATCACGCGGTCCAGGAGCATTGGGAAGGTGCGCGCCCAGCGTTCGCGTAAGAGTCTCATCCAGGTGGGCTGCACCCAATCCACCAGCACGATATGCCCGGTGGGGTCGCGCTCGGCCACCGCCGCCAGCACGGCGTCGAAGTCGGGGTGGAACTTGAACAGCGACTGCAGGCAGCCATACAGCGCGCCGGTGGGCGGCAATCCGAAATCGGCGCGGGACAGCTTGTGCTGGATCTTGGCGTCGGGCGTGTAGCACACCGAGGGCCGTTTGAGCCGCACCAGCGTCTCGGCGTAGTGCGCTTCGGCGCCATCGGGCTCGGCGGTGTCGAACGACAGGAAGTAGTCGATGGTGTCCGTGCCGGTGGTGACCGGATGCCCCCACCCCATGGTCTGCACCGGGGCCATGCGGGCGTAGGCCAGGAAATAGGTGAAGGCGTTCATGCCGATGTCGGGGAAATGCAGCAGGCCGAGTTGCAAGTCCGCCACCGCCCGCTGGGCGCCCGCCAGATCCGCGGGCAGCGTCACGGCCGCGTCTGCGGCCTGATCGATGGCGGTGCGGCCGTCGTCGCGCTTGCCGGCGGCGGTGTGAATCACGGTGACGTGGAATTTGGCGCGGTCCAAGCCTGCAATCAGGCCCTGGTTCAACCGGCCGATCGTGTGGTTGCCCAGAAACTGCGACAGGAAGCCGACCTTGATTCGGCCTTGGCCCTGCCGCGCGCGGATACCGTCCAGATGCGGCGAGACATAGTTCAGCACCGGGCTGTGGCGCCTGAACATACGATGCGCCGCTTCCATCAGCGGCCGGTCGTTCTCCCCGGCGTAAGCCAGATAGAACAACGCGTCGTTGGTCAGGCTGGCGGGGTCAAAGATCTCCCCGTCCATGCCTTGCAGCGCATCGAGACCCCTGGCGAGGTCCAGGCGCACTTTGTGGATCTGTGCATTGGATTCAGCGATGCGCGGCAGCAGCAGGAATGAGCGAAACAGAAACCCGAGTTTTTCGCGCCCCATAGCGGAGGCCTTCTCGAAAACCGCGGCTGCGGCGCTCATGCGGCCTTCATCGAGCAGAAGATTGCCCAGTGTGTCTGCGATCCGCGCAGAGTCGGGCTGCAACGCGAACGCCGCCTCGTAGGCGGCAGCGGCTTCGGCCGATTGCCCAAGTTTGAAGTGCGCGAGCCCCAGATTGAAATGCGCTTCGGCGAAATCCGGCTTGTGGCTGATCGCCTGGCGGTAAAACGCCAGCGCCTCGTCCGACTTGCCCAGCGCCGCCAGAGCGTTCGCCAGGTTATAGGCGACGCCGTACATCTCGGGCTTGAGGAC
Source organism: Fidelibacterota bacterium (assembly GCA_947470105.1). GTDB lineage: Bacteria > Pseudomonadota > Alphaproteobacteria > Rhodospirillales > Rhodospirillaceae > SHVO01. The sequence continues at coordinate 1,336 of CANISR010000076.1, read as the reverse complement.
CAGCGCGGCGCGAAACGCAGTGGCCGCCTCGGCAATGCGGGCCACCGCTACGAAAGCGAGGCCAAGCTCCGCCTGAACTTCCGCCACCTCGGGCTTCAACCGGGCGGCCCTGATCCAGGTTTCCAGCGCCTCGGTCCCGCGCCCGGCCGCCTGCAAGGTGTGCGCGAGACCGTAATGTGCCTGGAACAGCTCCGGCGCGCCGGCGAGAACCTGCCGGAAAATCGCTTCGCTGCGTGCCACATCGCCCGCTTTCAGGCGCGCGAAGCCGTCCTGGAGCAGGCTCTTTATATCCAGAGCAGGCGTATTCATCTGCGGGACTTTATCCGTTTACGGGCGTGCCGTGTCGTGGGGCACCTACTTTAGCTGTTTTGTTACACCATCATAAGGGAGTCCCGTATCCGTATGGGCCGGCCCATTCCCTACACTTACCTGACCAAAAAAAACGCCGGGGTGTAGGTGGGGATGGATAAGGTCGCGGTCTGCGTTCCGCCGGGAAAGTGCGATGTCTACGGCCACCTGACGCGCTATGCCGAGCAATTGGCTGCGACCGGAATGGCCCGCGGCGTGCCGGTCGAAATCCTCCGCTATGAATCCCCCGATTTCATTCCCCGCCTCTTCGCCCATCTGCGCGACGAAACCGCGGTGGTTCACTTTCACGCCTTCCTTTACGACCTGATGATCGGCGGCTCCCCGGACCTCACGCAGCAGATCCATGCCCTGGAGGACGCACGGGCCACGGTGCTGGCCACAATCAGCGATCACCCGTTTACGGACTTCATGCAGAATATGGTCCGGAATGCGCATCCCCGGACCAACTTTATCGTCCTGGAGAAGACCTTCCCCGATGAAATGCGGTGTATGAACCCCGCCTTGGACGCGGCCCACTTCGACCATCAGCCGTTCGGCCCACCGCAGAACTACGACCCCCGCATCGCCATCCCATTCAAGAGCCGCGCGTTCGATCTGGTGGTGCCGGTGCACCTGGTCGACCTTACCAACCGCGGCATCACCCAACTCGTCGCCAAGCTCGGCGCCTCATGGCTGGTCCAGGCCATGACGGCCACCTACGAGCTCACGGTGGGCGATCTCTCGCGCAACCCGTTTCACACCTTCATGGAAAGCCTGAGCGCGGCGCTGGGCGGTGCCTCCTTCGCCGATATCCGCGCCCACCGGCCCGAAGCCGCGACGCCCATCCTCAATGCGCTCAGCGCCGTTGATGGCGTGATCCGCCAGGAGCGCCGCCACAAGATGGTCAAATCGCTTTTGCGGTCTGTGGGAAAAGCAAAGGTGGCGGTGCTGAGCCGGCCCCTCCCCGGGCTCGACGTCGACGAAGGGG
>CANISR010000075.1 GCA_947470105.1 Fidelibacterota bacterium | reverse complement strand
TGCACGAGTACGTCATCGACGGGATCGAAACGACGATCCCGCTTCATGTGGCCGTCCTCAACGAGCCGGACATCATCAACGGCACCTACGACATCAGGTGGCTCGAAAACTTCGTCGCGAAGTTAAGCGAGAAGTAGTCGGCGCGGTGGTGTCATGACCGACATCACCGCCGAACTCGTCCTCAAGGCCTATACCTACGGCGTATTCCCCATGGCCAAGTCCCGGGGGGATACGGATGTCTTCTGGGTCCAGCCGAAGCTGCGCGGGGTCATTCCCCTCGACGAATTCCATGCCTCCCACTCCTTGCGTAAACGCATGCGCCGGGGCGGGTACACCGTCACCGTCGACACAGCCTTTCGCGAGGTCATGCAAGGCTGCGCCGAATCCACTACCGTCCGGGCCGACACCTGGATCAATAACCGCATCCTCGGGCTGTTCACGGAGCTGCACGATGCCGGCCTCGCCCATAGCGTCGAGACCTGGGAGGGCGGCCGGCTGGTCGGCGGGCTTTATGGTCTCGCCATGGGCGCCGCGTTCTTCGGCGAAAGCATGTTCTCCCGCGCCACCGACGCCTCCAAGGTGGCCCTGTGCCACCTTGCCGGAATACTCAGGGCCGGGCAGTTCGTCCTGCTGGACACCCAGTTCATCACCGATCACCTGAAGCAATTCGGCGCCGTGGAGATCAGCCAGAAGGACTATCTGGCCCAGCTTTCCGCCGCCCTGGCGCGCCAGGGCGCATTCGGCCCTCCCCTGCCCCAGGATGAGTTGGACGCGGTCCTTTCCTCAAAAACCTGACCATGACACCGAGCCCCCTCGACGAGCCGGTGTGGGCGGCGCTTACGACCCGGCAGTCCCAGTTCGCGATCGGCAACAGTCTGGCAGTGCGCTTCGCCGCCGACATCAGCCCCTTCGCAGCCGCACGAGACGGTGCTCCCGAATCCATGGCGGCGTTGGCGGAACTCCTTCCTGCGCACGGTCATATGATCGTGATGCAGGCCTGGCCCCCACAGCCCGGCATCATTGTGGAGAAGACAGCACTGGTGGTGCGCATGGTGGCTGGGGTCGCGATCACACCCGAGGATGCCGGCCCCATCCAGCCGCTTACGGAATCCGACGCGCCGGAGATGCTGGCGCTGGCCACACTCACCGAACCCGGACCTTTCCTCGCCCGCACGCACCGGCTTGGTTCATTCTGGGGCATCAAGGAGGGTGGCCGGCTTGTAGCCATGGCCGGTGAGCGCCTTCAGCCGCCGGGGTTTACGGAGGTTAGCGGGGTTTGCACCCATCCGGACGCGCGCGGGCGGGGTTATGCCCGCAAGCTATCGTCTTTCGTCGCCCGGGAAATCACCGCCCGGGGCGAAACACCCTTCCTTCACGCCTACGCCACGAATACAAACGCCATCCGGCTTTATGAAGCCCTGGGTTTCGCCGTCCACTGCCACGTCGCCGTCGCCATGCTCCGGCGCGACTGAATAGAAACGCTATGACCACTGGCCGCCCTGATATCGGCTTCAAGGAATTCGTGACCCTCATCGCCACCGTCATGGCGGTGAACGCGCTCGCCATCGATACCATGCTGCCGGCCTTGCCCCAGATCGGCGACTCCATCGGCATCCCCACGGAGAGCGGGCGGCAGTGGATCGTTACCTCCTACCTGCTGGGTTTCGGCGGCGCGCAGTTGTTCTTCGGCACGCTGTCCGACCGCTTCGGCCGCAAACCGGTCTTGCTGGCGGGTCTCGCCGGCTATTTCGTTTTCAGCGTCATGTCGGCGCTCGCCGGTACCTTCACCCTGATGATGGTGGCGCGGGTGCTGCAAGGCATCTGTGCGGCGGCGACGCGCGTGCTGGCGATCTCCATCGTCCGCGACCGCTTCGCCGGACGGCAGATGGCGCGGGTCATGTCGCTGGTGTTCATCGTGTTCCTGGCGGTGCCGATCATCGCGCCGTCCCTGGGCCAGCTCATTATGCTGTTCGCGCCATGGCGGTGGATCTTCGGCGTGCTCGCGATCTACAGCGCCGCCACTTTCGTCTGGGTCGCACTGCGCCTGCCCGAAACTATCCATGCCGAAGATCGCATGGCCATATCGCTGGCCAACATCACGCGCGCGGTCAAGCTTACCCTCACCACCCGCGCGGCCGTGGGCTACATGATCGCCGTGACCTTCACCTTCGGCGCCATGTTCGGCTATCTCAACTCCGCCCAGCCGATCTTCGCCGATGTCTTCGCCGTGCCCACGCTGTTTCCCTCGATCTTCGCCCTGATCGCCGGCGCCTTAGGTGTGGCCTCACTGGTGAATTCGCGGATCGTCGGCCGCCTGGGCATGCGCGTCGTTTCCCACACGGCCCTTGTGGGCTACATCGCGGTTGCCGGCATCCATGCCGTGGTGGCGCTCACCGGCCACGAGAACATTTGGACCTTCGTCGGCCTGCAAGCCGCGCTGATGTTCTGCTTCGGCCTCATGGGCGCCAACTTCAACGCCCTGGCAATGGAACCCCTGGGCCACGTGGCCGGCACCGCCTCGTCGATTCAGGGCTTCGTCACCACCACTTTTGGCGCCTTGCTGGGGTTTGCCATCGGCCAACAGTTCGATGGTTCGACCGTGCCTTTGAGTCTTGGATTTCTGGGCCTGGGCCTGGCGTCATTGGCAGCGACGCTGATCACCGAGCGCGGCAAGCTTTTCCGCCCCAGCCCGGTCAACGCCGCCGCAGCGGCAGCAGAACACTAATTCCAGCTATTTCGCCTTTGCGCTGCTCTCGCAGCCCAGCACCCAGACATCGTAGACCGGGTGATCGAGTGCCGAGAGCGCGGGGCTGGAAGCAAACATCCAGCCCGAGAATACCTTGGTGCGGGGCTTGCCTTGTGGGGTGTCGAAAATCTCGACAAACGCCGCGCTTTCCGGGGCCTCTTCCGGCGGGCGGGTGACGCAAGTGCGCGCGATCACCTCGAGGGAACCGAACTTGGCGGTCTCGCCGACCCGATCCTTGAACGTATTTACCCGCGCCGCGACCTTATCGAGCCCCCCCAGCACCACTGTATCCATGGTGATGTCGGTGGCCTGCGCGGGCGTACAAAAAGCGGCGGCCAGGGCGGCCGCGCAAATCAACGTTCTCATTTAGGCGCATCCGTCGGAGCGGCGGCCGGCTTTGCATCGCCGCTGCTGGTGGCGAGGAAGATGATCTGGCCCACCAGATCTTCGAGCGACTGATAGTCCTTGGTTTTGGTCAATACACCGCCGGCGGCGACCTTCTCCGCCGCTTGGCCCGGTGAGAGGTTCACGTACTTGCCGCCCAGCAACCCGTCGCCGACGATGGCGGCTTCAGTATCGGTCGGAAGCTGGACATTGGAATCGATCGACAGCGTCACTTTGGCCTGGAACGTCTTGGGGTCCAGGCTTTGGTCCATGACCGTGCCCACCGAAATGCCGGAGATGCGCACATCGCTGCCGCGCGTCAGACCACCTACCTTTTCAAAGGTGGCGCTGACCGCGTAGCCGCCGGTGGATTTCACGGTGGCGACCGAATAGGCGAACACCAGGAAGATCCCAGCGCCCGCCAGCACCACCGCGCCCAAAACTGCTTCGATTACGTTGCGCTTCATGGCGCGCCCACAGCATTGGCCGCGCGGGTGGCCTTGGCTTCCTGCACGATATGGGCAATGAGATCTTCGATGATCACTGAATCCTGGGTGTACGACATGCGCGCGCCGGCCTTGAGAGTCTCTTCCGCGCCGCCGGGTTGAAGTTCGATGTGTTTGGAGCCGAACACCCCGTCGGTTTCCACCACCGCCGCGGTATCCTCGGGCAGCGCGAAATTCTGGGTGAGTTGCAGCGTCAGTGTCGCGCGATGGGCGCCGTTCAGTTCCGCACCGATCACCGTGCCCACCGGCATCCCTGCGAGCCGCACCGGCGTACCCACGTAAATCCCGTCCGCGCGCGAGAATTCGGCGGTAAGGTTGAAGGCGCCCTTGGGCGCGTCCAAAGTACGGCGATTGGCGAAAGCGGTCAGCACCAGGATCGTTCCCAGAACCAGCGCCGCCAGCACACCAACCAGATATTCGCGGCGCTCGGTGCGCGACATTAACGGACCCGATTATGGCGAATGAAGGATGCTAATCCGGCGTCCAGGGGGTGTAGGCGGTGCCCATCTTGGGCGCCTCGCCGCCGCGGCGATCATGGCCGGGGGGCAGGTAGGCCGCGTCGGTTCCGGTCAGGTTCGGCTGGTGCGGCTTTTGCCAGGCGCGCACTGGGGCGTCGATGGGCGCATCGGTGGTGTGATGCAGCCAGGCATGCCATTCCGGCGGTACCTTGGAAGCTTCGGATTCACCCTTGTAGATCACCCAACGCTCCTCGCGGCCGGCGAACCGCAGGCGCTTGGACCTGTAGTAGACGTTGCCGGTGGAATCCTCGCCGACCTTGATGCCATGCAGCTTGGTATGCAGCCAGTTGCCGAAACTCATAAACGCTCTCTCCGAATTGCGGACCGCACTATGGCGGCTTTCACAGCACCGGTAAACGCCCTGGTTTTAGGGATAACTCATTGTTTTTGCAAGGATCCGCTACTTCAAGTTGCCGGGGTACACGATGAAGAAGTTGCCCTGGTTGGGCATCTTCACCTTCGGCAGAGTTTTGGCGTTCATGACGTCGCCCGGCTTGATGATGCCGTTGGCCGCCAGGATGAAGGCGGAGACGGCGTAGGTCTCGTCGCTGGTCAGGGTCTGGGGCTCGTTCAAGGGCATCGCCCGGCGGACGAAGTCGAACAGCGTCGTGGGGTAAGGCCAGTAGCTGCCAACGGTTTTCACCGGCGCGTCGGATGTCAAAGTCCCCTGCCCGCCCACAAGGCGGTCAGCCGGCTGGCCCTGCCCTTCGAGGCCGTGACAGGCGGCGCACTTGTCGATGAACACCTGCTTGCCCTCGCGGGCGGAGCCTTTGCCCGCGGGCAGGCCCACGCCGTCTGGGCCGATGGATAGATCCCAGGGCGCCAGGTCGGCCAGTGAAATCGGTTTGCCCAACATCGGCGTCTCGACCGCTCCCGATGCGGCGGTTGCAGCGGTTGCGGCGAGGATCAGCGCGGCCGCGAGCTTAAGCGTAGACATGTTTGACCTCGCCGCCGGTCGCAACGCTCCAGCTCGAAATGGCGTTGTTGTGATACGCAGCACGGTTGCCGCGCGCCGCGATCAGCACATCGCGCGCCGGCTGGGTGTAGCCGGTGTCGTCGGTGCAGCGGGCCTGCAGCACCGCCGCTTGTCCGGTCCAGTGCCAGGGGATCCTAAACCGCGTCAGCGCCTTGGACAGCACGGGATCCGACAGGGCGGCTTGGGCCCAGGTCTTTCCGCCGTCGGCGGTGACCTCGACCTTCGTCACCTTGCCGTTGCCCGACCACGCCAGGCCGGAGATTTCATAGAAGCCCTGCTGCTTGAGCAGATACCCCGGCGACGGCCGCGTGATGATCGCCTTGGCGTCCAACTGGAACTTGAACTGGGCGGATTTGCCTTCGTTGAGCAGCAGCGAATACTTCGAGGTCTCGTCCTTGGTCATGGTCGGCCCGGCCGTGAGCTTGATGCGGCGCAGCCATTTGACGTTCATATTGCCCTGATATCCGGGCACTAACAGGCGCAAGGGATAGCCGTTGGACGGACGGATACGTTCGCCGTTCTGGTAGAGGCAGACCATGGCGTCATCCATGGCCTTGGCCAGCGGCACGCTTCTGCTCATGCTCGCGGCGTCCGCGCCTTCGGCCAGCAGCCAGGTCGCCTTGGGATCGACGCCGGCTTCATCCAGCAGGAGCGCCAGGGACACCCCGGTCCACTCGGCGCAGGACAAAAGGCCGTGCAGGGTCTGCGCCGTGCCGGCGGCGGCATCCTTGGCGTAAAGGGCGCCGCTGTTGCCCGCGCATTCCACGAAGCTGATGCGCGAGGTCATGGGATAGCGCGCGAGGTCATCCATGGTGAACACCAGCGGGCGTTTCACCAGACCGTGGATCACCAGGCGATGCTGTTCGGGATCGATGTCGGGAATGCCGTTATGGCTGCGCTCGAAATGCAGGCCATTTGGCGTGATCATGCCTTCGAGAAATTGCAGCGGCGTGCGGATGGAGCCCGGACCGCTTTCATACAGCGGATTATGTTCGACGATGGCACCGCGGCCGACTTTGGATTCATATTTTGAGGGCTGACCGTAGGCCGAGAACCAGGCGCCCGGTTTGCGGGTCCATTCCGGCACCGCCAGAGGTTCGGCCTTGGCCGCGCCGCTCAGGGCCGCGAGGCCCACGCCCGCGCCGCCGGCCAGGAAAAAGCGCCGGTGGAGGAGGCCGTTCGCTGCTGCCGGTTCGTGCAGGTCGGCTGCTTCGGCTTTTCCAGACTTCTTCATGGCTTTCCCCCGTTACTGACCTTTGAAAAGCATAGTCCCTGCGGAGCCCAGGGGGCAGCAAAACCTGGGGACAACTCTGCCAAAATCGTTGTGCCCGAGGGCCCTAAACCTTAATCTAGGGGTCTGCCCGCGTTTAGCCGCCTATATGTAGGGGCTGGGCCGGCAGGCGGGTTGGGCTTCTCGGGGGAAAAGCCTGGAATAACAAGCCATTGGCATACCCAGACCGGCTTTGGCCGGGGCTGATTTCCGTTTGGCGCGGTTCCTCTGCGCTAGATCACGTTATTTGGAGTGCCGGCATGCGGATTACGAGGCGGTTCACCAAGCCCGGCAAGTCACCCTACGACGGGATCGCGTTCCGCGCTGTCAGCAGCGAGATTCGCAATCCCGACGGCTCGACGGTTTTTCGACAGGACGGAATCATGGTCCCGTCGGGCTGGTCGCAGGTCGCCTGCGACATCATCGCCCAGAAATATTTCCGCCGCGCCGGCATCCCGGCGGCGCTTGTGCCGGTGGCCGAGAACGACGTGCCCGACTTCCTATGGCGCAAGGTCGCGGCCAACGCCGAACTCAAGGAACTCCCCGAAGCCGAACGCAGCCGCGGCGAGACCGACTCCCGCGACGTGTTCGACCGCCTCGCCGGCTGCTGGACCTATTGGGGCTGGAAGGCCGGATTTTTCGACAGCGACGCCGACGCCCGCGCCTATCTCGATGAGATGCGTTTCATGCTGGCGTCGCAGATGAGCGCCCCCAACTCGCCGCAGTGGTTCAACACCGGTCTGCATTGGGCTTACGGCATCGACGGCCCGGCCCAGGGTCACTACTTCGTCGACTACCGCAGCGGTGAACTGGTGGCGGCGCGCAGCGCCTATGAACGCCCGCAACCGCACGCCTGTTTCATTCAGGCCATCAACGACGACCTGGTCGGCGACGGCGGGATCATGGACCTGTGGGTGCGCGAAGCGCGGCTGTTCAAGTACGGCTCGGGCACCGGCACCAATTTCTCGAACCTGCGCGGTGAGGGTGAAAAGCTCTCCGGCGGCGGCACCTCGTCCGGTCTCATGAGCTGGCTCAAGATCGGCGACCGGGCTGCGGGCGCCATCAAGTCGGGCGGCACGACGCGGCGCGCGGCCAAGATGGTGATCGTCAACGCCGACCATCCGGATATCGAGGAGTTCATCGACTGGAAGGTGCGCGAAGATCAGAAGGTTGCCGCCCTGGTGGCCGGATCGAAGGCCACAGCCAGGCACCTCAATGCCATCCTGCGCGCGACCAAGGAGTGGGACGGCAACGCCGAAGCGCGTCTCGACCCGGCCATGAATACCAGCCTGCGCAAGGAAATCCGCGCAGCGCGCGGCGCCATGATCCCCGACGCCATGATCCAGCGCACCATGCAGTTCGCCGGTCAGGGCTACACCGAGATTGCATTCCCCGAGTTCGATATCGACTGGGATTCGGAAGCCTATGCAACGGTCTCCGGCCAGAACTCCAACAACAGCGTACGCGTCAGCGATGATTTTTTGAAAGCCATCGAGACCGACGCCGACTGGGCCCTCACCAGCCGCACCAACGGCGCCGTGGTGAAGACCGTGAAGGCGCGCGAGCTTTGGGAGCGCATCGGCGAGGCCGCCTGGGCTTGCGCCGATCCTGGCCTGCAGTTCGACACCACCATCAACGACTGGCACACCTGCCCGCAGTCGGGCCGGATCAATGCTTCGAACCCGTGCTCGGAGTACATGTTTCTCGACGACACCGCCTGCAATCTCGCGTCCCTCAACCTGTTGTCGTTCCGTAAAAGCGACGGTGTGTTCGACGTGCCCGGGTTTGAGCACGCGGTGCGGCTGTGGACCATCGCGCTCGAAATCTCGGTCATCATGGCGCAGTTCCCGTCCAAGGAAATTGCCGAACGCTCGCACGCCTTTCGCACTTTAGGCCTCGGCTACGCCAATCTCGGCGGCCTGCTCATGGCCAATGGGCTTGGCTACGACAGCGACGAAGGCCGCGCACTTGCCGGCGCCATCACCGCGCTTATGACCGGCGTCGCCTATGCCACATCGGCCGAAATGTCTGAGGAACACGGCGCGTTTCCCGGCTACCTGCCCAACCGCGCCGACATGCTGCGGGTGGTGCGCAATCACCGCCGCGCGGCTTACGGTCACATCGACGGCTATGAAGGCCTGCACATCGCACCGGTGGCGCTGGATGCGGCGTCCTGCCCTGACTCCGCGCTGGTGGCTGCGGCCAAACTGGCCTGGGACCGGGCGCTGGAGCGAGGTACCGCCCACGGCTTCCGCAACGCCCAGGTGTCGGTGATCGCGCCCACAGGCACCATCGGGCTGTTGATGGATTGCGATACCACCGGCATCGAGCCCGACTTCGCGCTGGTGAAATTCAAAACGCTGGCCGGCGGCGGCTACTTCAAAATCATCAACCGCATCGTGCCGCTCGCGCTTAAAGGGCTCGGTTACACGCCGGAACAGGTCGCGGCCATCGCCAAATACGCCGTCGGTCACGGCACCCTGAAGGACGCGCCGGCAATCAACGCCACGACCCTGGCCGACCGCGGCTTCACCGGCAAGGCGCTGGCGGCTGTCGAGGAAGCTCTCGCCGATGCTTTCGACATCAAGTTCGTGTTCAACAAATACACCCTGGGCGAGGAGTTCTGCGTCAAGACGCTGGGCTTCGACCCGGCCCAACTTTCGGACGTGGGCTTCAACATGCTCGCGGCTTTGGGCTTCAGCAAAGCCGACGTCGACGCCGCCAATGTCTATGTCTGCGGCGCCATGACCCTTGAGGGTGCCCCGCACCTGAAGGACGAGCATCTTCCCATCTTCGACTGCGCCAGCCCCTGCGGGCGCACCGGCACCCGGGCGCTGTCGGCCGAGAGCCACATTCTGATGATGGGCGCCGCGCAGCCGTTCATTTCGGGCGCCATCTCCAAGACTATTAACATGCGCTCCACCGCCACCATCGCTGAGGTTAGCGCGGCCTATATGCGGTCGTGGAAGCTGGGCCTGAAGGCCAACGCGCTCTATCGCGATGGTTCAAAGCTGTCCCAGCCTTTGGCCGCGATGTTCGCCGACGATGTAACGGACGATGAGGACGCCATGGAGTCCGTGGCGGCCGTTATGCAGGCGCCGCCGGCGGCCCGCGCCGAGATCGTCGCCGAACGCATCATCGAGCGGGTGGTCGAGCGGGAGCGCCAGCGTTTGCCCGACCGCCGTAAGGGCTACACCCAGAAGGCCATTGTCGGTGGGCATAAAGTTTATCTCCGCACCGGCGAATACGAAGACGGCAAGCTGGGCGAAATCTTCATCGATATGCACAAGGAAGGCGCCGCATTCCGTAGCCTGATGAACAACTTCGCCATCGCCATCTCCATCGGCCTGCAATACGGCGTGCCGCTGGAGGAATATGTCGATGCCTTCACCTTCACCCGCTTCGATCCGGCGGGCGTGGTGGAAGGCAACTCGTCGATCAAGATGGCGACGTCGCTCATCGACTATGTCTTCCGCGAATTGGCCATCAGCTATCTCGACCGGGATGACTTGGCTCACGCCCAGGCCCACGATGTACTGCCCGACGCCATGGGCGTCGGCGAACAGGCCGAGAAGATGCTGCAACTCGCCGGCAAGACCGTGTCCAAGGGTTTCGTACGCTCGTCCAACCTCTACTTCATCAAGCCCGGCGCCAGCCGCAACGGCGGCGACAAGACCAACGCCACCGCCTCGGCGATCTCGACAGGTGGTCCCTCCTCGACCGGCGTGACAATGTCGTCCGGGTCCCTGGCCATGCAGGAGGAAGTCGTCACGCAAACACAGGTCACCAAGATCACCGAATCCCGCCGCAGCGCCGTGCATGTGGCGCGTATGAAGGGCTACGAAGGCGACGCCTGCACCGACTGCGGCAACTTCACTTTGGTGCGCAACGGCACCTGCATGAAGTGCGAAACGTGCGGAACGACGTCGGGTTGTTCGTAGTGGAATTAAATGTACCAGGTACATTTAATCTGATGACGATCGCAGCAACGCGCTGCCGTCCGATTAAATGTACCTGGTACATTTAATTTCTGCTCATGCTCCCGAACCCCAATCTTATTCGCTTCCCTGCCGCGGACCCGGTAAAGGTCTCCGGCTTTCCCAAAGCCGAGCCTGATGTTTCCATCGGCGCGTGCTTCGGCGCATTCCTGCGGCGCGTGGTGCCGAGCCACACCGCTTACAGCGTCGCACGGGGTGTGTGCGACGATGTGATCGCGGTGTTGCGCGAAACCATGCCGCACCCGCCCGGCGTGGCCGATCACGTGATCGCCGGCGCGGTGGGCAAACGCACGGCGTTGGCGCCGCTTCGCGTTGCCGACCTGCTTTATATCCTTCCGCCAAAGTTCACGGCGGGCGGCGCCATCAAGGCCGGTGACGCACTGAAGACCGTGGCGGCGATGCTGGCGCCGCAGTTCGCAGGCGTGGCGCTGCATGGCTCCGGCGTGATCGTGCCGCGCGGGTCACTGTGGGTGAAGGTACTGCCGAGCTGCGTTCACCGTGGGGCTTTCCTGGTTCCGGGTGCGGCCACCCTCACCCGCGCCTCCGGCTGGAGCGTCAGCAACCCCATCGCCGAAGCCGCCACTCTGCGCCTCACCGACAGCCTTTACGGAGGGCGGCCGCGCTTATTGCTCACGGCTCTCAAATCGTGGCGCGAAGCGTCCAAGGTCCCCATCGCCGCGTTCGCCCTGGAATTGCTGGTGCAGGATTTCTACGCCAGCGCACCGCGCGCCTTTGAGATCGACAAGGCGCTGACGGAGTTCTGGGCCTGGTCGCGGCTGCGCACACCTTGCCGCCTCACGCCCCCCGGCGCCCAATCGGCGGTGGAGATCGACACCGCCTGGCACGGCAAGGCCAAAGCCGCTTATTGGCGCGTGACGCTGGCGGAGCACCACCTCAAGACCGGCAAGATCATCGACGCCGCGGTGGAATGGCGCCAACTCCTTGGCCTGGCGTTCCCGGTGCCCGGTGAAACGCCTCTGAAGGCCCTGCCGCTCTTCAAAAAATAGCTATTTCGTTTTTGGCGGGATGCGCTTGGCGTCTTCCTGGACCTGGGCCATGAGGGCGTTGCAATCGGCATCCTTGCCGCCGCCGCCTTCAATGGTACCAAGCAGTGCGCCGAGCGGAGTCAGCAGCACACCGAGAACGGTGGCGATGCCGCCGCGCAGAGCCAGCGCGCCCACATCGGGACCGATGGAGGGATCAGAGAACGTACCGGCCACATGGAACGGCACCCGCAGGGACCCGATACCGCCGGACTTGGGCTTGGCGCGCAGCGTGATCTTCATCACCTCTGTCGCCAGATCGACGGTCCCCTCGCCCGTGATGATCGAGGGCTCGGTATCGAAGACGATGGCCCGGGTTTCCATCAAACCCCGCTGTACGGAAAAGTCCGTAGCCATGCAGCGGATATCTGTTGGCTTATCGCCGGCGATGACGAGTCCGAGGGCCTTAATAAGATTCATTCCCGCCAATTGCACCATCAGTTCGCTGATCTGGCCGCCCGGAGCGATCAGGCCCACGGTGCCGGTGGACGTGGCGAGAATGCGGTGCATGGAATCGCCTTCGCCATGCAGTTCGATGCGCCCGCCGATGGCGCCGAAAGAGGTATTGGCGCCTGAGTCCCCCACCAGCCGCTGCAGTGGATAGTTGCGCACGGTCGCGATCATGTCGGTTTTCTGGGCGTAAGGACTGGATGCGTTGAGCGTGAGGTCCAGGCTGATGCTGCCCTTATCGGCGCCGACTTTAAGCGGCTTCAAGGTCAAGACGCCGTCCTTGAGCCCGATCTCGGCGGTCAGATCGTCCAACGGGAAGCCGGCGCTGTCCACATGAGCGGCGGCGAGACTTACGGCCGCGTTCATGGAATTGATCTTCTGAAAGTCGATGGTGGTGTCGGGAATCACCAATTGGGTGCCAATTTCCGCCGCCTTGGTTGCATTGGCCTTGGGGTCCGCGTTCTTATCGCCCGGTTTCACCGGCGCCTGGCCCTTGGAGATGGCGATGGCGCCCTGGATAGCGCGCTCGCGGGTTGCCGCGGCCTCCTTTACTTCCACCGGCGTGGTCTCGGTGCCGGGCGCCGCACCGATGAAACCCGCCATGTCATTGAGGTCGAGGTTCTGCGACGTTAGCTTGCCGCCGAGCAGCGGTTTCTTATCACTCAGATCCCAGGTGAGTTCCCCGGCGAGGTCGGTTTTACCCATCTTCCAGGTCAGCGACTTGAAGACCCATTTCTGGCCGTCGCGATCGACGTGGCTCGCCATCTGATAGGGCGGCGTGCGCGGAAGGGCGACACCGGCGATGCGGTAGAGATCGGTGGCGTCCTGGCCCTTGACCGTCAGCGCCACATTCAACCCGGCAATATGCACTGGGTCCGTCACCGTGCCCTTGGCCGTGATTTCAGTAGCGCCCGAGGTCATCTTGATGTCGACCGGGTAAGGGATGGCGGCCCGCAGCGCCAGGATCGATCCGCCGGTCATGGTGATAGTGGTCGGCGCGCCGACATAACTGCCTTTGCCGTTCACCGTGAGCATGGGCTCGCCGCCGTCCTTGTCGGCACGGGTTTCGAGGGCGAATGTCAGGTCGGTTTTTGTCGAAGGCTCGCGGTATTTGAGTTCGGTATTGTGCAGGGACAGATTGTGGATTTCCGGCAGCTCCGCGTCGGCCGCCAGCGGCTCACGGTCTTTGGCCGGATCCCAGTTGGTTGAACCGTCGGCGTTGCGGTCCACCCGCATCCGAGCGTCTTCCACAGCAAGATGTGGGAAGACGATATCTCCGGCCAACAGGCGCCAAAAGCCGAGCCCCGCGTCCACGTGGGCGGCTTGCATCAACGGCTGCGTATCCTCCTTACCCGCGCGGACGGTCAGGTCATCGAGCACAATGCGCAGCGGAAAGATCCGCACATGCAGCGCGCCCACGGTGACGGTCTTGTCGAGGGCCGCGCTTGCGCGATTCTCGAACACGGTCTTGAAGTCGAACAGCAGCAGGAACGCTGCGCCCAGCACCAAAAGGCCGAGCACGGCAAAACCGGCGACTCGTACGGGGGAGGGTCGCTTGGATCGGCGCATGGGCCCATAACGCCAACAACCGGCCGGTGTTCCGGCCGGTTGTCACAAAGCTGACGATTGCGCCTTTTTAGAGCAGGAATCGGGTCCGGACGGTTCCGGGAATCTCCTGGAGTTCCTTGCGGATATCGGCCCCCATCTCGACTTTGCCGCCCACGTCCGTGACCACATAGCCGATCTCGCCGTCGGTTCGCAGGAACTGGCCGGCGATGTTAATGTTCCGGCGCGAGAACACCTGCAGGATCTTGGCCAGGACCCCGGGTTCGTCGCGGTGGATGTGCATGAAGCGGGTGACACCGGCCTGGGTCGGGAGCGCGGCCTCGACGAAGTTCACCGCGCCCAAGGTCGAGCCATTGTCCGAATACTTCACCAGCTTCTCGGCCACTTCAGCGCCGATATTGACCTGGGCTTCTTCAGTGGAGCCGCCGATGTGGGGCGTGAGGATGACGTTGCGCATGCCTTGGAGCGGACTCTTGAACCTCTCGTCCGGACCGGAGGGCTCCTTCGGAAACACGTCCAGCGCCGCACCACCGATATGGCCGCTCTTGAGAAGCTCGGCTAGGCAGGGAATGTCCACCACGGTGCCGCGGGCGGCGTTGATGAGGTAGGCGCCCTTTTTCATCTTTTTGAGCTTGGCGCTGTTCATCATGTTCTTGGTTTCGGGCGTTTCGGGCACATGCATCGTCACCACGTCGGCGATGGCGAGCAGTTCGTCGAGGGTGCGGCAGGCCTGGGCATTGCCGATCGAGAGCTTCTCGACCGTGTCGTAGAAACGCACCTGCATGCCCATGGCCTCGGCAATCACCGAAAGCTGGGTACCGATATGTCCGTAGCCGACGATGCCGATAACCTTGCCGCGGATTTCGCGCGCACCCTTTACCGACTTGTCCCATTCGCCTTCGTGGGCGCCCCAGGAACGCTGCGGGATGCCGCGAAACAACATGATGATCTCGGCGATCACCAGCTCCGCCACCGAGCGGGTGTTGGAGTAGGGCGCGTTAAAGACCGGGATGCCCTGGCGCTTGGCCGCGTTCAGGTCCACCTGGTTGGTGCCGATGCAAAAGCAACCTACGGTCATGAGCTTCTCGGCCGCCGCGAGCACGTCCTCGGTCAGCTTGGTGCGCGAGCGGATACCGAGAATGTGAACGTTCTTGATGCGCTTCTTCAGAGTCTCGGAATCCAGCGCCTCATGGACCAATTCCACCGAGCCATAGCCGTTACGCTTGAACAGCTCGACCGCATTCTTATGGATGTTCTCCAGCAGGAGAACCTTGATCTTATTCTTGGGGAGGGAAAGCTTTTCCACTGCTCTAATACCTCGACTCTGGCTTCGGGTCTGGAACCCGGCTTGAAGATGCTTAAGATGCGGGGGAGTTAGCACATCCTGCACACCATAAGGAACCCCGCTGATGGCCGGAAAAGTCGAAGCCCGCTTGAAGGAGCTGAATATTTCCCTGCCCGAGGCGCCGACGCCAGCGGCCAACTACGTACCCTATGTAAGGTCCGGGGCTTTGGTGTTTATCGCAGGGCAGATTCCCATTTCTGAGGGGGTCGTGAAGTACGCCGGGCTGGCCAGCCAGGACGTATCGGTGGACGACGCCTATCAGGCGGCGCGGTTGTGCGGCATCAATATTATCGCCCAAGCCAAAGCGGCCTGTGGCGGGGACCTGGATAAGGTCACGCGGATCGTGAACCTGCAGGGGTTCGTGGCATCGCCGGCCAGCTTCACTGAACACGCCAAGGTCCTGAACGGCGTTTCCGACCTGATGGTGGAAGTATTCGGCGACGCCGGCAAGCATTCCCGCGCCGCTATGGGTTCGCCGTCGCTGCCGCGCAATGTCACGGTAGAAGTGGGCGCGGTGATCGAAACCGCTTAATCCAGTGTCGAATGATTCGCTGACACTCAAGGTTGTCGACAACATCCACCAGGTGCCGGTGGGTGCTTGGGATGCCTGCGCGGGCGCGGCCAATCCCTTTGTCAGTCATGCGTTCCTCAGTGCACTTGAGGACTCCGGATCCGTCGGCGCGGAGGCTGGCTGGAAGCCCCAGCATATCGTGCTGGAAGACTCGGGCGTGGTGGTTGGCTGCGCGCCGCTGTATCTGAAGAACCACTCCTACGGCGAATACATCTTCGATTGGGCTTGGGCGCAGGCCTATGAACGTGCAGGCGGGCGCTATTATCCGAAGCTCCAATGTGCGGTGCCGTTTACGCCCGCCACAGGGCCGCGGCTCCTGGCCGCGACCGATGAACACAAACTTACATTACTTGCGGGCATGACGGAACTGGCGCGGCGCCTGAAGGTGTCGTCGCTACATGTGACCTTCGCGCCGGAGGCCGAGCACGACTTGATGGTGGAGAGCGGCTTTCTGGGCCGTCTCAGTGAGCAGTACCATTGGAAAAACGAGGGCTACGGCACCTTTGACGATTTCCTGAACGCTCTGTCGTCGCGCAAGCGAAAGGCCATCCGCAAGGAGCGCGAGAAAGCGAATAGTGCGGGCGTGAAGATCTCAACCCTGGTGGGCGCGGACATCACCGCGCGGCATTGGGATGCGTTCTTCCGCTTTTACATGGACACCTCCGACCGCAAATGGGGGCAGGCCTACCTGAACCGGGAATTCTTCGAGCTCGTCGGTGAACGCTTGAAAGACTCCGTGGTGCTGATGGTGGGCGAGGAAGCCGGGCGCCCGGTGTGCGCGGCGCTCAACTTCCGCGGCGCCGACACCCTGTTCGGGCGCAACTGGGGCACCGAGGTGGACTACCCCATGTTGCATTTTGAGCTCTGCTATTATCGCGCCATCGACTTTGCCATCGAGCACACGCTCGGCTGGGTGGAGGCGGGAGCCCAGGGCGAACACAAAGTCCAGCGGGGCTACCTGCCGCGAGCCACGTACTCCGGCCATTGGATCG
>CANISR010000074.1 GCA_947470105.1 Fidelibacterota bacterium | reverse complement strand
TTGGCGGTGAGGGTGACGGCGGTGTTGGCGGCAACAGCTGTGCTGCACTTGGGGCCGCAGTCGATGCCGCCTCCCGCCACAGTGCCTTCGCCGGACGTGAGCACCGCCAGTACATTGGACGGCGGCGGGCGGAGGACATCGCGGAACTGGGTGACGTAAGGCGCGATCTCGCGGATGCGGCGCGCGGCGGCTGCGGCCTTGGGGCTGCTCACCGGCACGCCCAGGGGGCGGCCGTTGTGGATGATGTCCGGGTCGGCGTAGATGAACAGCCGCACACAGCGCAGGCCCTGCGACACGCATTCGTTGGAGTAGGCCATCATGTCGCGCACGCGGGCGACAGGGTCGACGTAACCGTAATTGTAGCCGGCGGGGCCGGCCTTCGCGTCCGGCGTCACGAAGCGGTCGTGGGCGGCGCCCAGGTTGTGGCCGATCTCGTGGGGCGCGGAGCGGGCGAAGGCGCAGTTGCCGCCGTCGGTGCTGATGACGGAGTAGCCGAACTGGACCGCATCGTTGGGCGAGGTGGTGCCGTTGTCTAAAGTGTCGAGTTGCCAGCCGCGCCCGCAGTTGCCCTCATAGGTCCAGTGGGCCATGACCATGACCAGGTCGGCCTTCACCACCTGGCGCAACGTGGCGATCCGCGCGAAGTCGCCCGTACCGAAGGTGGCGGCGTTGAGCATGGTGGTGGAGTCTTCGGTGGGCGTCTCGGCGTAGTCGACCCGGTCGAGGCCCGCCAGTTCCGCCGTGAGGGCGATGTTGGAATTCGCCAGCGTCATATTGATCTGGCTGATGACCAGCGCCGCCGCGGCGTGGATGTCCGGCACGTCGGTGAGCGCCTTGGGCGTATAAGCGAGCAGGATGCGCAACGGCCGCAGCGGAAGGGCGGCGGGCTTCTCGGGCTTCTTCGGCTGGGGAATAATGGCCAGGAACGGGCGCGCGGTGTCGTCGGTCTCTACCGGTTCGAGGGAGTCCTGGCCATAGGACTCCTGGCCATATGAGGGGCCCCACGCCAGCGCGGCGCAGATCAGACCCAAGCCCAAGCAAAGCCCAACGCGCCGCACGGAGTTCCCCTTCGAAGTGCCTTAGGATCATAGCGTAAGGGGGGCGACCCACAACCAGCCGACGAACAGCGCCCGGACGGTCACACCTGACCGCATTTTGTTTGCGCGAACCGGGAGCCGGCGCGTCAGGAGGGGCGTTCTTGCTAGCTACCTTAATTATCCGCACGAAAGGCCCGAAAAGATGTCATTCGCCTTGTCCTCGACCCGCATATCGATGGTGTTGATCGCGGCAGCCCTGTGCACCGCACCGGTGCTTGCCGCCGACCGCGCCCGCTCCGGCCCTGAAGATGCCGGACATCCGCTGCGGCGGCGGCGGCGGCGAGCTGCGCCCGCCCGTGGACAAAGCCGCGCGCGACGCCTGGCAACTTCGTACCCAGAGCAAGGTGAAGGAATCCCTGGCGCGCCTGGAAGAAGGCATGACCGCCGTGGAGAAGCTGACGCCCTATGAGGCCTGCTACCTCAAAAGCATGCGCAATCACATTGTCGCCGGCACCTAGCCCGCGCACCTGGCTATGGCGCTTCTCCATCCAATCCCCCGTCGCGGCAGTGGCGTGGATTAGCTAATCTGCCCCGCATGGCCTTTGACGAAATCCTTGCTTCCCGGGTGCGGGAGGTGCTGTCTGCCCGCAATGACGTCACCGAAAAGAAGATGTTCGGCGGCCTATGTTTCATGGTCGGCGGCCACATGTGCTGCGGCATCGACGCCGGGAATTTCATGCTGCGCGTGGGACCGGAGGCCTATGACGCGGCGCTGGCCCGCGCCCATGCCCGGCCCATGGATTTCACCGGCCGGCCACTGAAGGGATTCGTCTATGTGGCGCCCGCGGGCCTCAAGACCAAACGCGACCTGACGCGGTGGCTGGGCATGGGATTGGACTTCGTAGAGAGCCTGCCCGCCAAGGGAGCAAAGCCGCCAAAAACCCGCGGGCCGCGGAAATGACCTTACACCGCAGATAGACAGCCGGTCGTCAGGGTCGAGGCGCGCGCGCATATATTCGCTGCGTTACACGGTTATCCGGAACCGGTTGTGGTCACGCGCGTTGTATCGCCGCGAGAACCACTGAAGGACCGAATACATGATACTTTTTCGCCTTACCGCCGCGGCCGTAGTCGCCGCCGCCCTGAGCTTCGCCCTTCCCACGGGCCATGCAACCGCCGCCGACGCGTTCCACTTCTCCTTCGATGTTGGCAATGTGCGGCTGGCCTACACAGACGGATACTGGGACGGCCACCACAAATGGCATGCCTGGCGCAATGCCCGCGAGCATCGGGCATTCCAGGAGCAGCATCACGATCGCTATGTCGACGATCGCCACACCCGCTACAAGAACGCCGGCTGGCGCGACAGCGACAACGATGGCATCCCGGATCGCCTGGACGACCACCCGAACAACGCCCGCCGGAAATAAAGCCTCGGTTACTTTTTTGGCAGGTTGAGCCGATTTGCGCGGGCCGTCGTTATGGTCCTGCTTCCGGCACTTGTCCCCCAAGGTATGAAGCACTTAAAACTCTCTGCGCCTGCAAGCGCAGAGAGTTTTCTTTTCAGAATGAAATGACAAAGGATCGCTTATGAAGGTTTCAGAGCGCAGAGACGATAAGGCCCATCGCGTCCAGGGTTCGAAAGATGTCCTCGCCGCCGAACGCGAAGTGGCGTTCCGCGAAAGCGAAACCGCGCGCCGCGCCTCGGCCGATCAGAAAACCGCCCGGCTCAAGGCCCTGCGGCTGGCCTCCACCGCGCCGGGAAAACCCTCCAAGTAGACCTCTATAGCGTCGCCCGGACGGCGTTCACCAGGATCGGCACCCAGGTCTTGAGGGCGTCGCCTTCTCCTTCGCCCGTGTCGGCGGCGACGCCCGCGAACAGGTTTTCGCCGGCGAGCCAGCGTTCCTCCACGTCATCTTCCGTCAATGCAATGGCGAGGCCCTGCGTCAGCTCGATGTGCTGACGGGGCAACTGCGCCAGCGACAGGGCCGCGAGGAAAATGATTTCCACCCGGCCCCGGGTTTCCCGCGCGCCGCCGGCGTACATCAGCGCGCCGGCGCCGGTGAGGGGGAAGTAGTCCAGACACGCCTGCAGCGACCGCGACAGCATGGTGCGGCAGGCCAACGGGCGGCCCCCATACGCCGTGCAGGCGCCGTCGCTCAGGAGCGGGCATGACACGCGGTTGAGGAAACGGCCGTCCTGGCCGATGGCAGCCGCGCGCCCGGCGGCGTCGGTGATTCCCGCAATCGGCAGATTATTTTCGCGGATGACGGCCGCGAGGCGCAGGATCTCGGGGATCGTCGCGCTCACATAGGTGTGGCAGCAGTGGTGGCAGCCTTTGGCGCAGGCCACGGGGCCGGTGACCTTCGCCGCCAGGGTCTTGTCGAGCAGGTCGCAGGCATAAGCCGCCGCGGCGCTGGCGCGGTTGGCGTTGGCATGGTCGGACAGCAGGCGTACCAGGTGGCGCGTGTTGGCGACCTCGGCCTTGAGATCACTGCCGAGGTCCAGGGGCTGGCCGATCCAGCGGGCGTCTTCCGCGATGTTCATGAGCGGATTGTCGCACTGAATTCAGGGAACTGCATTTTAATTGCGGCACAGCGCGGGGGTAATGCAAAGTGCCCGCATGACTGCGCCCGCGCGCCCTTTGGATGGACTTGTGGTCGTCGCCCTCGAACAGGCGGTGGCCGCGCCGTTTTGCACCGCACGTCTGGCCGATGCCGGCGCGCGCGTCATCAAGATCGAACGCCCGGAAGGCGATTTTGCCCGCGGCTATGATGATGCGGCCAAGGGCCAGAGCAGCTATTTTGTCTGGCTCAATCGCGGCAAACAATCCCGGGTCCTCGATCTCGCCACCGCCGATGGCAAGGCGGCATTTGCCGCGTTGCTCGCCACGGCTGATGTGTTCGTGCAGAACATCAAACCCCGCGCCCTGGACCGCTTAGGCTTCGGCATCGCGGCTTTACGCGCCAGGCATCCGCGCCTGATCGCCTGTTCCATCAGCGGCTATGGTGACGAGGGTCCGTTCACCGACCGCAAGGCCTATGATCTCCTGATCCAGGCGGAGTCCGGCCTGGCCTCCATCACCGGCGGCCCTGATGAGCCGGCCCGGGTCGGGGTGTCCATCGTCGATATCGCCACCGGCGCCACGGCCCATGCCGCCATCCTTGAAGCGCTCATCGGGCGTGGCGTGAGTGGGGAAGGCGCCGATATCCGCATCTCCATGTTCGACGTCATGGCCGACTGGCTGACGGTGCCGCTGCTGCACCAGGAGGCCGGCAAGCCGCCCAAACGCCTGGGCCTCGCCCATCCCTCCATCTCGCCCTACGGCGTGTTCACGACCAAGGACGGCAAGAGCCTGCTGATCTCCATCCAGAGCGAGCGCGAGTGGGCCAAGCTCGCCGTGGATTTTTTGAAAAGGCCCGAGGCGGTCACTGATCCGCGCTTCAAGACCAATATGGACCGGGTGGCGAACCGCGCCGCCACCGACGGCATGGTGGCGGCGGCGTTCGCGGCGCTGGATGCGGCGGACGCGGAGAAGCAGTTGATCGCCGCCGACATCGCCTTCGCCGCCGTCAACGATATGGCGGCCCTGGCCAAGCACCCGCACCTGCGGCGCATCACGGTGGAAACGCCGGCGGGGCCTGTTTCATATCCGGCGCCCGGTCCCATTGTGCGCGGGTCTCCGCGCACTTACGGCGCCGTGCCGGCTCTGGGTGAGTCCCATGACTGAATCCCTCGACATCGCCCATCTCAAGACCTGGATCGGACGCGAAGACACCGCCAGCGATGTGGTGACGGCCGCCCTGGTGCAGAAATTCCGCGCCACGGTGGGTTTGCCCGAAACGGTCGACGCCATCGCGCCGCGCCTGATCCACCTTTGCCTGGCCATTCCCGCCGTGCCCTTGGACGACCTCGGCCCGGACGGACACCTCAAGCGAGGCGGCTTCCTGCCGCCGGTGCCGCTGCCGCGCCGCATGTGGGCTGGTGGCGAGATCACCTTCCACGGCGATCTCCGCATAGGTGATGCCGTCACACGCACGTCACGCATCGCCGATGTGACCGTGAAAGAAGGGCGCAGCGGCACGCTGTGCTTTGTCGATGTGGATCATAGGATCGCAGCAAACGGCCGGCTCGCGGTCGAGGAACGGCACAACATCGTCTACCGGGACATGAACACCAGCGCGCCAGCAGCACCGCCCGCGCCGCGCGGCGCGGAAACGCGCGTCATGACGCCGAGCGCGGTGCAGTTGTTCCGCTATTCGGCGCTGACCTTCAACGGCCACCGCATCCACTACGACAAAGCCTATACGACCGAGGTCGAAGGCTACCCCAACCTGGTGGTTCATGGTCCCCTGCAGGCGACCTTGGTGCTGCACTACGCGGCGGAGCTGATGGGCAAGCCACCGGCGCGGTTCTCCTTCCGCGGCCAGTCGCCGCTGTTTGTGGACGCGCCTTTCGCCCTCCATGCGGCGCGGGAACCAGAGTATATGAAGCTATGGACGGCGCGGGAGAACGGTCCCGTTGCCATGATGGCGGAAGCGCATTGGCTGTGAACCTATGGGAATGAAGAAGCCCGTGATCGCAGGGTTTGTCGTGGCGGCGCTGTTAGCCATGCCTGTGGTGCGTACCGCCTTCGGCCCTAGCGTGCGCGCCGCCGATTGGCGCAACGCTACGTCGCGGCCCGTGGGCTGGGCGCCGGCGCCTGCCGACTATGAGCCCGCCGTGGTGCAGGCCTATGCGGCCAAGGCCTGGGGCTGGCGCGGCAACTTCGCCGATCATTGCTGGATTGCGGTGAAGCCCGCGGGTGCTTCCACCTATCGGCGTTACGAGGTGGTGGGCTTCGGCGTGGAATACAGCCGCCAGTCCATCCGCATCACCGACACCGCCACGCCGGACCGCGAGTGGTACGGCTCCGCACCCAAGCTGCTGCAGGATATCCGCGGCGCCGACGCCGAAAAGATCATCGCCGCCCTGCCGGCGGCGGTGGACTCTTACCCGTACCCCGACCGCTACACCGCCTGGCCGGGTCCCAACAGCAACACCTTCATCGCCCATATCGCGCGCGCCATTCCGGATCTGCGCCTGGCGCTGCCCGGCAATGCCATCGGCAAGGACTACACCGGCTGGAAAGTCGTGGCCGCAGCCCCCAGCGGCACCGGCGTGCAGTTATCGCTGGGCGGGGTGTTTGGATTCATGCTGGCGGGCAAAGAGGGCTTCGAAGTGAACCTCCTCGGCTTCGTCATCGGCGCCGGCCCGGGGGGCCTGTCGCTCCCCGGCAAGGGCCGCGTCCCCGGCAAAGCCGACTGGACCGGCAAACACGGTGACGTCGCGATACCGGGGCCGGCGGGCGGCGCGTAGCGCGGCTTTTTCCTCTCCCCATCACAGGAGCACTGTATGACCCTCGAAGCCGTCGTTCCCCCTGGGTATTCCATCCCCGGCCTTTCCCAAGGCATGTTCGCCGAGGGGCGCATGCTGTTCCTCTCGGGCCATGTGCCGCTCAATCCGGACGGCTCCATGGTGGCGCCGGGACAGTTGGAGCTGCAGTTGGTGTCGATCTACGACAATCTTGCGGTCACGCTGAAAGCCGCCGGCGCCTCGTTCGATCACGTGGCGCGCATGACCACCTATATCGTCGGCCTGACGCCGGCAGCCATTCCGATCCTGCGGGGCGTGCGCAACCGCTACATCAATCTGGCGCGCCCGCCCGCCAGCACGCTGCTGGGCGTCGCCGCTCTGTTCCATCCGGATTGCGTTGCGGAAATCGAACTCGTCGCCGTACTGACCAAATGACGCGCGTCAATTCCTTCGGCCAACCCATCGGCGATGCGGTGGAAGGCTGGACTACCCGGCCGCTGCCGCCGCACACGCCCATGCAGGGGCGTTACTGCCGGCTGGAGAAGCTCGACGCCGACCGCCATGGACGAGAGCTCTACGCGGAATATGCCAAAGCCCCCGACTGGCGCGACTGGACCTATCTGCCGCGCGGACCCTTCGAAACCGTCGATGCCTATATGACCTGGGCGCGTGAGGCGGCGGCGCTGAATGACCCGCTGCAGTTCGTCATCATCGACCAGGCGACGGGGAAAGCGCTGGGCACGGCAGCGCATATGCGCATCGATCCGGCCAACGGTGTGATCGAGGTGGGTGGTATTGTTTATTCCGCGGCGCTCAAGCGCACGCCGGCCGCAACCGAGGCCATCTACCTGTTCATGCGCCGCGCCTTCGATGAATTGGGCTACCGCCGTCACGAATGGAAATGCGACGCCTTGCACGCGGGCTCGCGCAGCGCCGCCGAACGGTACGGCTATACCTTCGAGGGCATCTTCCGTCAGGCGATCATTTACAACGGCCGGAGCCGCGACACCGCCTGGTACGCGGTCACGGACAAAGAGTGGCCGGCGATCCGCGCCGCCTTCGAGCAGTGGCTAGCGCCGGGGAATTTCGATGCGCAGGGGCTGCAGCGCCGGACGCTCGCGTCTTTCCGATAGCAGATTGGCAGATAGCAGATTGGCCGGTAGGGCCGGGGGCAGAGCCTTCGCCAGATTTTGCACTGCAACCAAAGTCAGCGCCTGACGGGCCGGGGGACGGAGCGGACCAAGGGAAGGGCGGGGCGTGAATGCTATGGGCCGCCCACGCTCCACCGACAACCGTTCGGCCTCCGCCGCCAGGGTGCGCCAAGCCGCTGCGATATCGAGATATTCGTCCATGAGGAAATAATTGGAGGCGGATGTGGCCTTGCCGCGCGCCTCTGTGGCCCGCTGCAGGAAGTCCGCGCTCAGGTCGCTGGTCCCATCTTCCGGCATATATTCCGCCGCCCGCTTAAATACCGAAGCGTTAGGCATGGAGAACGAAGCGCGCGGGACCTTGTTCCCGTGTTACCATCAAAAAGCTGTGGATCGTTTTGGGGGGGAATCATGACCATCCGCACAGGCTTGCTTTGCGTTGCGCTGATGGCGGCGGGGGCGGCGCGCGCCGAAGACTTCACCACCATACCGCCGCCAGCTCTGGATCAACT
The DNA here is from genome assembly GCA_947470105.1 of Fidelibacterota bacterium. GTDB lineage: Bacteria > Pseudomonadota > Alphaproteobacteria > Rhodospirillales > Rhodospirillaceae > SHVO01. The sequence goes on along the minus strand of CANISR010000074.1, from coordinate 8,523 downwards.
CCAAACCGCAAACACCACTGAAACCGTTGTGCTCGCGGGCGGATGCTTCTGGGGCGTGCAGGGGGTATTTCAGCACGTGAAAGGCGTCACCAGCGCCGTATCGGGCTACGCCGGCGGCGCGCCCGCGACCGCCAGCTATGACCGGGTGAGCGACGGCGACACCGGCCACGCCGAAGCCGTTCAGGTCACCTATGACCCGAAGCAGATCTCCTTGGGTCGTTTGCTGCAGATCTACTTCTCGGTGGCGCACGATCCGACGCAACTGAATAAGCAGGGTCCTGATCACGGCACCCAGTACCGTTCGGCGATCTTCCCGGCCAACGACAGCCAGGCCGGCATCGCCCGGGCCTATATCGTCCAGCTCAACCTCGCCCATGTATATAAAGCGCCGGTCGCGACGAAGATTGAGCCGGGCAAAGTGTTCTATGCGGCCGAGAGCTATCACCAGGATTACCTGACGCTGCATCCGACCGACGGCTACATCGCATACAGCGACATCCCGAAGGTGCGTGAGCTGGCCCGCAGGTATCCAGCGCTCTACCGGCCCGAGCCGGTGCTGGTGGGCAGCGGCGACCTGCCGCAGAACTAGGAGAAGCGCGCACATGACGGTGAACGTCAAGTTTTGGGGTGTGCGCGGACACATGCCGTGTCCGACGCAGGAGCATATCGTTTACGGCGGGAATACCAGTTGCGTCGAAGTCGCCTGGGGCGACACGGCGCTGATCCTGGACGCCGGCACCGGAATTCGCTTTTGCGGCAACGAGTATGTCCGCCGCCGCAGCCAATCGGCCGTCGTGCTGCTGTCGCATTGCCACTGGGACCATATTATCGGCCTGTCGTTCTTCGCGCCCATCCAGACACACGGCTGGAAGGTCAGGGTCCTTGCCGGGCAGCTGGCCGATAAGGGCGGCGTCGGTGCGGTGTTCGCCAATGCTTATGGGCCCGGCCCGACCTATCCTCATCCGCTCAAGAATTGGTACGCCACCGAGACGACGTCGTTTGAAGATTTCCGCGCGGGCGAGGTGCTCACCGATCTGGCGCCGGGCGCCGTGGTGCGCACCACCCCTCTTAACCACCATGCGGACGGCGCCACCGGCTACCGTATCGAGGTGGAAGGGCAGGTGATCTGCTACGTCACCGATACCGAGCATGTCCCAGGCTCGCCCGACCAGAACGTCCTCGATCTCATCCGCGACGCCGACCTTGTCATCTACAACGCGACCTACACCGACGAGGAATTCCCGTCGAAGGTCGGCTGGGGCCACTCGACCTGGCAGGAAGGCGTTCGTCTATGCAAGGCAGCCAATGCCAAGCGGCTGGCTCTGTTCCACCATGACCCCAATCACGAAGACTCTTTTATGGCGCGCCTGGAAGACGAAGCGCGCCAGACCTGGGAGGGCGTACTGGTTGCCCGCGACAATATGGCTTTGGCGTTGGGCTAACGGCGCAGGTCAGTCACCTCGAACGGGACTGAAATCTCGGGCCTGGTGGCCTCCAGGTCCTTGGACAATCCGACGCCCTCTGCTGCTCCTTTAATCCCTGTGAAGCAGGCGGCGCCGCGGCCGGCCTATTGTTTTGATTGTCGAAAGGGCGGATAGCCTCCTAGTATGCGGGCCCCGTTGACCGCCAAAACTTGATCTCCGATCCGCTGAGAGTAGTCGCCCGTGAAATGCCCGCCGATACCGACAGAAGAGGCGGCCCGACTGAGGTCGCTTCACGGTTTGCGGATCCTGGACACGTCGCCGGAAGAGCGTTTTGACCGCATCACCCGAATCGCGAAAAGTCATTTTGGGGTCTCCACTGCGCTCGTAAGCCTGGTGGACGCGGAGCGGCAATGGTTCAAGTCCCGCCAGGGGCTGGACGCGGCTGAGACCTCCAGGGAAATTTCATTTTGTGGCCACGCCATCCTCCGCGACGAGACACTCGTTGTCCCTGACGCGGCCCTGAACCCGGATTTCGCGGACAACCCCCTGGTTTGCGGCGATCCCAAAATCCGATTTTACGCGGGCGCGCCGCTCCACGCGCCCGACGGGGCGCGGGTCGGCACGCTCTGCATCATCGATGGGCGTCCGCGCACGCTGAGTGCCGAAGATCTTGCCGTTCTGCGCGACCTCGCCGATTGCGTCGAGGAGGAGTTGTCCATGGCCGCGGTTCGCGAACGCGGACATTTCCTTCAGGAGATTGCGGACGCGACCCCCGGACTGGTTGCCTATTGGGATAAGGATTTGATCTGCCGCTTTGCGAACCGCCCCTACATGGAATGGTTTGGAAAGCTGCCCGAGGCGGTGATCGGCAATTCCATTCAAAGCCTGTTGGGGCCACGGCTGTTCGCGTTGAACGAACCCTACATTCGCGGCGCGCTCGCCGGGACCGTCCAACGGTTCGAGCGAACTCTGACCAAGACGGATGGAAGCACGGGGCACACCTGGGCCATCTATGTTCCGGACAAAGATGCAGCCGGCGTGGTGGCGGGCTTTATCGTGCTGGTGACCGACGTAACGCCGATTAAGGAGGCCGAGCGCAAGGTCAGGGACGCCGAGGAACATCTCCAGGCCATCCTGAACAGCGTTCAAGATGGCATCGTCACTATCGACGACAAGGGAATCGTTATTTCCGCCAATCGCGCCATGACCTCCATATTTCAATATGCGGCCGATGCGTTGGTTGGTCAGTCCGTGAACAAGTTCATTCCCGAATTCGCGGCGGCGGGCGTGCTGCATGGGAACGCGACGGGCGCGCTGCTTGAGTTAACCGGGCGAAACAGGCTGGGGCGCGATTTCCCGGTGGAGGTTTTTGCAAGCGAGATGGTCGCCGCCACGGGGCCGCAGCTTGTCTGTGTCGTCAGGGATATCACCGCGCGGGTCGAAGCGACGCAAGCCCTGCAAAAGGCGCGGCGGGATGCGGAAGCGGCCAGCGTTTCCAAAAACCGCTTCCTCGCCACCATCAGACACGAGATCCGGACGCCCATAACCGCGGTGCTGGGACTGGCGGACCTGTTGCTTGATAGCTCCCTGAACGGTGAGCAGCAGGAGTGGTTGAAGAAGCTTACCCACTCAACGCGGACATTGCTCGATCTGGTCAACGACATTCTCGATTTCTCCAAGATTGAAGCCGGCCATGTGGACTTGGAGAGCGTGGACTTCTCGCTAGGCAGCCTGGTGCAGGAAACCTGCGCCTTGTTTGCCCCCGTGGCGTTGGAAAAGGCCAATGTCATCGAGGTCAAAGTGAGCACGTCGTCGGCCTTCCGGGGCGACGCAAAGAAGTACCGCCAGATCCTCATGAATCTCGTCGGCAACGCCAACAAGTTCACGACCAACGGCAGGATTTCCGTCGCCGTAAGCGCAAGTTCCAACGGCGCCGGGCACACCGTGATTGAAACGCTGGTGTCGGATACGGGAATCGGCATCGCGTCCGCAGATCGCGACCGCCTGTTTGAGCCCTTTGTGCAAGAGGATGTGTCGACATCGCGCAGGTACGGCGGCACAGGTCTGGGGCTCAGCATCAGCAAGAAACTTGCCGAGACCATGGGCGGGCACATCTGGGTGCTGAGCCAGCCCGGCACGGGCTCCACATTCGGCTTCACCGTGACGCTTGCTCCCGCCGGTCCGGTGAAAGTCGAGGCCGCGGCGGGGGTGGGGACCACCGCTCCGTCGGCCCTGGCGGCGCGGCCCCTGCGCGTGCTGTTGGCCGAAGACAACGCGTCAATCCGATCACTGCTGACCACCGTTCTGGAGCGCAGGGGGCACGCGGTGACCGCGACCAATGATGGGGCCGCCGCAGTCGCCGCAATCCGGCAGGAGCGCTTTGACATCATTCTGATGGATATGCAGATGCCCGTCATGGATGGGCCCGATGCCATGCGCGTCATTCGCGGGGAGACGGCGCCCATTGCAGATACGCCGATCATCGCGCTGACCGCGGATGCACTGCAGGAAAACCGGGCCGCCTACCTGGCGGCCGGCGCGAACAGCATTTTGATTAAACCCATCGACTGGAGTTTGCTGGCCGCCGAAATGGAGCGGTTAGCCCCGCGCCAGGCCTAAGCCGAAACTCTGCCGAACCACAGGAACGACAGCACGCCGGCGAGGAAGAATACCAGGGCGGCGCCGGCGGCGAACAGGGCGGTGACCTCGGTCTTGGTGGTCTCCAGCACCGTCTGTGCATTGAGCGACTGGTAGACCTTGGTCAGTTCGGCGGCGGTCTCGGCGCGGAAGTAGGCGCCGCGGGTGATGTCGGCGATCTCGCGCAGCATCTGTTCATCCAACTGCACGCGCATGGAAAATCCGTCGAAGCTGGTCAACGTGCCGTTGGGTGACCCGAAGCCGACGGTGTAGACGCGCACGCCGCGCTGGGCGGCACGGCGGGCCGCTTCCAGCGGGTTGGGGCCGGTGGTGGACTGGCCATCGGTCATGAGGATGATAGCGCCGTTCTTGTAGGAGCCGGGCGCCACCGGCACGAACGCTTCCTTCTTCTCATCGGCCTTGGGCGCGGCCCCCAGAGGCGCGCCGCCCAATGGGCCCACGGACGGGCCGGCGCTGCGATCGCGGAAGTCACGGCCGCGCTGCAGGTCCGAGAAATCGGCGTCGGGGAACAGGGCTTCCAGCGAGGTCAGCAGGCCGCTGCCGATATTGGTGCCGCGCTGGGTCTGGAAGCGGCTGATGGCGGCGATGATGGACTCACGCTCGAAGGTCGGCGTCTGCACCAGCATGGCCGCGCCCGCATAGGCCACGAGGCCGAGGCGCACATCGGGCGGCTGCTCGGCGACGAAAGCCTTGGCGGCGGCCTGGGCGGCGGAGATGCGGTTGGGCGCCACGTCCTCGGCGCGCATGCTGCCCGAGACATCCATGGCGAGGATGAGGGTCGAACGTTGCGATGGCAGGGTGACGAAGGCCTGGGGCCGGGCCGCCGCCAGCAGGATTATGGTCACCGCAATCATGAACAGCGCCGGCGGCACATGGCGGCGCCAGCGGGCGGCGCCCATGGCCGCGCGCACCATGGCGAGATTGGGATAGCGCACCGCGGCTGCCTTCTGGCGGCGGAGCAACAGGATGTAGCCCAGCACCATGAGGGGCAGGCTGAGCAGGGACCACAGGGCGGTTAACCAGAGGAAACTCATGGGAGTCCACGGTTTTAAAGAATCAGCGGGTGCCGCCCCGCTGACAGCGGTGGAACCCCGATTTTAGGCACGGGGTGAGGGGACCGCCAAGGCGAAATGCGCCCTCCACAGACATATATGCCCGTGTGGCGGCGGGATTCGCCCGGCTAGATCCCGTTAGCGGATGCTGTCGCCCGCGACGACGTTGTCGATCTGGTCCTGGGTCAGGTGGCGGCCGTCGATCAGGAGCGCCTCGCTTTTGCGCCGGTCGGCGCCCTCATCCGTGATCTTCGTGCGCCGCCGCCGGTCCGGGCCGAAATATCGGCTGGTGCTGACGAAGGGCCGTGGGCGCTCAATCACTTCCTTGATGCGCGTGATCAGCGAATTGGCCGAGAACGGCTTGGCCACGAACTCGGTGATACCGAGGTTGCGCGCCATGATCACGTTCTGCATCCGGGTCTGGGACGTGACCATGATGAACGGCGTGTAGCGGATGTCGCTCCTCTGGGCGCGCAGCCAGCGTACGAGGTCGATACCGTCGGAGGTGTAGAGGTACCACTCGGACAGGATGAAATCGATCTCGCCCTGCTTGAGATAGGACTTGGCGGTTTCGCTGTCGCTGACGGTGAAGATGCGCCGCGCCCCCAGCATCGACAGCAACTGACGCGTCACGCGACACATCAACGGGTTCGGCTCGGCCACCAGGATCTTGAACGGACTTAAATAGTCGCTGGTCTTGCCAGCCATGAGATATTCCTGAACGCCGCTTTTCAGGCGGTTTAAAGATGATTCTAAAGTGTATCGCTGTGCAGTCCTAGGCAGCGGCGGTGGAATAGCTGCCCTGGCAGCATAATCGCAAGTTGCCCGCGGACACCTAATGCGAGAACATCCGCGCCGTGGCAAAGGGGCCGCCTCACACCCTTTCCTAAGCACATTTTTGAGCCAGACCTTTCAGGGCGATCAAGCCAACCGGCGGTTGGACTTGCCACGGCAGGAAAAAGAGCTTCGTCGCCAGGCCACGCCGCACACGGTCGATCTGCTGCCGCTCACCGATCAGCCGTTGCCTGAGCAGAGGGTCGCGGGTTCCGGCGGCAAGCAGGCTCTTATTGATGATCCAGGCATAGGGTTCGATTTTTGCGCGGCGCAGGTCATCCTGGAGAGCCGCGGCTTGGGACACCGGCGTGGTCTCCGCAAGGGTGACCAACACAACGCGGGTATAGCTTTGATCCTGAAGCCGCATCATCGGCGTAACGATGCGCCCGCTGGAGTCCTGCGGGTCCACATGACGTGTCATCTGCCGATGGTAAGCGCCCGTGGTGTCCATCAGGAGCAACGAGTGGCCGGTCGGCGCGGTATCCAGCACGACAAAGGCGTCGCGGCCCTCGGCAACGATATGTGAGAACGCGTGGAAGACGGCGACTTCCTCCGTGCAGGGCGACTGCAGATCCTCGCGCAAGAGAGCCTGCCCCTGTTCATCGAGGTCGCGATTGCGATTCATGATCTTGGCGACATATCGGTCAGTCTCCGCCTTCGGATCGATCCTGGAGACGCGCAATCCCGGAAGTTCGCCGGCGAGAGTCAGCGCAATGTGCGCGGCCGGGTCGGTTGTCGTGAGGTGTACCGAGTGCCCGCGTTCGACCAGGCCAACGGCAATGGCGGCGGCAATGGTCGTCTTGCCGACCCCGCCCTTCCCCATGACCATGATCAGGCCCCTGCGATCAGCGGAGAGGCCGTCTATCAGTTGGTCAAGTCTCGGAAGCGCGTCGCCCATCGGGATCACAACAGCAGGCTCGGGCGCCGCCCCGCCGCCCGCGTCCGGAGCAAACAGGGACCGCAAGGCCTGCAAGCCGAGCATATCCCTGGAGCGCAGCGGGATGTCGTCCCGGGGCAGCAGGCGCAGCGCCGGGGGCAATTCAGAAAGCGCGGCGCGTCCCTGGTCTTCCAGGGAGGCGGCAATCGCATCGGAACGATCTGTTGCGCGGAAGACGCCGTTGACCACGAGCCGCTGATTGGAGAGCCCCATGCCCTGCAGTTCGAGTGAGGTGCGCCCGGCTTCGGCGATGGCGCCTTTTTCAGGCCGTGTGACCAGAACGACAGTTGTGGTCGCAGAATCGCTGAGGTGAGTCAGCGCGGCCTTGAACCGCGCTTCCTGGGTCTTGAGTCCGGAGTGGGGGCCGAGACACGACGCTCCCCGATCATTGCCCTCCAGGAATCCGCTCCAGGCCTTCGGCAAGCTCAGCAGACGGAGGGTGTGGCCGGTGGGCGCGGTATCGAAAATGACGTGATCGTGCTGAGGATCGGGGTCAGTCAATCGACCCACGAATTCATCGAAGGCGGCGATCTCGGTTGTGCAGGAGCCCGACAGTTGTTCTGCGACAGTCTGCCGTTCGCCGGCGGTCGCGCCGGGGTCCATCTGCGCCAAGACACGCGCACGGTAGGCGTCGGCGGCAGCCGCCGGATCAATATTCAAAACCTGGATGCGCGCCGCGCCGGGAACGGCGACGGGATGATTGGTGAGCAGAACGCCAAGTATTTCATCCAGATTGGATGCCGGATCGGTGCTCACCAGGAGTACCGATTTGCCCTGGTCCGCCAGCGCCAAGGCGGTGGCCGCCGCAATCGAGGTTTTGCCAACCCCGCCCTTACCCGTGAAGAACAGGAATCGCGTCGGATGCTCAACAAATCCGGGTGAATGGTCTGCCGTGGTGCCGGTCATCATGTCTTTCAAGATTGCGCGCCGGCTCAAAGACATATCACGCGTTAGGCATATGCAGTTGATCCGGGTCAACTGTGGGAATGTGATCCCGTGGGACAACTCACAGAGAATGCGATACTGCAGCCAGGCCTAAGTCAGGGGAGCAGCCGATGGACACCTTCACACCCTTCGCGTCACTGATGGGTGGCGCACTGATCGGCGCGTCAGCGGTCGTTCTGATGCTCTTGAACGGACGCATTGCCGGTATCAGCGGCATCACCGCCGGCATGCTGTCGCTCAAGGGACCGGCGCCCGACCGCGGATGGCGCATCGCTTTCCTGGCCGGAATAATAGCTGCGCCGCTGGGCCTGCTGCTTGTGAGTGGTGGCCGCCCGGATATTACCTTTGGTGCGCCGCTCCCGGTCATGATTTTTGCGGGCCTCCTCGTGGGATTTGGAACGGTCCTCGGCAACGGCTGCACAAGCGGCCACGGTGTGTGCGGTATCGCTCGGCTCTCGACCCGTTCGATCATAGCGACGGCGGTGTTTATGATCGCGGGCGTCGCGACCACGTTCATTGTTCGCCACCTGCTGGCGGGAGGCTAAGGCATGGCACGCATTTTAGGCGGCCTTGTGGCCGGCCTTCTGTTCGGCGCCGGGCTACTGATTTCGGGAATGATCAACCCGGCAAAGGTCATCGGCTTCCTCGATCTCGCGGGAAACTGGGATCCCAG
>CANISR010000073.1 GCA_947470105.1 Fidelibacterota bacterium | reverse complement strand
TGTAGGTGAGTGCTAGATCGAAGTACTTCGCGCCGGCGAGGTGGTTGGTGTCCTGGGTGGGATTGACCGTTGTGGAGACAGGGCAACCGCTCGTGCACTCGATGTAGGACGTGTTGTACACGCCCGCGCTTACGCCGCGCATAGTGAGCGACGCCGTGATGGGATCGTTCGACCAGGTGAGGTCGGCGACATAACGCCAGTTCGGCGGACCGCCGGCGGAGTTCGTGCCCACGGTATCGGTCGGCGGATTGATGCCGTTATTCTGGTAGCGCTTCAGGTAGTGGGTGGCGAGGAAGCGCAGTGCGATATTGCCGCTCCAGTCGCTGTTGATGACGTCGAGCGGCGTCCGGTAGCTGGCTTCGATGTCATAGCCGCGATTGGTTTCCGTCACGAGATTGAAGGGCGTGATGCGGATCTGGGTGATGACGTTGACGCCGTTCTGCACGCCGCGGATGATCGCCGGGCAGTAAGCCTGGTTGCCCTGGAAGCAGAAGTCGACAATCTGCTGTGCGGTGACTGTGCCGATCGCATCGCTGATATTGATGTTGTAATAATCGAACGACGCATTGAAGCCGGGGAAAAACTGCGGCGTCAGCACGACGCCGAGGCCGGTGGTGTCGGCCTTTTCAGGCTTCAGAGCCGAATTGCCGACCACAGCGCCCTGGTACTGGGTGTTGGCGTTGTTGTTGAAGCGGTCGAACACGGTGTTGGTGTTGGCGGTTCCGGCAGCGAACAGCTCGGAGAGGTTCGGCGCACGGATGTCGCGGGAACGTGTCGCGCGGAAGCGGATATCGTCGATCGGCGTGTAGGTTGCGCCCACCTTCCAGGTGGTCACATAGCCCGACGTCGAATAGCTGGTGGCCCGCATGGCGGCGTTGACGTCGAGCGACCGCGCCCAGACCGTATCCTTGGCAAGCGGGATGACGGTTTCGACGAAGCCTTCGGTCACAGTGTAGCGGCCGAAGTTGGGCAGGAAGTTGCCGAACTGCCAATTGTTTCTGAGGGAGTCGGGATCGGAAATGCCGAACACCTTCTCCAGGCGGCTTTCCACCCCGGTCGCAACCGAGACCGGTCCGGCCCAGGTCGAGAACGGCTCGCCGGTGATGGAGACCGCGTAAACGTCTTCCTCGAAGTGCTGGATACGCGACGCCTGGCCCTGCGGGCTGAGCGAATTGCCGCTGGTGCCGCCTTGAATATAATTGAGGGCGGCCTGCGAGTTCACGCCGATGCCGAGCAGGTTCCAGGGAACGCAGCCGCTGTTAGGGTTGGTGAGCGTGACGCGGCAGACGATCAGCCCCTGCGGGTTGCGGACTGCATCGATGGCGTTCGTATACTTGTCGCGCTGCGCGACACCGGTGGTGTGTTCGGACGAATGGGTGACGCCTTTCTGGAAATAGAAGTTCCAGGTCCAGGCCGTGTCGAAAGCATCGAACCGGCCGTCGGCGCCGGCGACGAAGCGCCGGGTGGTGCGGTTGTTGAGGGTGCCGAACACGCCCAGATCCTGGTTCATGGTGCCGATCAGGATGGACGTCAGCTTATTCGCCGCGATCTGCGCCGCGACCGACGCCGGGAAGAAGGCATTGTCAGGTTTCAGCGAGATATTGGCGATGTTGTAAGTGTAGTTGTCGACCGAATAGACGCTGGCGTAGTTCCAGGCGTACTGGACGTAGACATTAATGTTTTCGGTGATGTCGTAGGCGAAGCGCGTGAACATGGATTGCCGGGTCGTCGGGCTGTCCAGCGACTGGTCCGGGGACTTAATGGTCGACTTCCAGTCGCCGCCCACGTTCCAGACGCTGGGTGAGACCAATTCGCCATAATTGTACTGAGCCGGCACGCCGCCAGGTCCGAAGTAGATGCCCTTGAGCGGCCCGGAGGTGATGATGCTGCCCGGCGTGGCCTGTGCGATGCCGACGCGGGTGCGGACCAGTTGCTGCGGCACCGAAGTGCTCTGGCCGGGGCCGGTGCCGTAGGCGGGATTGATGATGATGTTGGCGCCTTGATTGATCCAGCCGCGGTTGTAGCCGTTGAGGATACCGTCCGAGCGCACCGCTTCGGCGCTGAGCAAGACATGTCCGCGGTCGGCCGCGAACGGAACGCCCGCGGTCAGGTTGACCTTCCAGTTGCGATCGTCGCCGTAGGTGGTCACGCCGCCGGATACTTCGCCTTTGAGGCCGGTGAACTTCTTGTCGAGGACGAAGTTGACCACGCCCGAGAGCGCGTCGGACCCGTAGGCCGCGCTGGCGCCGCCGGTGACGATGTCGACCCGGCTGACCAGGGTCTGTGGAATGTTGTTGACGTCGACCGCGCCGGTCACGGTCGAAGGCGCGTTGCGTTGGCCGTCGAGCAGCACCAGCGTGCGGTTGGTGCCAATGTTTCTCAGGTTGATGGTATTGATGCCGGCGGTACCCGCGCTGACGGTCTGCTGCGAGGTCTGCGGCGTGGCGGCGCCCGCCATGGACGGTAGAGTGTTGACGAAGTCGGCGATGTTCGGCGTGGCCGAGTTCTGGATCTGCTCGACGCCGACGACCGTGAGCGGCGTGGGCGCTTCATAGCCGTCGCGCACCACGCGCGTACCGGTGACGACAATTTCCTCGACCGGGGCTTGCGCGGTCTGGGCCGCCGCGGGTTCCGCGCCGAGCGCGGGCGCGGCCGCAACCAGGGCCGCAACGCTGGCCGTGGCCATGAATGCGCTCAGGTAGTCGAAGCGGAATTCCGTACGGGCGCCGAGGTGCTGTGTGGTGCGTAAAGTAGACATGTGGTCTCCCCCAATTCGTCCAGGCACGCCGACGGCCAGCCCGCGTTGCGCGGGGTGTTGAACCGGGGTGCCGAATCGTCTCTTGTGAGCAATAGACTTGCTCTCAGCTTATCATAGAAAATCGGTCAATCCATCGGGGATGCTGTCTCCAAACCAACAGTTTGCTGTTTCAGTGCGGATGTGCCCCAGGCAACACGCTTGGTAATAAGAGTTAATATGGCCTCACTCTGTTATACGGGAACACGATGACCGGTTTTTCGCCCGAATGGCTGGCGCTCCGTGAACCCGCGGACAGAGCGGCACGCAATCCCCAGGTTCTCGCGGCCTGCCGGCTGGCCTTTGGCGGCCGGGATGAGCTCACGATCTGCGATATGGGCGCCGGCACCGGCGCCTCGGTGCGCGCTCTGGCCCCGCTCCTGCCCCGCCGCCAGGCGTGGGTCCTGATCGATCACGACCACCGCAATCTGGCGGCGGCCATGACGGCGCTGGATGGCTGGATGACTGCAGACGATCACAACATCCGCATCCGGACGCTGCAACACGATTTTGGCCGCGCACCCACGCCGTGGCCCGCGGAGACCGGCCTGGTCACGGCTTCGGCTTTGCTCGATCTGCCGTCTACGTCCTGGATCGATGCATTTGTCTCGGCGCTCGCGGCGCGACGGCTGCCCGCGCTCATCACCCTGACGGTGGACGGCGTGATGACGGCGGAACCTGTGCATGCGTTTGATGAGCCCGTGTTCACGGCGTTTCGCAAACACCAGCGCGGCGACAAGGGCTTTGGACCTTCTGCGGGTCCAGCGGCCGCGCGCTACCTGGAGCAGGCGTTCATCGACGCGGGCTACACCATCGAAGCCGGCGACAGCCCTTGGACCCTCGACCAGCGGATGGCGACACTTGTGCGGGATTTGCTGGCGGGCATCGCCGGGGCGGCGCGAGAGACCGGCGACCTGAACACCGCGGATATCGATGGCTGGCTTGCCGACCGCTTAGCCAACACCAGCGCTTTGGTCATCGGCCATCGCGATGTTTTCGCCTGCCTCTAGCCTACGGCGATATCCGCGCCGCGCGGCGTGAAAGTGAACTTCGTGCGGTAAGGTTCCGAGATCCGCGCCATGCGCTCGAGGATGGCCTTGCCTTCCGCGCCGTCGGCGATCCGCGGCATACCGCGGGTTTCCATATCTGTTGTGCCGCCTGTCCCGGTGTCGTTCATCTGCACCGGCGTGAGCGATATGCGCTCGAACCCGGCCCTGGTACAGCGGCAATCCACCACCACGCTCTGCCACACTTCGGGCGGGTAGTGGCCGGGCTTGGTGACGGTCTGGAAGAAGAAGCCGCCGAGATCGTAGAAGATCGCCTTGCCGCGGTAGATTTCGATGCCGTGCAGCAGCGGCGCGCCGTGGGCGACGAAGATGCTGGCGCCGGCGTCGATGGCGCGGTGGGCAAAGGACCGCTGCCACCGCGGCGTATCGGCCATGTCCTTTTCCCAATAGTGATTGTGCTGATAGGCGATCACCACGTCGCTCCTGGTTGCGGCGTCGCGGATGGCTGCGAGATAACGGCCGACATCGCTCTCATCCAGATCATTGGTGGGTCCGCGCCGCACCTCGTTTACTCCGGGCTTTTTCGGACCCGCCATGGCGCCGGCCATGACCGCGCCCGAGGCCATGGCCACCAGGGCCACGGTGCCGGCCTCGGTGGTGCGGTAGCCGGGTGTGGCGGCCCGCGCAAGGTCCATGCCGGTGCCGGCATGAGTCAACCCGCGAGCGTCCAGGGCCTCGATGGCGTCGCGGATTCCGCCGGCGCCGAAATCGAAGGCATGATTGTTGGACGTGGCGAACGTATTGATCCCAATATTGGCGAGGCGGTCGATGATCCCGGTGCCGGCCGCGTGCAGGAACTGGTCGTTGCGCAGCGGCGCTTCAGCATGGGCGCCCTTGATGGCGGTTTCGAGGTCCGTGAACACCGTGTCGGCGCCGGAGAACAGGGCCTGGAATTTGCCGGCGCTCGGCCACTGTTCGTTGGTGAGATTGTGCTGCAGCAGCGCCTGCCCCATCAGCACCACGCGCAAGGGCCGGCGCGGCGCCGCAGCGCCTACAAGAAGCGGAAGCGCGAGGTCCCCCGTGCTCGAGGGCCCCAGTTTAGCGTTTGAGCTTAGTCTTGTGCAGTGATTCGAACGTCCACACCGGGGCGGGCAGGCCAGCCCCGGTGTGGGAACGCGGGCGTTGGCCTATTCGGCAGCAGGTGCCGCGACAGCGCGCTTCTTAGTCTTCTTCGGCGGCGGTGGATTGGCCGCCAGTTCGGCGGCGGCCGCGGCGGCGACCTCGCGCTCGGCCGCTTCCTTGGCCAGGCGCAGCGTTCTAAGGCGAAGGGTTTTTTCGTCGTTCGCGACCTGAATGCGTTTGCGCTCGATCAGAAAGGCGGTGTCGCCTTTTTTCTCGTTTCGTGCCGCGCGCTCTCTTCTCAGCTCATCCGGCGATTGTTTACCAGCCATGCGCGCATTCCTTTTTTATGGTGTTGCCGGCTTCATACGAGGGCGCCGTGGCGCCCTCAAAGACGGTTATCTCTGAGACGGCTATTTCTTGGCGCCCCCAATCGGAAGGGCGTCAGCGATCGTTTCGGGACTCTCCGTAAGCCTGGTTGATGGCCCGAATGTACGGGCCATGCGATCGTAATCGTCGGCCGCATCTTCCTCGATTAGGCCGAGCGGGTTGGATTTCGCGCCGCGGTCGCGCGGGGCCGAGGCCAGCGTACGGAGTTGCTCCGCGCGGTCGCGCCCGGCCTTCTCGTGGTCGCCATTCATCGTGGACATTCTCGTTTCCGCGTTAGCGCGGAGACGCGTCCGCCACACTCAATTCACTTTCGGCGACTACCCGCTCCTGGCCGGTGGAGGTGTTCTTGATGCGGTAGTGGAAGATCGAGGCTTCCTCGGGCAGCAGGCGTGTCACTTCGAAGTCGTCGCCGTGAAGCGACTTCTCCATCTCCTTGGACTTCCGCCCGAACGCGCTGGGCAGCACCCTGACCAATTGGCCCAGGGTGTACTGGTGGCGCATCACGCGCTTGCCAGCGGGGGTACGGTCGACCAGGAACTGCAGTCGGCTGGAAGAGGTTGTCATGGGTGGCTCCTTTTACTGGCGCCGCCAAAATCGCAATCAGCGGGAATCGGTATCGCGTGCGTCGGCTGGGCGTCAATCACTGACGCTTTTCAGCGCCGGTGCATTCTCCCGCGAACGCGCGCGACCGTAATTTAGTGCGGGCGAGGCGACGAGCGCGCCTCCGGGTTGGTTTAGAGAGCCTTCAGGTTGCCAGCGGAGGACTTGCCGCGTTCCTGCTGGATTTCGTAGCTAAGCTTCTGGCCTTCGTTGAGGCGAGCAATGCCGGCGCGCTCGACGGCCGAGATGTGTACGAACACATCCTTCGATCCGTCTTCAGGCTGGATGAAACCAAAGCCCTTGGTCGCATTGAACCACTTCACGGTCCCGGTAGGCATTCTCGTTCTCCAAAAAATGCGTGGCCGGGACGCAGACGCGCCACGGCGTTAACTTCGAGGGGGGACCGGGCTAGGCTCTCAAGCCAGAGTGCGAAACTGGTCAACCCATGGTGAGTCGACACATATTATGTAGGGCTTATTGGCCAAAATAGCAATGCAAGCGGTCCGTTTCGCTATGTGCGGCGACGCTTATGGCCACTACATATGGCGAAAGAGTCCCGCCACAAGCTTGCGCAACGGGTGTTTTACAGCTCGCGCGAGCGGCTGATGCCGGCGGGCCGGAAAATCAGCACCAGGGCCAGGGCGAGTCCCAAACCGATCTCCTGACTGCCGCGCGGCAAGGAAATCTGCGCACCGCCGAGCGCAAAGCCGCGTTCACAGGCGCGCAAAATTTCCACGATCAAGGTGACAGCGAGGGTTCCGGCGACCGCTCCCGTCAAACTGCCGATGCCGCCGACCACGAGCATGGACAAGGTCACGAACGAGAGCGCGAGATAGAACGCATCCGTCGTCAGCACGCCGAGAAAGTGGGCGTAGAGTGCGCCGCCCATACCCACCAGGAATGCGCTGCAGACGAACGCCACCAGGCGCACGCGAACGATATCGACCGAGGACGATTGCGCCGCCACTTCGTCATCGCGCGACGCCCGCAGCATCAGGCCGTAGCGCGAGACCTGGAACGCATAGGCTGCCACCACCGCGAGGCAGGCGAACGCAACCGCGGTCCACGGCCCCACGACGGTGGGGATGCCGATGACTGAACTGGTGCCGCCGGTGACGCTCTCCCAGTTGGAATAGACGCTGTAGACGATGGCGAGGAAGGCGAAGGTGGCGATGGACGCCGCCAGGCCGTTGAGCCGCATGATGGCGGCGCCCAGGATCAGCGCCACGCCGGCGGCGACCAGGCCTGAGGCCAGGACCGCGACCGGGAACGGATAGGTGTGCTCCTGGAGGAACGCCGGCAGTCCTTGGAGCATCACCTGCTTCCATTCGGGCGCCAGAGTGGCCCAGGCAGTGACGTAGGCGCCTATGCCCATGAAGCCGATATGCCCGAAGGACATGATCCCGGAGTTGCCGACGAACATGTAAAGGCCAATGACCACGATCATGCGGATCAGCATTTCAGTGAGCGTGAAGTTGAGCTGTTCGCTGCCGATGGCGGTGGCGAGTGCGACTAGCAGCGTGAGGCCGGCCATGAGAAGCACCGGAGTCCTGAAACGCGCGGGCAGCGGAATTTTCATGCCCTATACCCGTTGGTCGAAGGCTTTGGCGCGGATCAGGCCCGCAGGGCGCCACAGCAGGATGGCGATGACGAAGGTGAACGCAAAGGCATCACGAAAGGAGCGCAAGTCCGGCGGCAGATAAGCCTGCAGCAAGGTGACGATAAAGCCCACCAGAAATCCACCGACCACGGCCCCCACCAGGCTGCCCATGCCGCCGATGACCACCGCGACGAGCCCGAACAGCGCCAGCGGCACACCAAGACCGGTTTCCAGCGACCCGGTCTGCGATAGGAACAGCAGCGACACCGCCGAGGCCAGCGCGCCGCTGATCCCGAAGGCCATGCCGATCACCAAGTTGCCGCGCACACCAAGATAGCGCGCCATGCGGAAGTCCTCGGCGGCGGCGCGCATCTGGATACCGTAGGACGTGCGCTTGAGGAACAAGGCCAGCCCGGCCATCAGAACCAGCGTCACCACGATGGTCACGATCTGTAACGTCGCGATGCGCAAGGGACCGATGGAGAGCTGTCCGGTCAGCGCCGGCCACAGATTCACGTTCTTCGGCCGGGCGCCGTAGATCATGATCAGGCCGTTCTGGATGATGTAGCTCACCGCAAAGGACGCAATCATCATGGACGGCTGCGGCGCCCGGCGCAGCGGGCGAAACACCGCCCAGTCGGTCATGAGGGCCACGATCACCACAATAAGCGCGATGCTCGGGATCAGCAGTACGGGATTGAGCGCGCCGATGGCGAGCTGCGCGGTCACCTCCATGGACGGCACGATCAAGGCAAAGGCGCCGACCGTGATGAAGTCGCCGTGGGCCAGGTTGATGAGCCGCAAAATGCTGAACAGCAGCCCGATGCCCAACGCCACCAGGGCGTAGAGGCTGCCGAGGCTGAGGGCGTCGATGAGGTTCTGCGCGAGGTTGATCATGCCCGCACCTCCTCGAACCCGAAATAGGCGCGTTTGATCGCCTCGCCGTCCTTGAGCGCCTGCGCCCGATCCACAAGCTGGACCGCGCCGCTCCGCACCACATAAATGCGGTCGGCGTGCTTCAGGATGCGACTGGTGCTCTGCTCCACGATCAACAGGCTCAGGCCTTGCCGCCGGCGCAGATCCAGCAGGATGTCGTAAACCTGGTCGATGATCAGCGGCGCCAGCCCCAAGGACGGCTCATCCACCAGCATCAATTTCGGCTGGGTGAGCATGGCGCGGGCGATGACCAGCATCTGCTGCTCGCCGCCGGACAGGCGCCCCGCCGGAAAATGCCGGCGTTCCTGCAGCCGCGGAAAGCGCTCCAGCACCGCGGCCACGTCGGCCGATGTTTTGCTGCGGTGACCAAGCATATAAGTGCCGATGGCGAGATTCTCTTCCACCGTCAGGGTGGCGAATACATGGCGGCCTTCGGGCACCAGCGATACACCCATGCGCGCAATGTCCTCCGGCCGCCGGCCGGTAATGCCCATACCGCCATAAGTGATCGTCCCTTCCCGCGGGCTCACGCCGCCGGCGATGGCGGCCAGGGTCGTGGATTTGCCCGCGCCGTTGGGGCCGATGATGGCGACCACTTCGCCCGCGGCCACGGTCAGCGACAACCCGCGCACCGCAGCGATCCCGCCGTAACTCACATGAAGGTTTTCTACCTGGAGCATGTCAGACATCCGCCCCCAGATAGGCGCTGATGACCGCCGGATTGGCCTGCACTTCCGCCGGCGTGCCCTGGGCAACTGTGCGGCCGCCGTCGAGCACGTACAATCTGTGGCTCACGTTCATGATCACCCGCATGTTGTGTTCGATGATGAGCACGCCGCAGCCGAACTTCGTTGGGATCGAGGTCACCAGACCCACGAGGTCTTCGCCTTCACTGTCGGACATTCCGGCTGCAGGTTCGTCCATGAGGATGAAGGCGGGCGGCAAGACCAAGGCGCGGGCAATGCCCACGCGCCGCTCGTCGGTGTAATCCAGCGTGCCGGCCGTGCGTGCCGCCTTATCGGCGATGCCGAGCCAGTCGAGCACCTCCATGGCAACGCTGTGGGCTGATTTCCGATCCAGACCTAGACCGACACCGGTGACCTCGACGTTCTCGGCCACTGTCATGTCGCGGAACAGGCGGCCCGCCTGGAACGTGCGGGCGACACCCGCCTTGCGGAAGCGGGCGGGGTTCCAGCCGGCGGTGTCCTCGCGCGCCAAAGCCACCCGGCCGGTGGTCGGACGCTGGAAACCCGTGAGGCAGTTGATGAGGGTGGTCTTGCCGGCGCCATTGGGGCCAATGAGGCCGACGATTTCGCCGCGGAGGAGGGTGAGATTGACCTCGCTGAGGGCCGCCAGGCCTTGAAATCGCACGCTCACGCCCTCAGCCGCCAACTCCGCGGCCGTGGGCTGCGGCACCCTTAGCAATGGATCAACCATCCGAACGCGCGCCCCGCCGACTCCCCTGTGTCTCCCCGCCCCATACTGCCAGCAAAATATCGCCGAGAGTCCACCAATTAATGGCTTTTTATATTCGACCCGGCGGTCGAATATACCGGTGGTACGCCAAAGCGTGGGAGGCGTTTCGGGCTGCCCTTTCGGTATCGAAACAGGGGGACGTGAACGTGAACGCAGGGACTTTTCTGGCCGGGCTCGCGGTTATGGGCTCGGCTTTTGCCGTGACTCCGGCGTACGCCGCAGCAGACGAAATCGTCATCGGCTTCGCCATTGCCCAATCGGGCCCGCAGATTCCCTACGATGCCGATGGCGCCCGCATGGCGCAGTTGTGGATGGAAGAAACCAACGCCGCCGGCGGCCTCATGGGCAAGAAGCTGCGCGCCGTGTTCGCCGACACCAAGTCCGACCGCACCGAAGGCGCCAAGGCGGGGCAAGCGGTATTGCGCGACGGCGCCGCGGTCGTTGTTGTGACCTGCGACTATGACTTCGGCTCGCCGGCAGCACTTCAGGCGCAACGCGCCGGCGTGATTTCGGTCTCCATCTGCGCCGGGGACCCCAAGATGGGTCCGCTGGGCGTCGGCAACCTGTCCTTCAGCGCTTCCAACGTGGCGCAGGCCGAGGGCGCAGCACTCGCACAATGGAGCCTTACGGAAAAGAAGTTCACCACCGGCTATGTGCTGCTGGATGAATCCATCGAGTACGACAAGTCGCTCTGCGCCGGCTACGAATGGCTGTTCCCGCTCAAGGGCGGGAAGATAGTCGGCAAAGATACGTTCAAGAATGCCGACCCCACCATCGCCTCGCAGATCACGCGGCTGTCCACCGCCATGAAGACCGAGAAGGTCGAGGCCATCATGCTCTGCAGTTATTCGCCGGGCGGCCCCAGCGCCATCCGGCAACTGCGCGCCGCCGGCATCAACCTTCCCATCATGACCGGCGTAGGACTGGATGGGACGTTCTGGTTCGGGGCCGTGCCGAACCTCTCGGAATATTATGTGGCGGTGCAGGCCTCGATCTTCGGCGATCCGCGTCCGTCGGTCGAAGCGGTCAAGGCCAAGTTCAAAGCCAAGTACGGCGTCGAGCCCATCAACCAGCACGCATATCCGATCTACGCCTGGTTCCAGCTCTGGGCCAAGGCCGTCGCCAAGACCAAGGCTACCGAAGGCAAGACCGTGGTGGCGGAGATGGAGACTTATAAGAACGAAGCTACTGCCCTGGGCCCCCGCTCTTTCTCCAAAGACCTGCATATCCAGGCCACCGCGCCTCTGGTGATCAACCAGATCACCGACGGCAAGGGCAAGGCCACGGTGATCATCGACGCGCCGGAAGTGCCGCGCGAAGTGCTTTACCGGCTGAAAAAGTAGAGATGAAAACCATGAACGCCATATTGTCCGGCCTGGCCGCTGTCGCGCTCTTTACCGCGTCTGCCCAGGCCCAGGACATCGTCATCGGCTTCGCCACCGCCCAGTCCGGGTTCCTGCAACCCTACGACAGCGACGGCACCCGTATGGCGAAGCTGTGGATCGAACAGACCAACGCCAAAGGCGGCGTCATGGGCCGCAAGCTCAAGGTGGTGGAGGCCGACACCAAATCCGATAGGGCCGAGGGCGCCAAGGCCGGCCAGGCCGTGGTGCGCGATGGTGCGTCCGTTGTGGTCGTGACCTGCGATTACGACTATGGCGCGCCGGCGGCGCTGCAGGCCCAGCGCGCGGGTGTGATCTCCGTGTCGCTCTGCGCCGGCGATCCCAAGATGGGCCCGCTCGGCGTCGGAAACCTTTCCTTCAGCGCATCCAGCACCGCCCAGTCCGAAGGCGCTGCGCTGGCGCTATTCAGCCTCAACGAGAAGAAGTTCACCACCGGCTATGTGCTGCTGGATGACTCGGTCGAATACGACAAGTCGCTCTGCGCCGGCTACGACTGGATGTTCGAGGCCAAGGGCGGCAAGATCGTGGGCCGCGACACCTTCAAGAACGGCGATCCGTCCATCGCCTCGCAGATCACCCGCATCGCCAACACCATGAAGGCCGGCAAGCTTGAGGCCATCATGCTGTGCAGCTATTCGCCGGGCGGCCCCAGCGCCATCCGCCAACTGCGCGCCGCCGGAATCACGGTTCCCATCATGACCGGCGTCGGCCTGGACGGCACCTTCTGGCTGGCCTCCGTGCCGAACCTCACGGAATTCTATGTGGCGGTGCAGGCCTCGATCTTCGGCGATCCGCGGCCCACGGTGAACGCCCTCACCGACGCCTTCAAGGCCAAGTACGGCGCAGGACCCATCAACCAGCACGCCTATCCCATCTACGCCTGGTTCGAGCTGTGGGCTCAGGCCGTCACCAAGACCGGCACGGTGGACGCCAAGCCCGTGGTGGCGGAACTGGAAACCTACAAACGGGCCCCCACAAGCCTGGGGCCGCGCTCCTTCTCCAAGGAGCTGCATATTCAGGCGAGCCTGCCCCTGGTGATCAATCAGATCACCGGCGGCGCGGGTAAAGTGGTGGCCACCGAGGAAGTCCCGGATATTCCCCGTGATGTACTCTATCGTCTGAAGAAATAAGCAGAAGAAACGCGGGGGGGAGAGACGGCGCGATGAAGACAATCGGCGTTGATGTCGGCGGCACATTCACCGACATCGTTTTGTGCGACATGACCAGCGGCGAAGTTGCGATCCACAAGGTCGCGACCACGCCCGACGATCCTTCGCGCGCCATCCTCCAGGGCATCACTGAGATCTGCCGCGACAACGCGGTAGCCCCAGGCGACATCAGCTACGTCCTGCACGGCACCACCACCGCCACCAACGCGGTCCTTGAGCATAAGGGCGCAGTGACAGGCATGGTCACCAACAAAGGCTTCCGCGACATCATTCACATCGCCCGCCACCAGCGGGTCGAGCACTACTCGATCATGCAGGAACTGCCGTGGCAGAACCGGCCGCTGGTGAAACGCCGCCACCGCAAGGTGGTAGCCGGCCGCCTGGTGCCGCCGCGCGGTGAGGAACTCGAACCCCTCGACGAAGCCGGCGTGCGCGCTGTCGCCAAGGAGCTGAAGGCCGAGGGCGTCGAGGCGGTCGCGGTATGTTTCCTGTTCGCTTACCTCAATCCCGCCCACGAAGACCGGGCCAGACAGATCCTGGCCGAGGAACTGCCGGGAGTTTTCCTCTGCACCTCATCCGGCGTGTCGCCGCAGTTCCGTGAGTTCGAGCGCTTCACCACCACCTGCCTCTCGGCCTTCATCGGTCCGAAGATGAGCAGCTACGTGGGCCGCCTTGAAGGCGCTTTGCGCGCCGCCGGCATCACCGCCGACCTGCGCATCATGGCCTCCAACGGCGGCGTCGCCACACCGGCCATGGTGGTGGAGAAGCCCGCCATCACCCTGCTCTCGGGTCTTGTCGGCGGCGTGCTGGGTGGCGACTGGGTCGGCGGCTTGAGTGGCAGACGCAAACTCATCACCTTCGACATCGGCGGCACCAGCGCCGACATCGGCCTGGTCGTGGACGGCAAATTCGCCGAGACCGATCCGCGCAGCACCTCCATCGCCGGGTTCCCGCTGCTGCTGCCCATGATCGACATCCACACCATCGGGGCGGGCGGCGGCTCCATCGCTCACCTGGACCGCGGTGGCGCTTTCCGTGTCGGCCCACGCAGCGCCGGTGCGGTGCCCGGGCCTGCGGCTTATGGCAAAGGCGGCACCGAACCCACGGTCACTGACGCGAATTTGGTACTCGGCCGCCTGGATAAGGACGACTTCCTCGGCGGCGGCATGAAACTGGACTTCGCCGCCGCCACCCGCGCCGTTGAGAACCTGGCCTCCGCCCTGGGCATGAGCACCCAGGAAACGGCCGAGGGCATCCTCACCGTCATCAACAGCAACATGGCCAACGCCATCCGCTCGCGCACGGTGCAGAAGGGCGTGGACCCGCGCGGTTTCGCGCTGGTGGCCTTCGGCGGCGCCGGTCCGCTGCATGGCGCGGAAGTGGCGGACATTCTCGAAATCCCCGAGGTCATCGTGCCACCCTACCCCGGCATCACCTCGGCCATGGGGCTGCTCACCACCGATCTCAAGTACGAGGCCATCCGCACCCAGTTCCAGCTCAGCTCCAAGCCCGACCTCGCCCGCTTCAACAGCGACTTCGCGGCCATGGAAAAGCAGCTCGTGGCCCAGTTCGCCAGCGATCACCTGGACACCAGCAAGCTCACTTTTGTTCGCGACGGCGACTTGCGCTACGTGGGCCAAGGCTACGAGCTCAAGACTCCGATCCCGGCGGGCGTGCTCGACGCGGCCGCGCTTGAAAAAGTGTGGGCGGAGTTCCATGCCCTGCACCAGCGGGAATACGGCCACTGCTTCAAGGACAGCGTCATCGAAGTGGTCAACATCCGCCTGGTGGGTATCGGCGCCATGCCCAAGATCAAGTCCTTGAGCGCGCCCAAGGACGGCAGTCTTGAGAAGGCCCTCATCCGGTCCGGCCAATGCGTGTTCCGAGTGGACGGAGAGCTGAAGACTTTCGACACAGGCATCTACCGCCGGCATCAACTCCCGGTCGGTGTCCCCATCCAGGGTCCCGCGATATTCTTGCAGAAAGACAGCACCACCGTCGTCCCGCCGCGCTGGACAGCGCAGCAGGATAAAATCGGCAACCTCATCCTCACGCGCGAAGGGGCCTCCAAATGAATTATGTGCGCAATTCCAAGCCCGCCAACACCCGGGTCGACGCCATCACCGGCGCGGTGATCCAGGGCGCCCTCGAGAGCATCGCCATCGAGATGGGGCACAAGCTCATGCGCATGAGCTATTCCAGCATCATCCGCGAATCCGAGGACTTCGGCGCGGCGCTGACCGATGCGGAAGGCCGGCAGCTCTGCGAATGCAAGATGAGCACGCCGTTGCAGTCAGGCCCGATCCCCGGTTACGTGCGCGGTATCCTGAAACAGATGGCGGCCCGCGGCGAGACCATCGGCCCCGGCGACGTAATCATGCACAACGATCCTTACGGCGGCGCCTCTCATGGGCCCGACGTGGGCTTCTGCGTGCCGGTGTTCGACGGCGACGATCTGCTGGGTTTCTCCGTCACCACCGCCCACCACCTCGATATCGGCGCCCATACTCCGGGAAGCTGCGGCATCGTCGACGCGGTGGACACTTACGCCGAGGGCCTGCAGTTCAAAGCCATCAAGGTGATCGAAGCCGGCAAGAAGAACGCCATGGTCTGGCACATCATGCGCGACAACATCCGCATCTCGGATCTCGTCGTCGGCGACATGGAAGCCCAGATCGCCTCTGCCCAGATCGGCGCCCAACGGTTCCTGGAACTGGTGCGCCGTTACGGCAAGACGACCGTCACCAACGCCTGCGAAGACCTCATGGATTACTCCGAGCGCCTGATGCGCACCGCCATCTCTGAGATCCCCGACGGCGTCTACAGCGCCACCACCCATATCGATGGCTTCCTGGACGATTCAAACGCCAGCCGCCGCGACCTGCCCATCCGCGCCACCATCACCATCAAAGGCGACGAGATGACGGTGGACCTCACCGGCACCGCGCCCCAGGTCTCCGACCGCCCCATCAACATGCCGTTCGAAGGCACGGTCGATTGCGCCGTGTGGCTCACGGTGCGCTCGGTGCTGCTGGACAGCGTCACCTATGGACCCATCCCCCAGAACAGCGGCCTGACGCGCCCCATCAAGATCGTGGCGCCGTTGGGCTGTCTGGCCAACCCCATCTTCCCCGCCCCGGTCATCGCCCGCTTCTGCCCGGGCAATGCGCTCGCGGATACGGTCATGAAGGCACTGTCGCAGGCCACGCCGAAGCAGGTCAGCGCCGGCATCGGCAACCTGCGCGTCATCGCCTTCAGCGGCGACAACGCCGGCGCCCCTTGGGTGCATATGGAAATCCTGGAGGGCTCCTACGGCGGCCGTCACGGCATCGACGGCATGGACGCCGTAGACACCCTGTTCGCCAACACCCGCAACAACCCCATTGAGGACATGGAATCCCACCTGCCCTTACGCGTGGACCGCTATGAGCTGCGCGAGGATGTGGTGGCGCCCGGCGAATTCCGAGGCGGCATCGGGTCGGTGCGCGAGTTCACCTATCTCGGCGACGGCGGCTTCTCCATCGAAGGCGACGGCCATAAGTACCGCCCCTGGGGCTTCGGCGGCGGCACCGATGGCCAGCCGGCGCAGCTCGACCAGATCAGCAGCGGCAAGACCCAGTCCATGCCCTCGAAGGTGCCTTACCAGAAGGCCAAAGCCGGCGACCGGCTGACGTCATACGGCCCCAGCGGCGGCGGCTACGGCGACCCCTTCAAGCGCGATCCGGCGTCGGTGCTGGACAACGTGCTGGATGGGCTGCTGACGGCTGACATCGCCAAGGCGCATTACGGCGTGGTGATTGCCGGGACCGCGGTGGATACCGCGGCGACGGCGAAGCTGCGCGCGAGCCTTAAGCCGTCCGGCTAGGATCCCAGCCAAGCAACGCCGCCGCCTGCTTGATCCACTTGGCCAGTTTGGCTTCGTCGAAATCGTCCTCGTGGATGTCGATCCAGCGCGCGTCCTTGGCAGCACCTCCGGCCGGGGCGGGTTTCAATGACGCGCCACGGAAGAAGGTCACCTTCACATAGCGGGTGAAGACGTGGAACGACACGAACCACCCCTTCCCCTCCATGCCGTAAAACGGCGAGTTCCACTTCACCGCCTTGCGCGCCTTGGGCACGGTCCGCACGATGAGCGCATCAAGCTGCGTGGCGACGTCCCGCTTCCAGCCCGAGAGCGCCGCGATATACGCCCGCACCGGAGCGTCGCCATCCGCCTTGGCGATTTGCGGATTGCCGCCGGCGAGAAGGACAACAGCCATCGCGGGTTTGGGCTTAGTCTTTGATTTCGTCTTAGCGCGCATGCAGACCGGAATTAAATGTACCAGGGACAATTAATAGACTCGGG